>NZ_JBEXJN010000053.1:0-60958 GCF_040609115.1 Lentzea sp. NPDC004782
TCCTCTGCCTTTCTCCGGGTTGATAGCGGGGACGACGAGCGGTCCGAGCGTGTTCGGCTCGGGCTTGGGCGTGGTTTCTGCAATGGGCGGGCAGGATGTGGGCGCTTTCTTCTCCGCGCCGGGTGGCGGTGTGGGTGGCGGAGTCTTCCCCGGTAACGGGTCAATCGGCGATGGCTTGTTCGACGGTGGCTTGATGAGCGGTTATGTGTTTGGTGGTGGTCTGGATGTGTTTGGTGGTGGTCTGGTTGGGGAGGGTGTCGGGATGGAGGGGGTTGAGGGTGGGGATGCAACAACGTCGTTCGGTGGGAATGCCGGGTTTGATGTGTTGGCCGGTGGCGGTTCTGGGGAGGTTGTTGCATCGTCGGGCCAGGGCTTCCTGCTGGGGCCGGGGTGGGGCACGGTCGTCGATCCTCTGCCTTTCTCCGGGTTGATAGCGGGGACGACGAGCGGTCCGAGCGTGTTCGGCTCGGGCTTGGGCGTGGTTTCTGCAATGGGCGGGCAGGATGTGGGCGCTTTCTTCTCCGCGCCGGGTGGCGGGGCGCAGGAGACCTCGCCGGATCCTTCGGCAGTTGTCTCGGTGCCGATGTGGGGCCGGTTCACCGGCGAGTTCCCCGAGGTGCCGGACGCGGCCCTGGCCGAGGGGGCCCGAGCGGTGGTCCGCCTGGCGATGGCGACGTCGAACACCGATCGTGAGGGACTGGACCTGCGGGTTGTCGTCAGTGTGAGGGCCACAGCCCCTGGGGCGGTGGAACAATACGAGGAGATAGCCGCCGGGTTGAGGATCGGGATTCCTCGCTTGCTGACCCGGACGCTGGACGCGGACTACCCGGTGGACCGGTTCTCCGACCGGCCCGCGGACTGGCCGCTGACCTTCACGAGGGAATCCCTTTCCGGCGACGTCCACGGTCAATGGAGACTGGAGGTCCATCACAGTCCACGACGGACGTTCGCCTCGTACCGCGCGCAGCCCGTTCTGACCATGAGGACCGTCGGCAACGAAATCGTCTCGGCCGCCGATCGGCGGCGCATCGCGCTCATGGCGGAAGGCTTCACCGACGCGATGGTGCGGGTGGGCGACCGTCGGCTGCCGCGTTTCACGGTGACCGTGCACCTTCTGGAGAAGGTCAACGATCACGCCGCTCCGGCCCGGTCGGCGTTGTTCTCGGGCATCGTCGGAGAAGCTGTGCGGGGCAGGCTCTCCCAGTACCCGGCAGGCTCCACCACCGTGACGGTGGACGACGTGATGGCTCAGGCCAAGGTCATGACGCCCACTCACGATTCGCACTCCGACCCGGTCATGGGCTTGATCGAGGTCAAGGTGGAGGGACAGCGGCAGGAGACGGGGTCGTTCGGTCCCGAGTCGTTCGTGGACCCGCGTGCGGGTGGTCTGCAGGACAACCGTGAGGCCGGTGAGCGGGTCGCGGAGAGCTATTCCCGTTCCGCGGAGCGTGAGCCGGTGGGGGTTGTGGTCACGGCGGGCACGCCGTTGACTCGTCTCGCTGACGCGAGCGTGCTTTCTGTGGTGAGTGCGAAGGCTTCTGCGGGTCGGCTCGAGGAGTTGCGTGAGGTCGCTCGTTTGGTGATGGCTTCCAACGGACGGCCGCCGGTGGTGCTCGGTCGTGCCGACCAGCTGCGGCGGGATGCCTATGACCAGGTCGTCGCTCTGGTCTCGTGGCGGTTGTACCAGTTGGAGCGGGGTTTGCTGGGGCCGGAACACGACAACGCCGCCGACCTGGCAAGGGATCTGATGGCCGAGGCGGGGTTCGTGTCACCGAGAGGACAGGCCCGCGGTCCGCTGCCGGGCAGGCTTCCGGGTGGCGCCGGCTCCACCGTTACGGCAGGGAGCTCCGCGATGGCATCGTCGTCGACGCAGCCGCCTCCGCCGTTGGTGACGATCAACGAGTATCTGGGGGCTGGAAGGGTGGCAGGCGGTGCCGCGCTACGCGACCCCGCGATCGGCGCCGTCGACTGGTCTCGTCCGATGTACACCGCGTTCCTCGGTGGTCTCGCGGGTCAGGGCCCGAACGAGGCCGGCCACGCTTATTACGTCTTCCTGCGGGCGGCTGGACCGGACTCGGTCATGGCACACGGTGGCGTCGTCGACGCGAAGTTCGCGGCCGACGCGGTACGCGCATTGCCGGGTTTTCCCGCCGATCCCGGGGTCGAGATCCGGCTCGTCGCTCACGACACCGGTGCCCAGGCGATGGTCGCCCGTTTCGCCGGGCTGTTGCGAGGAACCGGCCCTCATCGGCACGTCACCGCGGCGGTGCTGCCGGCCGACCCCGTGTCCGTCGCGGTCAGCACGCCGCGTCACAGCGACTTCCACGTCGTGTCCGCGCAGGTGATCGAGCACGGTCGCGGTGCGTTCCGGCTGACCTCCGACGACGCGGAGGTCGCGGGCTGGCCGCGACGGTTGATGTCTTCCGTGATCGCCACCGCTCTCCCCCATCCGTCCCTGTACGTGGTGCTGGAGACCGACGGGCAGGGCGTGCTGTCCGGGGCCGGTGTGGTCAGTTCCGCCGACGCGGCTGCCGCGATGCTGGCACAGCCGAGCTTCTCGCTGGCGGACCCGGACAGCACCGTGTGGATCGTGGTTCATTCGCGGACCACGACGAGGGACGGGATGCGGGTGGCCGGTGAGTTCGCGGAGGCGCTGCGGGGTGATGGTCCGTACCGGCGGATGGATGCGGTGGCGCGGGTGGGGGACCGCAACCGCCGACCGGTCGAGCTGGCCCCGGCTCCGGCCGACTACGGTCCGGCCACCTTGCCGCGGCCGGACGATCTCCGCTTCAGCCGGATCGACACCCTGGACGGGCAGTTGCGCGGGCTCGAACTGTCCACGAACAACTTCTACGCAGGGCCGCTCAGCGTGACCACGGTCGAAACGCTGAGGGTGGCGTTCATGTCGGACCTCAACGGCCGGGACATGACCGTGCCCACACCCTGGCTGGAGGCACTGGAGCCTGGTCGCACGCCTCCGATCTGGCTGTTCCTCGGGCCGGACCTGCTGACGCCGTTGGTAGGTGGGGTCAGCCTGTTCCTGGACACGCGGCAGCTCGCCATTCGCATTGTGGGCAACAGTCAGTTCCGCGCGCTCACCGCAGGTGAGGTGCGCTCACCGCTGATCATCGTGCAAGAACAGCGACTGGGCGGTTACACGTTCGCCGAGCACCTGGCCGACGAACTCCTCATCCAGGGGGACACGCGAGAGATCCACGTTCTCTCAATGGGGATGCCTCTGGGGCGCTTGCCTACGGGTTCGATGCCCGTGTTGCGGGTGGGCAATGGTGTGCGCTACCGGCCCATGATGTTGACGCGGTTCGGGATCTCGGTGTTCGGCTCCGGGACGGTGTTCGGATATCCGAGCACCTCCGATCCCGCCTGGTCGAGGCAGGCGATGCAGCAATTCGCCGATGGTGTCTCGAACGGTTCGATCCGGTTGGCGGGCCAGTGGGGCTCTCGCCAGCCGGTGATCTTCGTCGCGCCTGGTGCTGCCGACAGCGCCGTGCTCGTGGAGAGATTTGGGATGAAGGGAGCGTTCGAGGTCGAGGGTCGATGGGCCGCCCAGGAGCAGTTGCGCGATCCGCGTTTCTCACAACTGGTGCGTTCCTCGCCGTTGCTGATCCTCGTCCCGGGAAGCGGTGACCGGGTCGGCTTCGGCGGGTTCGGGTTCGACTTCGTGACCGCCCTGCACGAGGCCGGCGTGTTCCCCGAGGCCTACGCCCAGATCGGGAGGGACGGACTTCCGGGAAGGACTGGAGCGGAGACACCCTCGTTCGCGTTGGTGTCCGGTCCCAGGGCCGGTGACCTGAGGCTGAGCCTGGTACGTGACCCGGCGAACGAGATCCGGATGGTCGTGGTGCGCGTACCCGGCGACGATGCCAGATTCGGGCAGTACACCGACTGGGCTCGCGGGTCGTCCAAGGTCAAGGATTACGACTGGGTGACGCTGCCGGACGGCACCAGGACGACCACGGGATGGGGTTCCGGAACCAGACCGCCGGTGTTCGTGGTCGCCGAGCGCACGCGCACCGGCTACCGGGGCACCCGGCCGGACGGCAGCGAGGCAGAGCACGACGCATCGACGCTGATGCGAATTCTCCGTGACGACATGAACCTGCGTCTGGCCTTGGGCCGGAATCCGAGGGAGAACCCATCGTTCGTGTTCGCGACGCTGGGAGACGGTGCTCTCGAAGCGCCTGAAATCCAACGGGGCCTGGCCTCGGGCGGGTACGCGCGTACGTTCTACTGGTCTGATGGCCCTTTCACGTTCCACGCGGACGGAACGGTAGCCATCGGGCCGGTTGCGCCGGGCGGCAAGGCCGTCAACAGTGTTCCGCCGTCAGCTCCATCCCCGGCGGAGGTGGTGTCCGTTTCGTTGTCCAACGCCGAGCTGGGCGAGTTCGGGCGGGCATTCCCGTCCAAGGATCACGATCTGGTGCAAGGATCGGCCTGGGCGCAGACCTACCGACCGGATCTCGGATTCGCCAATCGCTACTTTCTCGACGGGTCGAGCGGCGAGTTCTATTTCAGTCCCTATGCCGGACAGCGGTTCTGGGTGGTAGACGGACACGGCAGTGTCCATGGGATGCTGGTGTCCCTGAAGACCGGCCGTCCGCGTCAGTTCGGCGACATGACGATGCTGGGCGGCCGCGGTGCCGCTGCACTGCTACTTGCCACTGTGGTCTTCGAGGGCGCGAACCAGGACCGGGCCCCATCACTGCTGTTCTTCCAGTGCGACTTCAACCAGCGTGCACGAGGATCCGCGCTTTCGCTCGCTCAGCAGATTCTGCAGGCGTGGAACCGAATGTCGCCCGACCGGCCCATCGAACGGATGGTGGCGGCAACTGGACGGGTCGGCGTGTGGACCGGGTCCGTGAGACGCCCGTTGGAGACATTCGATGGTGGGATCTTCAGTCGTGTTGTGATGCCGGGCGAGCCCGTCCCAGCGCCGATCCGTCCTATTAGCCTCGTTGTTCCGCGCCAGCGGTTCTCGGTGACTTTTCGGCCGGGCGTGGACGATGTGTACCGGGCGCAGGAGACGAAAGAGGCGGGGGAACAGATCGCGGATGCGCTGGCCTGGCGGCAGATGCGGGGAACGCTCATCCGGCCCATCACGATCGCCGGAGGCGGGTCTCACAACATGCCGATCCGGTCCGATGAGGCCTTGGTCAAGGCCCGCGACCGGGTCGCTTGGGTGCGTGACCAGGTGTTGGACGCCATCCGGGCCAGGAACGAGTACCTCGAGTCGTTCGGACTGGCGGTGGACGTGAGCGCGCTGCGGTTCGTGCTGCTGCCGGCTGTCCGGCGGTCCCACCGCGGCGCACGTCCGCAGGAGGTGCTGATCCTGCCCAACCTGGAGGTGCGGAAGGACGAAGCCGCCGCGGCCCGCGCCGGTGGCCAGGTGTGGCGCGACCTGCTCGAGGCCGACGCAGGTGGAGGCAGTCCAAGCCAGGCTGCGGCGCTGCCACAGCCTGTGGTGTCCCATGCGTCGAAGGGCGTGCGGGGCGGTACGCCGCCGACGGGACCGTCCGGCGGCTTCGGCCAGTCGTCCTCGTCGGCGTCGCTTCCCGCCGTCGTCAGTTACCCGCCGGAGGGGTCGTCGCGTGGCGGGTTCGCGGTGGTGTCAAGGTCGGTTTCCTTGAACGACTGGCCGGGACACCTGCACGGCTGGCTCGGGCGAGGCCACTGGAGCGGGACGCGCCCGGCTTTCGTGATCATCGAGGCCGAGAACGGTGCCGCTCGCGACGAGACGGGTGTGATCGACGCGGACACCGCCGGTCAGAGAGTGCGGGACTCGGCGGGCTTCAAGGCGCTGGAGCGGGACACTCCGATCCGGGTACTGGTGCTCGACGTGAACGACGATCCCCGCACGACTGACTTCGCCAACCGGTTCGGTGAGGTGTTGCGTGCCAACGCTCCGCTACGGCCGGTGCTGATCGCGGTGGTGGACCAGGATCCATCGCTGTCCCGGTTCCGCCGGCCCGAACACGTGCACTTCAGTCCGTTGCCCGCCATCACCGCGGACAGCTTGGTCTCCGGACCCATGCGCAACTCGTCCGGTGACCTCGTCGGGTTCGACCTGTCCGGGGAACGCTGGTTGAACAGCGCGAAGGTGATGAGCCGCACGGTGCATGCGGAACGGGTCACCGACGCCCGAGCGTCTGGTCAGCCGTTCGTCACGACCGCGGCCGGACACCCCGGATACTACGTGCCGTTGCAGTGGGCAGGCCTCACAGAGCCGGGGCGTGTTCGCCCCGTGCTGATCGGGATGTCCGCCTCGGCCCCCGGACATCTGACTTTGAGCGAGGGGGAAGGCCATCCCCCGTTCCACCTCACCCCCGAGGAGACCGCCCGGATCCTGCTCGGCAAGCCGGGCTTCGTCGCTGCGATCACGGCGCCAGAGCAACCCACCCTGGTTCTGCTGACCCGGACAGCCGTGAACTCCGCGGCGGTCGGGCAAGGCCTCGCGGCCCAGGTCGTGACCGCGCTGTCGGCGGCCACTCAACGAACGTTCGCCACCATCGACGTCGTTGGTGAGTTGGCCGTGAACGTGGACGGTGTTCTGAGGATGCGTACCGCCAACCGCATTATGTACCGCCCGATGCCGGTCGGTGCCACCTCGGTTTTCCGCTCGAACTCGGTGTTCGGCTTCCCCAGCGAAAAGCGGGGCGCCGGATGGTCTCTCGCGACGTTCCAGGGTTTCTCCGACGCTGTGGAGAGTGGCCGGTTGGTCGTCCCCGGCCCGTGGAAGCACGCCCGGCCGTTCTTCTTCGTCGCCCCTGGTGAGGGTATCGGTGGGGGTCGCGCTGGGCTCGTGCGTGACGGAGAGGTCGACGTGAGCGGGGCCTGGGCCGGTACCGCGTTGCTGTCCGATCCGCACTTCCGCTCGGCCCTCACAACCACCCCGCGTCGCCCCCTGGTGATCATCAAGCCCCACCCGTCCGGTGAACAGACCTTCGGCACCTTCGCATTCGACCTGGTCACGCTGTTGCACCGATCCGGGTTCTATCCGACGGTGTACGCGTTGAAGGGCTTCGGAGATCTGACGACGGTCATCGATCCCTCCACGACCTACTCGGATGTGTCCGAGCTGCGGGCGGGTGACCTCAAGGTCTCGCCGGTGCGGGACGCGGCAGGCACACCGCGTGCGCTCGTCATACGCACTCCCGGTGACGATGCGTTCTTCGACTCGATGAACGTGTGGGCCAACGCCAGCACCGACGACTCGGTGCGGCAGCCGAGGTTGCCGGACGGTACCGCGGTGGACGCGAGCTGGCGGCACGAGCGCTTCACGCCGGTGTTCGTCGTGCTTCGGCCCGGCTCTGCCAGCTATCGCGGCGCCGCCGCGGACGGGGTGACTGAGCTCGACGTCACCCCGAGACAGCTGATCACAGTACTGCGCGACGACACGAACCTGCGTTTGGTGCTCGGCCGGGGCGATGCGGTGGCCCCAGGACTGACCGAACCGTCGGTCGTGTTCGCGCCGGTCGACGAACCTCTGCTGGACCCCGGCGATCTCGCCGCTGGACTCGCCCAAGGCGGTTATTTCCGCACGACTCACTGGCCGGACGGGACGATGCAGTTCAAGCCGGACGGTTCCATCGTCGTGAACGTGCCGACGTTCGGCAGCATGCCACCGCGCCCGATCACCGTCTCCGACGTCGTCTCGTACC
This sequence comes from Lentzea sp. NPDC004782, assembly GCF_040609115.1. NCBI lineage: Bacteria > Bacillati > Actinomycetota > Actinomycetes > Pseudonocardiales > Pseudonocardiaceae > Lentzea > Lentzea sp. NPDC004782. The sequence goes on from NZ_JBEXJN010000053.1 coordinate 7,677, forward strand.
CCATGGTAGTCCGCACGCACGGCCTGGACGGAGTGGTGTTCCCATCGCAGCCGCACGACCTGGTCACGACGATGGGTGACGCGGCGTTCAGAGCCGAAGCCGATCGCGACTTCTACTTCAGCAAGCGGAAGACCCTGGACTCCTCCGGTACCGAGGTCGAACTGGACGTGCCGATGCTCAGCCCTGCTTTTGGTCTCCAGCTGTGGCGCACATGGGCGCACGGGGAGCGGACGAAGGTGGACGCCGCATTGCCCACCTCCCGCCCCTATTCGCTGGGTGACATCGTCGGGCTCGGGCCGGAGCAGGTGGCCTCGTTCATCGTCGGACACGAACTCTTCACTCAGGCGCATCCGAACACCACTCCACCGTTGATCCTGGAAATGTGTCTGGTGGGCGGCCCTGGACCCGGTTCCACCGCTGAGAGCTTCGCGCACGCGATCAAGCGGGCGTTCAGCTCCGTCGCGCCGCATCGGGACGTTCCCAGGATGTTCGCCTCCACCGAGGTGATGTATTTCGGTCGTGGGCACAACTACGTCATCGACAACGGTGGTGACCTCGTCGAGGTCGTCGCGCCGGGCGCTGTCGTCCTCCCGTCCGTCGAGCTCACGGATCTCGTGGCGAACCACATCCCGCCGACGAGTACGAGGTTCGGCCCGAGTGGAGCCCGGATCAGCCCTGATTCCGGTGCCGGCATCGCACAGTCAGCGCGTGCCGTGGTGCGTGCCGCCGCGTGGCGCCAATTTCAACTCCCACAGGAACAGTGGCACACCGCGATGCCGTCTGTTGTCATCACCGGGGGAGGAACCGGCCATGCCCCGAAAGCTCCACGCGGGGGGCCGTTGCTCTCGATCGCCCGGACCGAGAAGGTCCGGCAACGCTTCGACGCCGAGATGCGCGACGAGGCGGAGAAGATGGAAAGCCGGAATATGCCGGTGGACGTCAATGCCATCCGCGTCGTTGTTCGGGTCCCTGGCAGGGACACGGCCTACGGTGTTCCGCAGCACGAGGTGCTGATCGAGACGTCGCTTGCCGCTCGCTCCGATTGGGATGTCGTCAGGAGTCGCGACGAGAGAGCGATCCGCGTGCTGTTCCGCGATCGCCGGGGCGTGGTGGTGGGAGCGGCCTTCCCCGTGAGGCAAAACCACACCTGAGGAACCAACGCCGATTCCGCCGCGAGCACCTTCACGGTGCGGCCCAGCGGTGCTGGCTTCTCCGGGCGGGGGACATCTCGCGCATCGTGCGGTCGTGCACGCCCCTTGGCGCAGCCAACGGCCGACGGCATGCGGCCGTTGGTGAGCCTTTGTCGCCCGCCGGCGGAACGTCAGAGCGGGATGACCGGGAGGGCCTCCAGCCTGCGCTTGAACTTTCCCGGTTGCCATCGAGCCTGGTCGGGTGGATCGACAAGTGCGGTTCGGGGAAAGCGCTCGAAGAACATCTGGAGCGCGACGGCGACTTCCGCCTTGCCCAGTTGTGCGCCAGGGCATCGGTGCACACCGTGCCCGAACCCGAGATGCCCGGTGGTCGTACGGGTGATGTCGAAGGTGTCCGGTTCGTCGAACTGGTGGGGATCGCGGTTCGCCGCACCGAGAGAGATGAGGAGCAGTTCACCTGGGGGAACAGTCACGCCGTCGAAGTGCAGTGCCTGGGTGACGACGTGAGGTGAGAGGAAGCGGAAGTTGGACTCGTACCGGACGATCTCGTCCACGCAGGTGTCGAACAGCTCTGGTCGAGCGAGAGCTTTGGCGAGCTCGCCGGGGTGCGTCATGAACGTGAAGGCGCCGTTGCCGATCGTGATGGCCACCTCCATGCCGCCGATGAGCAGGAAGACGTAACTCGAGGTGAGTTCCTCAGACGTCATCAGCCCTTCGTCGTGGAACCTCAGCAGAGTGGTGAACACATCGTCGCCGGGCTCCTGCCGTTTGGCGTCGGCGATTTCGGCAGCCCAGTCGGCGAGTGAACGGGCAGCTCGCTCCACTTCGCTGACCACAGGAGTCAACAGTGCTTCGACATCTATCGCCGCCCGAATGTTCCGCTCGTTCCCGGCAATCCCGGCGATGGCGCAGATGACTTTGCCGGAAATGGGGTAGGCGTAGTCCGTCAGGAAATCGATCGGCTGGCCGCGGTGGAACGTTTCCAGTAGTTCCTCGGCGGAATCGCGAACTTTGCGGGTCAGCTCCGCCATCTTCCTGGGGGTGAAGATGGTTCCCAAAGTGTTGCGCAGCAGCTGATGGCGCTCGCCTTCTTCGTAGAAGGGGCTTTGCCGCACGCCGCGCGGCACGCGGGGATGTTTGGCGTCGGTGCGCACCGCGCGGCCTGGGTTGACCTTGTTGCCGTGCTTGGTGCGATCCCGTGCGACGCTGGGGTCGGACAGCACCCTGCGCACGTCTTCGTACCGGGTGATGGCCCAGTAGCGGTGGCCTGCGCTCTCGACCGGGATCGCGGGGGAGGTATCGCGAAGTCTGGCGAACGCTTCGTGAGGGCAGGTCGTTAATTCCGTGATCGGAAGCTTCCCCAGCTCTTCCGGGATCGATTCCTGATGCTCCGTGATGCTCATCGATCGTTCTCCGTCACTAATCCTTCAGCACTACCGGAAGGTCCGCGAGCCTGCGCATGAACTTCCCGGGCTGCCAGCGGGCATGCTCGGGAGGCTCGACGAGCCTGGTGTTCGGGAACCGCTGGAACAACATCCTGAGCGCGACCTCGGTCTGAATTCGTCCCAGTCCCGCCCCGAGGCACCGGTGCACACCGTGCCCGAAACCCAGATGGCCGCCGGTCTCCCGCGTCACGTCGAACACGTCCGGTGACGGGAAACGTGCCGGGTCCCGGTTCGCCGCTCCTGGGGACAGGAGCAGCAACTCGCCTGCCGGAATGGTCACGCCGTCGAGCCGCAACGGTGCCGAGGTGTAACGCGGCGGTACGAACCGGAAAGGCGACTCGAACCGCACGATCTCCTCGACGCAGGCGGTGAACTGCTCAGGCTGGGTGATCAGCTTCGCCAGCTGGTCCGGGTTGCTCAACAGCGCCAAAGCGCCACTGCCGATCGAGCTCGCGGGCTCGAAACTCGTGACGATCATCAGGATGTACGTGGAGGCGAGTTCGTCAGCGCTCATCTGGCCGCTCTCGTGCGCGCGCAACAGGCTGGTGCACAGGTCGTCGCCGGGCTCGTCCTTCTTGACGAGGACGAGCTGCCTGGCGTAGTCGAACAACTCCTGCGCGGCCCGTTCGATCTCGTCGATGTCCAGAGATCCGATCATCGCTCTGGACATGGCGGCCAGAACATCGCGGTCGTCGGCAGACACGCCCAGTGTCTCCAGACCCACCGTGCCCACGATCGGGGTGGCGCATCGCGAGACCAGGTCGACCGGCTCGCCCACCGGTAACGCGTCCAGCACGTCTCGCGTCACCTGTTCGGTCCTCAGTCCCAGCTTCCGCAGCTTGCCGGTCGTGAAGGAACCGCTGACCAGCGTCCGCAGTCGCTGGTGGCTCTCTCCGTCGCGGTCGAAAAGGCTTCGCCGTGAGTCGTGCGGCAGATGAGCCTTGCGCACAGCGCGGACCATGCAGTTGGCGTTGATCTCACGCCGATGTTCGACCAGGTCGCGCAACACCGTGGGATCCGCCAGGACCCGGCGGACGTCGTCGTACCGCGTGATCACCCACATCCGGTACCCGACACTCTCCACCGGGAAGGCCGCGCACGACTCCCGAATAGCTGCCAGTGTGCCATACGGATTGATCACCAAATCCTTCATGCTGATCTTTCCGAGAGCGTCTGTGAGATCGGCACGACTTCGGGTGTCGGCCATGACGCACCTCCGGGGTCGAGCGAACGGCCGGCTTGCGCTGTTTGGGTGGAAATCTTTTTTCGAGGCTCGCGTCGCGACGCTGGGCGGCATCGGTGAAGGTGGGCCGCGAGCGCGTTTATATGTCGCGACTGGTCCTCGAGAATGGCCGGCTCACGTGGGCGTGTCGATGGGGAATAATACGCTGGCATTCTACGGTCCGGAATCCGCTGTTCGGCATAATGGGCCGACCTGCCGCCTGTGCGAGGTGGAGCACGCGGTGCAGCGTCGTTGCCCGCACGACTCGCCTGTTCGGTGTAGGGCCCGCGCCGCCATGTGTGTCGAAGGTGCTGATGGGCGCCGGTGTCGTGTGCCTCTGGCCTCGCTCTTGCCGAGCCGTGGGGAGGTGCCTCCCCGGTGATCTTGGGTGTGGCGTTTGTGCGGCTGTCTGCACCTGGCGGCACTCTCATCGGTACTTTCGGGCATGTTGCTCCGGGTGTGTGAGTCTGCCCTCTAACGTGTGCTTGTCGCGAGAATCTGATTGCCGGGAAGGGTGGTCGATTGCCCGCAGTCGAGTGTTGCCGAGCTGGCAGTGGATGAATTTGTGGAATTATCGCTGAGTGTCTACTTTGGGGGGCATCGCGTCGTGATGATGTGGTGTGGGTTTTTGTTCTTGATCATGTGATGCCGACGAAGTCCTGACGACGTTCTTTTGTCGGTTTGGTGGAATGCGGTCGCAGCGGCAGGGGAGTCAGCTCTGTGCTTTCGGTCGCTGTCGGCCGGTCGTGACTCTTCATGTACCTGAAGTTGCTGGAGATCCCGACGGGTCTCCGGCCGATTCGCCCTGCGAATGGGGCGAGACCCCTGCACAGATGTCCCCATCTGGAGGAACGGATGACCACGTACCAGGAGAGAGCAGAAGTGGGCGGAGCGGTTTTCGTGTCGCTCGACGGTGAGGGTCTCACCGTCGGTGACGTCCGCCGTATCGCCGAGGATCGCGAGCCCTGCGCGGTCGACCCGATGGCGGTGGAGAAAGCGCTCAGCAGCCGGGCTCACTTCGAGGAGATCATCAAGAGCGATGTGCCGGTCTACGGCGTCACCACCGGCTATGGCGAGATGGTGTACATGCTCGTGGACACCTCTCGGGAGGTGGAACTGCAAACCAACCTGGTGCGCAGCCACAGTGCCGGGGTCGGCCCCTTGTTCAGCGAGGTCGAGGTGCGGGCAATGCTCGTCGCGCGGCTCAACGCATTGGCCAAGGGGTACTCCGCGGTGCGGCCGGAACTGCTGGATCGCCTGGCGCTCCATCTGAACCTCGGCCTCATCCCCGCCGTTCCGGAGATCGGTTCGCTCGGTGCCAGCGGTGACCTGGCGCCTCTCTCGCACATCGCGAGCACGCTGATCGGGGAGGGCTACCTGCTGCGCGACGGAGGCAAGACTCCGACCGGGCCGGTCCTGCGAGAACTGGGCATCGAGCCGCTGAGCCTCCGGTTCAAGGAGGGACTGGCGCTCATCAACGGCACGTCGGCGATGACGGGGCTCGGCTCCCTGGTGGCCTCGAGGGCCTTGGACCAGGTGCGCCAGTCGGAGGTCATCGCCGCGCTCGTGCTGGAGACCATGCGGGCCTCGACGAGTCCGTTCCAGCCGGAAGGGCATGTGCTCGCCCGGCCGCATCAGGGCCAGATCGACTCCGCGGCCAACGTGCTCGCGTTGATGAGCGGCACGGGGCTCGCCGTCGACCACGAGGATCTCCGGCGTCAGCTGCACGGACCCGAAGGCGGGGACGCGGTCTCGCGCAACGAGGTTTACCTGCAGAAGGCGTACACGCTTCGTGCGGTGCCCCAGGTGCTGGGCGCGGTGCGCGACACCGTCTACCACGCAATCGCCACTGTGGAGACCGAGCTCAACTCCGCGAACGACAACCCCTTGTTCTTCGCGGACAAGGAGGTGTTCCACGGAGCGAACTTCCACGGTCAACCGGTTGCCTTCGTGATGGACTTCCTCACCATCGCGCTGACCCAGCTCGGTGTCTTCTCGGAACGGCGCAGCAACAGGTTGTTCAACCGTCATCTGAGCGACGGTCTGCCCGAGTTCCTCGTCGCCGCGGAACCTGGGCTGAACAGCGGTTTCGCCGGGGCGCAGTACCCTGCGACGGCGCTGGTGGCGGAAAACAGGACGATCGGCCCGGCGAGCATCCAGAGCGTGCCGTCGAACGGTGACAACCAGGACGTCGTGAGCATGGGCCTCATCGCCGCCCGCAATGCGCGGCGCGTGCTGGGCAACAACACCCGCATCCTCGCCGTCGAAGCGTTGGCGGCGGCCCAGGCGGTCGACATCTCGGGACGGTTCGCCGAGCTCAGCCCGGTGGGCAAGGCCACCTACCGCGCGATCAGATCATTGGTGTCCACTTTGGACCGCGACCGGTACATGTCGGACGACATCGAGCTCGTCGCAGACGCGATCGGCCGGGGCGCGCTGCTGAGCCCGCCGGCCGAGTGCGGCGTGACCCTGCACTGAGTCCGAAGGTGAGGCCCCTGCACGGAGGTTGGCTGATGACTGCTGGTGTGCGAGAGACTTCCTGTCCCGCGGTGCTCGACGCGCCGCCGGGGACGGACGTCGATCCGGACGAACTCGTGCGGGCGGCGATGCGATGGCACTTCTCGCCGGAGACGGGCTCGCGCTTCTGGCTCGAGCGGGCCGGACAGCTGGACTTCGATCCGCGGACGGACGTGCGAGAGTTCGGCGATCTGCGCATGTTCCCGCAGGTGGTGGACGATCTGCGGGACGTGCCGGTGGAGCACCTGGTTCCGCGGGGCTACCGAGGTGCCGTCGACGTCGTGGGCGTTTTCGAGAGCGGCGGCACCACCGGGCGGCCGAAGCGCGTGGTGTTCCTTGCGGACTGGATGGAACACGAGATGGCGTCGGCCATGCGCGCGATGGACGCCCGCGGTTATCCGAGAGGTACCAACTGGTTGTCTCTTGGTCCCGCAGGTCCTCACGACTACGCGGAACTGACGGGCCAGTACGCGCGCCGCCGCGGTGGCGTTCGTTTCGCCATCGACTTCGATCCGCGCTGGGTGAAGCGGTGTCTGCACGAGCGCAGGAACGACGAGGCGGAACGCTATCTCGACCACCTCATGGCACAGGCGCGCGACGTGCTGCGAAGCCAGGCGGTCGGGGTGCTGCAGGCGCCACCTCCGTTGCTGGTGCGACTCGCGCAGGACGAAGAGCTCGTCGACCTGGTCCGCGATCAGGTGCGGGCGATCACCTGGTGCGGCACCAGTTTCGACCTGGACACGCGTGCTCTCCTGCGAGAAGAGGTATTCCCCGGGATACCGCAGTACGGGCTGTACGGCAGCACGATCGTGCTGAGCGCGGTGTTCGAGCGAGCACCTCTCCGTGATGACGAGTGCGTGTTCGACCCGCTGTCCGCGCACGTGGGGTTCACCGTCGTCGAGCCGGAGAGCGGAAACCCAGTACCGGTGGGGGAAACCGGCCGTGTCGTCATGCATCACGTGAGCAAGTCGATGCTCATGCCCAACGTTCTCGAACGGGACCTGGCACGTCGCGTCGAAGGACTGCCGGGCCAGGTGGGGCATTCGCTCGCTGAGGTGCGTCCCGTGCTGGAGATCGGCGGCGTCACCGTGGTCGAGGGGGCGTACTGATGTCCGAGTCGGCCGTTCAACCGGATTCCTGGCTGCACATCGACGCTCTCGGGCCTGATCGTCCCTACCGTCCCCGTGCACGGCACGTCGTGCAGGACGTCACCGGCGCGCCGATCGCGGCGCTGACGCAGGTTCCCCGGCTCTACGCGACAAGAACGCTGTCGCGGCTGAGGTCTGCTCCGGCGAGCGGAGCGGCTGACGGCGTTGCAGTGCACCAGGAACGGTTGGCGAGGTTCGCGGACCTGGTCGAACACGGTGTGGTCGGAGGAATCGGCCCGGAGGACCATCATCGGCTGGTGGCCAGGGCGACCGGAGTGCCGGTCAGCGTTGTGAGGGCTGCCTCCACCACGATCGCGGACGCCGCGCGTGCGGCGGGCCGGTCGGTCGAAGCTGCGCGGCCTCGGTACGCCACGTGGGATCGCGCGAACCTGGACCCCGTGAGAGGCGGCGTGCTGTGGCGGAGGAAGGGACGGCTGCTCGGCGTTCACGCGGCCGGCAACCACCCCGCCGTCCACTCGCTGTGGTTCGACGCGCTGGTGCTGGGTTATCGCGTCGTAGTTCGCCCTTCCAGACGCGATCCGTTCACCGCGCATCGGGTGGTGCTGGCGCTGCGCGAGTCTGGAGTACCCGCGGAGGACGTCGTCCTGCTACCGGGAGACCACGACATCGGAGACGAGGTGGTGCGGGGCAGTGATCTCGCCATGGTGTTCGGCGGTGACGAGGTGGTGCGGCGCTACGGGCAGGGCGGGACTCCTGTTCTGCCACAGGGACCAGGACGGGTGAAGGTGCTCGTCCAGGGACCGTGGGAGAGCCACCTCGACTCGGTGGTGGAGTCCGTGTGCGGGCTTGCGGGAGTGTCCTGTCTCAACACGACCGCCGTTCTCGCCGACACCGATCCCGCTGGTCTCGCCGCCGCACTGGCGGAACGGCTTGCCAGCTTCTCCCCGCTGGCGCCGGAGGACGACGCGGCGGTGCTCCCCTGCCGCCCTCTGGCTGAAGCTCGCGCGCTGGCGGAGCTGCTTCGAACCCACTCCGCGGGTACGACCGCGGTTGGCACCACGTCCGGCATCGTGCACGACTTGGGTGACGGCAGTGCCGCGTTGCGGCCGTCCGTGCGGTTGCTGCCCTGCGTGAGCTCGGTGCAGCGCGACGTGGAACTGCCGTTCCCCTGTGTCTGGGTCGCCCCCTGGAACAGGTCGGACGGCGTGGCGCCACTGCGAAGTTCCCTGGTCGTCGCCGTGGCGGCCACCGAGCAGAGCCTCGTTGACGATCTGCTCGCCGAACCGACGATCCACAACCTCTACGGGCTCGACAGACCCACGTGGTGGCTGGGCCCCGGACTTCCCCACGACGGATATCTCTCGGAGTTTCTCATGCGTTGCAGCACAGTGGCAGGTCTCTGAACATGCGAGCAGTGGTGATGAGCCAAGACGGCGTCGTCCACGTCGACGACGTCTACGAACCGCAGATCGAGCAGCCCACCGACGTGGTGGTGAAGGTGGTGGCAGCCGCGGTGTGCGGCACCGACCTGTGGATGATGCGGGGGATCGCCCCCGTGCCGCGTCCGGTGCGCACCGGGCACGAGTTCGTCGGGGTGGTCGTCGAGTGCGGGACGGACGTACGTGGACTGCGACCGGGCACCTTCGTCATCGCGCCCTTCCAGGTCTCGGACGGAGTCTGCCCGGAATGTCTCCGAGGCCTGCCGATCGCTTGCTGGAACCGGAGGTTCTTCGGTGAGTTCGACGACGGCGAAGCGCTGGACGGCGGCCAGGCCGAGTTCGTGCGGGTGCCGTTCGCGGAGGCGACCCTGCTCGCCCTGGCGGACCAGCCCGATCCGGCGCTGGTACCGCAACTGCTGACTCTCACCGATGTGATGCCGACGGGCTACGAGGCAGCCCGGCACGCCGGGGTGCAATCAGGAGCCTCAGTGGTGGTGGTAGGAGACGGCGCCGTGGCGCAGTGCGCGATCATGGCCAGCAAGTGGCTCGGCGCTGAACAGATCGTGGTGATGTCGACCCACCCGTCGAGACAGGCACTCGCCAGGAAGAACGGCGCGACGGACGTCGTCGGTCTTCGCGGTGACGACGGGGCGACGGCCGTGCGCGATCTACTCGATGGTGGAGCCGACCACGTCATCGACGCGGTCGGAACGCTGCCCGCGATGCGACAGGCGATCGGTTGCGCGCGTCCGGGCGGGAGGATCGGTTACGTCGGCCTGCCGTGGAACGTCGAGCTTCCGCTCTGGGAGCTCTTCGGCAAGAACCTCGTCCTGAGCGGCGGAGGCGCGAACGTCAGGACAGTCATGCCGACGCTGCTGCCCGCGGTGCTGGCTGGCGACCTGAATCCCGGCGTCGTCTTCGACAGCACGTTCCCGTTGGCACAGGCATCCGACGCGTACCTCGCGATGAATCAGCGCCAGAGCGTCAAGTCGATGCTGCTGCCGTAGCCGAGTGGAAGGGACATCGATCATGTTACGTGATCTCGAAGTGTCGACGAGTGTCCTGCTACCCCAGCCGCGCTCAGGTCCCGTGGTGCTGAACAGCCGTCTCAGCGCGACGCTTCCGGTCGTGCACCGCGGCGCGGGTGTGTACGTGTGGGACACCGCAGGAAAGTGTTACCTGGACGGTTCATCGGGCTCTGTCGCGGCGGTGCTGGGCCACGCACATCCGAACCTCCTCCGCGCGATGAGCGGCCAAGCCGAGCAGATCAGCCACGTGTACCGCGGCATGTTCGCCAACCGGCCCGCGGAAGAACTTGCGCGCCTGCTCCTCTCGCAGTCAGGCGGCGACTACCGCCGCGTCCAGTTCGCGAACAGTGGTTCGGAAGCGGTGGAGATCGCGCTGAAGATCGCGATCCAGTACTGGCAGGAGCGAGGACGGCCGACGAAGACCGGGATGCTCAGCAGGAGGCACAGCTACCACGGGAACACCATGGGAGCGCTCTCGTTGTCCGGTCACGCCGGTCGGCGCTCCCGGTTCGAGACTGTGCTCCACGACTACCCGGCCTTACCGGCACCGACCTCCGACCAGGATTTCGCGGACTTCGAGAATGCCGTGGAACGACTCGGACCGGAGAACCTGGCCGCTGTCGTGGTCGAGCCAGTGGTGGGCGGTGCGGCACTGGCACTGGTGCCACCGGACGGATATCACCGGCGCTTGCGGTCGCTGTGCGACGAGTACGAACTCCTGCTGATCGCGGACGAGGTGATGACCGGGGTCCACCGCACCGGTCCGCTGCTCGCGATGGACGACTTCGAGGTCGACGCCGATCTCACGGTTCTCGGCAAGGGGCTGGGAGGTGGCTGCATCCCGCTGTCGGCGGTGATGGTGTCCGGCAGGGTGATCGACGGAGTCCTCGCGGGCAGCGGCCGCCTCGACACCGGTGGCCACACCTACGCCTCAGGTCCGTTGGCTGCCGCGGTCGGGCTGGAGGTGATGCGGACGATTCAGTCCGACGGTCTCGCGGCCGCCTGCCGCGGCGTGGGGGAGCAGCTCGGCCATGCACTCGTGGAGATGGGCCGGTCTCACCCCGCGGTGCGAGAAGTCCGGGGCACGGGGATGCTCTGGGGGATCGAGCTAGCCCCTGAAGCCCCGGCACGTGCGGCCGAGCGGCTGGTCGAGGCCGCCGCAGAAGCGGGGTTGATCATCTATCTGGCCGGGGACGACGGGATCGAGGGCGTTCTCGTCGCCCCGCCGTTGATCATGGAACTTCCGCACGTCGACGAACTGGTGGGCAAGCTCGACCTCGCGCTGACGGCGATCGAGCGGACGAGGAGCGCGGTGTGAATCACCGGATCGCTCCGCGCATCCTGCTGATCGGAACTGCGGACACCAAAGGCGCCGAGCTTTCACTGTTGCGCGGAGAAATCGAGAAGCGGGGCGCCGGCTGCGTGCTCATGGACGTGGGCGTCGTCGGCGAAGCCGAGGTGATGGCCGGCATCGACCGGCACACGGTCGCCGCGGCGGCGGGCACGACGATCGAGAACATCGCGCACGGTCAGGACGAGAACACGGCGATGGGTGCCATGGCCGCCGGCGCGAGCAAGCTCGCCGCGGCGCTTGCCGACCGCGGTGACATCGACGGTGTGCTCGCCATCGGGGGAACGATGGGCACGGACCTCGCGCTGGAGGTGGCGGCGGCGTTGCCCGTGGGTCTTGCGAAGGTCATCGTCTCCACGGTCGCGTTCTCCCACATCATTCCCCCGGAACGATTGTCGTCCGACCTCACGATGATGCTCTGGACAGGTGGGCTCTGGGGGATGAATGAGGCGTGTCGCTCGGTGCTGCGTCAGGCGGCCGGCGCGGTGGTCGGCGCCGCCGAGTGCGCGAGACCGCTCGTGTTCGAGCGGCCGGTCGTCGGGTTGTCGACCTTGGGCACGTCCGTTCTCCGCTACGTCACCGAACTCCTGCCGGCACTCGATGAACGCGGATACGAAGTTCTCGTCTTCCACGCCGTGGGCATGGGCGGGCGCTCGCTGGAGCAGTTCGCGGCACAGGGCAGGCTGGCTGCGGTGCTGGACCTGTGCCTGATCGAGGTCGGCAACTGGGCCTTGGGCAGTACCGTCCACTCCGGACCCGACAGGCTCAGCGCCGCCGGCGCGCGGGGGATTCCGCAGATCCTCGCTCCCGGTGGTCTGGACAGCGTCGACTACTGCACGTGGTCGGCGCGCCCACGAGTTCGCGAAGAATCCTTTCGTGTCCACAACAGACTCGTGGGCAGCTCGGCCACCAGCCCAGAGGACAAGGCCCAGGTAGCGATGATGATCGCGGAGCGTGCGAATCTCGCCAGCGGGCCCGTCGCGGTCGTGCTGCCGCTCGACGGCTTCAGCGAGTGGGACCGGGCCGGGTCGCCGATGTGGGATCCCGAGGGAGTGAATGCATTTGCCGATGCGATGGAGGCCAGGCTCTCGCAGACCGTGGACTACCGGCCAGTGCGCGCGCACATCAACGACCACGCCTTCGTCGACGCAGTCCTGTCCGTCTTCGACCAGTGGGTGGAGAGAGGGGACATCCCCAGAGGAGTGCCGAGTACGGCTTCTCCCTCGCCCTCAGGTCAACCCGTCGGGCAGGAGCGGTGATCGGTCGCGAGGCCCGGCTGTCCGGCATCGCAAGAACGTCGTCCGATGCGGAACCGGCGGACAGGCAGGCGGTGGCGGTGCGCAGGTCAGGACGCATGGGCGGGTTCCTCTTTCAGCTCCTCGAAATGAGCGAGCATCCGGTCCGCGTCGGGCTCAACCCCTGTGAACAGCCGCATCGCCTCAGCGGCCTGGAGAACGGCCATGCCGCCGCCGTGCAGCACTCGGCAGCCCCGCGCCCGTGCGGCCGCGAGCAGTGCTGTCTCCAGTGGTCGATAGACGATGTCGGCGACCCAGAGTTCCTCGTGCAGCAACGACTCGTCGACGGGCAGTCCAGGATATGCGGCCATGCCCCTCGGCGTGGCGTGCACCAGGCCGTCGGCGGTGCGGATCTCGTCAGAACCGCACACTGCCGCTCGATCGACGCCGAACCTGCGTTGCAGTGACTCCACCAACTGCTTGGATCGGCGCGCGTTCACGTGTACACCGAGTCGCTCGGTGCCGAGTGACAGCAGCGCGTGCGCCACCGCGGCACCTGCTCCGCCCGCTCCGAGCAGTACGACGTTCTCCATCCTGGCGCCCGGCAGGCCTCGGCTCAGGCTGCGCGCGAAGCCCGTGGCGTCGGTGTTGTGACCGATCGCCTTGCCCTTGGCGAACACTACGGTGTTGACGGCGCCGAGCGCGGCGGCCTCGGGGACGATTTCGTCCAGATGCGGCAGGATCGCCTGCTTTCCCGGATGGGTGATGTTGAGCCCGTCGAATCCTGCTGTCCGGGCCGCGCTCAGCACCTCACCCACAGACAGCTCGAGCATGTCGAGATCGAGCAGACGGTAGACGTAACGCAGCCCGAGTTCATCGGCCTCACACTCGTGCAGTGTCGGACTCAGCGACGGACCGATGCCGGAGCCGACGAGCCCGATCAGGTAGCTGGTCACCCAATCCCCCCGCAATGTATGAACTAGATAACTGATTCCGTGAAGTTGGTGTCAGTGATCGAACGTGGTCAGTGAGCGTTTGCTGGTCACCCTCGCCTTCCAGCTGTGCCCGCTGGTGGCGGCCATGGCCAGCAGGCGCTGAGCAACTCGGGCGAACACTCCGGCAGGGGTGCGTGCGCTGTGTCGCTCAAGGTGGAGCTGACCTCTGAGGGTCTGTTGACCGATTCGATCCGCTGTCGGAGACCACCGAGGCTGCCGTTGCCGTAGGTCTCCTCCTTGCGGTCGAGACGGAGCAGGATCAGGGCCGACCTCTCGGTGCACAGCTTCAACGGCTTGCCGGAGAAACCTTTGTCCACCAGAGATCTGGGCCATCACGGGTGAGGTGATGGTTGTGCGCGAGCACGTTGACCAGATGGTGCTTCAAACCAGTTGGGGCGCTGGCGACCTGGCTCGGTTCGGTTGGGCCACCTTTGAGGGCTCGGACATGCGAGCCGTCCGGTCACGGCCCTCGACCAGTCTGGAGTCCCGGCGGTGTTCAACTCGACGAGCAGTTGCCGTATGCCGTGGCGCTCATGCCGTGACCGGTGTTCGCGCCGTGGTACCACCTGGTTGCCGATGCCGACCAGAGCGAACAAGAAATCGAGGTCCGCGTCGGGCCGGGAAGAGGGGTGTCACGACCGCGGCCTTGGAGGGTGTCGATGTCGCTCGGCCGATCCAGTCGACCTGGGTCTGGTCGATGGAATCGAAGGCCGACAGCAGCACCTCGTCCAGTGTGACGCCGTGCTCTGCAAGGTTTACGACGTGGGAGATCACGCACTTGCTGGCGCCGCCGCGCGTGAGCGTGGCTGGGAAGCGCAGCACCTGCCGCTGGGAAGGACAAGGATTGACGCCTGCGGAAGACCATACAGCGAGCACCTCCACGGAGACTGTAAACCCCGGTGCCGCAACCCCATCTCCTCGTGTTCGTAGATGAACTGATCTCGGCTCGTTCGGGCAAGCCAGTCCGAAAAGGATGCTCAGGCGGGACCGAGTCGAAAATAGCGGCGAGCAACGCGTCGATCGCCGACGGGTCGAAGGCCTCGGCGAGCCGCCGCGCCGCTGCGGTCTCACCGTCGCCATCGGGTTGGTGCTTACTCACGTGGACGTCCTTCCCGGCCGCCGTGCCGATCAACTCAAGCTGCGTGGCATTGCCTCCGAACCCCGGTGGAGAACAAGCATCGTGGGCCGGTCGGCGGGCGTCCGGGATTGAACTGCCGTCGAGATCAGGGCGCTGCTCTTGGCGCGGCCCAGCTGGGACACGGGGCGTGGCAACGAAAGACAGCCGTAAGGGCAGGTTTTGGCGTGCGACCGACCACTGATTCGCGTGCTGAAAGTGAATTCTGGATAGCTTGGGGGAGCAGTAAAACGCTTACTTTCGGGAGGTATGCAGATGAACGACGCAGCTCACTTCGACCTGGACGTCGAAGAGTTTTCGATGCGTTCGGCGGAGCTGACGGAAATGCACGCCAAGCCGACCTCCGGCTGTGCGATCACTCAGGTCGGTTGCTGAGGTCGCAATGCTCGTGGACAGTGCTCTTCCGCGCTGTCCACGAGCGCCCTCCTTTCCGGACACCACCCGAGCGGCTTCGAAACGATGAACGTGTTGACGATTGCGGACCTCGCGCTGGCGAGACTGCGTGACCCGCGGCTGGTCGAGGACTACCTCGCGAACAGCCAGAAGTTTCCGCACACGCGAACAGGTCTGGCCGATGGGCGGCCTGGGTTGGCACTGCTGTTCGCTTCGCTGAGCCGGGCGAACGGTGAGCTGCGCGCCGATGCGCACGCCTGGCTGCGGGCCTCCGCATCCGCACCACCCGATTGCGCTGGAAGAGGTCTGTACTCCGGTGTGGCGTCGATCGGAATCGCGGCCGCGACCGCCGCGGTGGACGAGCGCGACTACCGGAGGTTGCTGCGCAGCGCGGATTCCCGTGTGCGTGACATCGTTCTCGGTCTGGTTGACACCGATTTGCGCCGTACGGACGAGCAGGCGCTCGGCAGCCCCAGTGAACTTCACGACGTGATCTCAGGTACCAGTGGTCTTGGCCGCTATCTGCTGTGCAGACTTCTCGCCGACGATCGCAACGAGAAGGCGCTGCGTCGAGTGCTCACCCAGCTGGTCGCGCTGACACGGGACGTCCGGGTGCACGGTGCCGTCGTGCCCGGATGGTGGACCGCGGAACCGGTGCGCGGTCACGAGTTCACCTATGGTCACTTCAACCTCGGCATGGCCCACGGCATCGCAGGACCGCTCGCGATGCTTTCGCTGGCACTGCTCCGTGAGGTTCGAGTCGCAGGACACGAGGAGGCGGTGAGCCGGATCGCCAGTTGGCTCGAGAGCCGGTGTCTGCGCGACAGCCACGGCCCGCACTGGCCCGGCGTCGTGTCACACGAGGAAGAGGTGAGCGGCGGGTTGCGCGAACGCCCGGCGACCCGGAACTCCTGGTGTTATGGCACTCCGGGGATCGCCAGAGCCGTCCAGCTCGCCGGGATGGCGCTCGGTGAGCCCCGCTGGCAGCGCCTCGCCGTGGAAGCGGCGCTCGCCGCAGCACGCCGACCCGGCAGCGCTGAGCAACTCGCGGGGCCCGGCCTGTGTCACGGTGCGGCGGGGTGGCTCCACTGCACTGCGCTCATCACCGCCGACAGCGGTGATGCCGAGTTGACCGAGTTGATCCCGTCGCTCGTGGACGGGGTTCTCGCTCACGCGGACGCGTCTCGGACGTTCGTCTTCGGCGGAGGTTCCGCCGATCCACCGGGCTTCCTCGACGGCGCCGCTGGAGCAGTGCTCGCACTGTGGCACGTGCGGCACCCGGCATCGCTCGAGGGTGAACCGCAGTGGGACGCGGCCCTGCTGTTGCGGTAGCGCGTTCAGTCCGAACAGGACGGAGGAGTCAGGAGAGCGGCGAGGCCATGCAGGTGTTCGTTCACGGCGTCGGCGTCGTACGTCGTAGGGTTGGCTTCGACGATCAGCCTGATCCCGCCACCTGGCGGCTGTGGAGAGAACGTGAGGCAGATGTCGTCCTGCGGCCCGGTCGAGAGGTACTCCGGCACGGCCGCGACCTGACCGAAGAGCAGTGGCCGCGACCACGGCAGCACGTTCACGACGGGGCCGAACACGCGGTGCTGCTGGAGATCGGCGAACAGGCCGTCGTAGCGCTGGTGTGCCAGAGCCGCCCGCGCCTCGCGGGCGACTTCCGCCGCGCATTCGGCCAGTGGCACCGCCGGATCGGTACGCACGCGCAGCGGCACGACATTCGCCATCAACCCGGGAACGTCGCGTACCACGCGGCCCTGCCGTCCTGTCACGGCGAGACCCAGCACGACGTCACGTTCCCCAGTGGCTTGCTGGGTGTATCGCGCGGCAGCAGCGATCAAAACACCGGAGAAACCACAACGACCTGTTCGCGCCACAGCGCGCAACCCGTCGACCGCGGCCGGCGGCACCTCCAGTGCGGAGCGCACGGAACAGTGCGCGACCGGCGCCCATCCGGCTGCCAGTGTCCGAACGGGCGGATGGTCCGCGGCTCGTGCGGTCCAGAACTCGCGGTGTGCCTGCCAAGCAGGAGAAGCGCGGTACGCCGCGTCCTCTGCGACGACATCGGCCAGCTGGCCGTGCCCGACCGCGGGAACGGGGCGTTCCTCCGTCAGCGCCGTGTAGACCTCAGCCATGCGCCGCAACACGAGTACGAACCCGTAGCCGTCCACGACGATGTGATGCGCGCACAAGGACAACAGCACTCGGTCGTCCGCGACGCGCAGCACGTGGCAGGTGACGGGCGGCCCGGCGTGCAGATCGATCGCCTGCTTCGCGACGGCCGTCATCCGCGTGTGCGCCGCGGAGGTGGAATCACGTTCAGCACTCAGATCGACCAGCGACACAGCGGCCGCACCGAGGTCGCCGACCAGCTGCCGAATCACACCGTCGCGTTCCATGAAGCGCACACGAGCCACGTCGTTGTCTTCCAGCGTCCGAGTCGCTGCTGCGCGGAGCAGCTCAGCGTCGATAGGGCCGGACAGATCCAGGTACCCGGCGCAGTTGTAGCTGGGATTGCCGGGATCGAGCTGATCAGCGAGCCAGAACTGTTGCTGCGCAAAGGAGAGAGGCAGAACCTTGTGGTCAGGCACGGCATGAAGATAGCACCGAAGCGCACGGTGGATGCTGGTGCGGATGAGGAAAAGAAATGACTGATTTCCTTTGCTCGCAACAGGTTTTGTTGCGTGCACCCGTGCTGTCGCGTGACCGCCTCGAGTGCACGTGGAACGAGGACGCCCACGAGGACCCGGTCGCACTGGTGCGCCGCCTGTTCTCCAACGGTCTGTTCGCGGAGGCCGTCGCGGTCGCGAGCCCGGTCTTGTACGAGGCCGCCGAGAAGCTCGCCGCGGACGGTGCGAACACGCGCACAGCCGGTCGCATCGCGCGTGCACTGATGCGGTATCACCTGCGGACAGCCGCCAGGGCCACCCCGTTCGGGCTCATGGCGGGTGTGGCGGTTGCCGGTTTCGGTTCCGAACCGGTCGCGCGGCTGGGCACCGAGCATCGCAAGCTGGTCAGGTTGGGCCGGTCGTGGCTGCGGCAGCACGTGGCGGCCACGCTGCCGGAGACGCCGCTCGACGAGTTCTGGGTGGTCGTGAACAACCTCGGCTTCGACCGCGGCGACCGCGTCGCGTTGCGGTTCGCGCTGTCGTCTTCCGACGAGCCGGTGGAACGCAGCCTGCGGCGTTCCGGTGTGGTCAGGTCCGCGCTGCGGCACGCGGCGAGGCCGATCAACGCCGCTGAGCTGGTCGCTGCGCTCGACTCGGAGTTCCCGGACGCGCCGAACGGCGCGACCGCAACCGTGGTGCGGCGGCTCGTGGCCACCGACTTTCTGCTGACCGACCAGTTCCCAGCGCTGAACGCCACACGGGTTCCCGATGTCGCGCAGGTCTCGAGCCGCTGCCGCGCCTACGCGGACCGGCCTCTCGGCGCGGGCATCGCCGAACTGGCTTCCGTGCGCGCGGCAGCGGGCTCCGACGAGTCCGTGCACGTTGACCTCGCGCTGGACGCGGACGTACAGCTGCCAGACCAGGTCGCTCGTGAGCTGGAACTGGCCGCGTCAGTGCTGTGGCGGTTGAGCTTCCCGCACAGCACGGAGTACGCGCTGGCCTCCTACCACCTGGAGTTCCTCGAACGGTACGGCGCGGGGCGGTTGGTACCGGTGACCGAGGTGCTGGATCCCGACGCAGGTCTCGGTCCCCCGGCGGGCTATCTCCTGCCGGTTGGGTGGCGGTCGCCGGTGGAGCGGCCGCTGATGGCCGCCGACCGCGCGCGGAGCTTGCTGGACCTGGCGATGTCCGCGGTCCGCGACGGAAAGCGTGAAGTGGAGCTGGAGGCGCACACGCTCGCTGAACTGGCGCACGATGCCAGGCCACCCGCCGGGCACCTGGAGATCGTTGCGAGGCTGACCGCGGCATCGGCCACGGCGTTGTGCGAGGGCGACTTCACGCTGACGGTCGTGTCGGCCGGTGGAGGCGCCGGCGGGACGAATCTCGGCCGGTTCGTGCCGGTGCTCGGGCTCGAGGACTTCTCGGCCTCACTGCGCGCGAACGCGGCGGAGCACTGGGGACCGCTGCCCGTCCAGGTCTCTCACGGCGTCGCGCGTGAGCGGTTCGGCAACGTCGCACGGGTTCCACCGCTGGTCGAGCACCAGGTCGTGGTGGGCGACTTCGTTGACGAGAGCGCACCCGGCGTGATCGCGCTGTCCGACATCGCCGTGGTGGCGGACGCAGAGCGCTTCAGGCTTCGTTCGTTGTCGTTGGGACAGGAGATCCGGCCCTTCTTCGGTCACGCGTTGCGCCCGGAGTCGACCGTGCCCAACGTCGCCCGGTTCCTCGTCGAGGCGGGGGCGATGGGGCAACGGCGGGTGTCTCTGTGGGATTGGGGACCCGCGACCGGTGCGCCCTTCCTCCCGGCGGTCCGAAGCGGACGCACCGTGTTGGCGCCGGCCACCTGGTCGCCGTCCTCTGGCCTGACCAGTGACGCGGAACTGCTCCACTGGTGTGAGCAGTGGGCGGTGCCGGAGGTGGTGGAGATGGGGATCGACGACGAGTACCTGCCACTGCACCTCGGTTTCCGCGCTCACCGCGACCTGCTTCGCGAGGAGCTCGGCCGCCGCGAGCGCACGGTGTTGCGGGAACCCCCGTGGCAGGACGTCAAGGACGGCTGGCTCGCCGGTCCGCAAGGACGTCACGACGCCGAGATCATCGCGTCCCTGAAGCACGTTCCGGCGCGCCCGGCGGGCCACACGGAGCAGCGGCCCGCCGGGCCGGAGCCGGTGGGAACGACGGTGATCAGGCTGCGGGACAACGCGTTTCTGCCAGGCGGTGGCGACTGGTTGTACGCGAAGCTGCGATGTTCTCCTGCCCGGCAGAACGAGGTGCTCTCGAGGTACGTCGCGCCGCTGCTGGCCGCACACGAGTGGTTCTTCGTGCGCTACTCCGACCCCGGCCCGCATCTGCGGCTGAGAGTGCGCGGAGCACCGTCGGCACTGTGGGGTGAGGTCCTCCCGGAGCTGCGTTCGCTGGTGTCCGAGCTTGTGGATCTGGGGCTGTCGCACGGCATGGAGCTCGACTGCTACCGGCCGGAGGAGGAACGCTACGGTGGTCCGGCCGCGATGGAGCTCGCGGAACGGGTCTTCTTCGCCGACACCGAGTTCGTGCTCGGACTCCAGCTTGATCCGGCGGGGCAGGACGAACTGTCCGGCGCGCGGGACGTGCTGGCATTGGCAAGCCACCTGATCGGTGAAGGCTGGCGGGAGGGCTTGCTCGCCGCGTTCGGGCGGAGTGACGAACTGCACCGCGCGGTCGCCGCCGAACGACGACTGCTGCTCAAGGAGCGTCCACGCGATGACGTCCTGCCCAAGCGCATGAGGGACAGCCTTGTCGCTTATGGCGAGGTGCTCGGCCCTCAGATCTGTCCGGGCGTGCTCGCGACGTTGCTGCACATGCACTGCAACCGCAGGTACGGGATCGATCGCGTGGTAGAGGGCAGGACACTGGCGATCGCCCGCGGCGTCGCCGCGGCGGAGCTCGCCCGGTCACGCGCGACGGGAGGCGAGGAATGCGCGCAGCGGTCTCGGTGAGGGACCTTCGCAAGGTCTACAAAGCCGGGCAGGCCCCGGCGGTGTACGGCCTGAGCTTCACCGTCGGCATCGGCGAGGGCACGTCGGTTGCTCGCGATCGTTCCACAGCGCAACAACTTGGACCGCTCGCTCTACACGCGGCAGAACCTCCTGTTCTACGCGGCGTATCACGGCATCTCGCGGGCGAGGCGTGAGCGGCTCGCCGACGAGGTCCTCGAACGGATGGGGTTGATGGACCAGGCGAAAGCCCAGATCGACACCTTGTCCGGAGGACAGGCGCAGCGGTTGATGATCGGCCGCGCACTCATGCACCGGCCCGAGGTGCTGTTCCTGGACGAACCGGGCAACGGGCTCGATCCCCAGGCCCGGCTCTTCGTGCACGAACGCGTCGCCTCGCTGCGCGAGGAGGACGTCACGGTCGTGCTCACCACGCACGACATGGAAGAGGCCGCGAAGCTCTGTCACCGGGTCGGTGTCATCGACCCCGGCAAACTGCTCACACTCGGTACACCCGCCGAGCTGAGCGGGAACTTCGCGGGTGGCGGAGGTACCGCAACCGTAACGGCGGACGCGACCGGGCACGCGTTCGCGATGATCCGCGCCAAGCTGTCCGAAGTGGACAGCACGCGGCAGGTGGAGGAGGTTTCGGAGGCCGGTGCGTTTCGCGTGTGCGTGGCCACCGGCACCGGTGCGGCCGCCACGCTGCCGCCCGTGCTGGACGCGCTGCGCGGTTTCGGCGTCGCGGTCAGCGACATCACGGTCAGCAAGCCGGGTCTCGAGGACGTGTTCATCCACCTGACAGGGAGGGGACTGCGGTGAGTGAGTTCCGCACGTTCAAAGCGATCCTGTGGCGCGATGTCTTCGTCACCGGCCGCGAGCTGCCGAGCTTCCTCGCACAGGTGATCATCCAGCCGTTCTTCACGCTCTTCATCTTCGCGAAGGTGCTGGGCGACATCGGGTACGTGCAGGGCAGCTTCGCTCAGGTCCTGTTGCCCGGCGCGGTCGCGCTGAACGGCTTCTTGATCGCAGTGCAAAGCACGGCGTTGCCGTTGGCGCTCGACTTCTACTGGACGCGGGAGATCGAGGACAGGCTGCTCGCTCCGATCTCGATTCCGCTGGTGGCGGTCGAGAAGATCGTCTTTGGAGCACTGCGAGGTCTCGTCGCGGGAGTGCTGATGATCCCGATCGGGTTCCTGATGCTCGATGTCACGTGGCCGCTGTCCGCCGTCCCCCTCGCGATGCTCGTCCTCGTCCTCGGCTGTCTGGCCGGTGCTGCGATCGGCATGGTGATCGGCACAGCGGTACCCGCGCACCTGATCAACGTCGTGTTCGCGGTGGTCCTCACCCCGCTGGTGTTCACGGGTTCCGCGCAGTTCCCCTGGCTCACTCTCAGCGACGACCTGCTGTGGTTCAAGGTTGCCTGCGCGCTCAACCCGCTCACGTACGCGAGTGAGGGCATGCGGAGCCAGGTGGTCTCCGGTGTGCCGCACGTGCCGTTCGCTCTCGACCTGCTGGCTCTCGCCATCGCGATCGTGGGATTCGGCGTGCTGAGCATGCGCTGTTTCCTGAAGCGCGCACTCGATTGAGAAGACTGGCGTTGCTCCGTTCGCGCCAAAGCCTCGATGTCACAACAACTCCGCGCCTCGGGTGTTCTCCGTGGGATGAGCCGCCGCTCTCGACCCACCTGCCTCGTGACGACGAAGTAGCAGCACCTCGCCGCCTTGTCGGTCAACCCGCAGGCCCAGTTCGGCCTACCACCACCGCTCGGTGCCCACTGCGCGGAGAAGCACGGTGCTGGCGCGACATGAACCTCGACCACAGCGGCCACCAGTTCGCGGTGCTGGTGGCTGCTTGAGACGACCGGTCTCGCGACGGATGGGCCTCCGGTCGAGCCGCGGGTCACCCGCAGGTCACCAGAATCGTTTCATGCGAGACATTGTGGACTGCGCTCGCTCGACGGAGTTCTTGTACAGCCGGTTTCGCTTCCAGCGCGATGCGGTTTCGGACCTGCATCAAAGTGAACAGTTGCTTGCCCAGAAAGGACAACGCGTCATCTCGCGTTGCTCATGTGCCTTAGCCTTCGGGCAGCAGTCTCCTGCCCAGACCGACCGGAACCGGGGGAAGGCGATGGATGCCTCTACCAGCCACGAGGACGCCGCGAGTGCGATCCGTCGGCTGTACGCCGAACACGGAAAAATGATCGTGGGTTATGCCACCAAACTGACCGGTGATCGGCATGCGGCCGAGGACGTGTGGCAGGAAACCGCTTTGCGCGCTTGGCGCAATTGGGATCGCCTTTCGCAGAACCCGGACACGACGCGGACGTGGCTGGTGAAGGTTGCCCGCAACATCGTGATCGACCGGCGGCGTGCTCGGGCTCGGCGCCCGGTGGAGTTCGGTGGTGATCTGTTGTCGTACTTGGGGACGCAGGCACCAGACGACATCACGTGTCTGCTTGAACGGCATGTCTTCATGAGCGTGCTGAACCGGCTCTCGCCATTGCACCGAGAGGTGATCGCTCAACTCGTCCTCGCCGACCGCTCGATTCCGCAGGCTGCCCTGGCAATGTGTGTCCCGGAGGGAACGGTCAGATCGCGGTATCACTATGCGTTATGCGCGTTACGTCGCTACCTGGGCGTCGCAGTGAACTGCGTGGAGATCGGCGAAGCCTGGGAACCAGCGGTGCCGTCGACCGCGGAGTTCGCCGCCTGACGTGACCTGTGAGGGTGAGGGTTTGGAGACAATCCGATCCCGATGGACGCGCTCTCATGGAGTGGACGATGCGAGTTGGCTGTACTTGGCGGCGAATGGGTTTGCTGATCACCTTACCTACCAACAACTCCGTGACGACAGCCGTGCGGCACGCCCGCCTGCCCCATGCCAGATCGACAAGCCTGAACATGGAAACGTCCACGTTGTTCCTCGACGCACACCGCCGGGTCCTCGAGCAGCACTCTCATGGCATCGGAGTCGTAGCGGCTCTGTGGTCCGAGGGTCATCCGGGAAATGGCCGTTGTGTGCAGGAGGCTGGCACGAGTCAGCTTGTGCAGACTGCCGTTGGCGCTGGCCGCTGATGGCCTGCGCGCAGTCAGCCCGTCGGACCTCGTTCTGGCACCTCACAGGGATCCGGTCGTGGCCCCAGGTGGTGTTCTCCCTGTGCCATCCGTTCGATCGACATCACCACGGTGTCGTCGATCGAACGGACGCCCGGTCCGGTTCGGAAGTGGTCAAGGGCGCAGCAGCGCCGTGAGCACGCGTTCGGCGCCGTCCGGATCTACCTGCTCACCGGTTATCGTGGGCAGGTAGTAAAAAGATTCCATGATGCGTACGCACGCATACGCGAGGTCGTCCAGCGGTAGGGACGAGTGGATCCGTCTCTCTGCGATATCGGCGGCGAGGTAGTTCTTGACAGCGTCCACCAGGCGTGGCTGGTAGCCGTATCTCGCCAAGGTCAGGATGCGCATGGCGCGTTCGTTCTCCTCGATCGCGAAGCGCCGAGCGCCCTGCTGGACCATGGTCTGGCGAAGGTAGTTGCAAGCCACGGTGGGCACCCGAGGGCCGGCCATCGAGATCGCCCGTTCCCACTCCTGAGCGAGCGTCAGCTCGGTCAGTGCCCAGATCACCTCGACCAGCAACGCATCGACGGTGCCCACCCAGCGGTACAGGGTGACCCGGCTGACGCCCAACTCCGCGGCCAGCTGACCCATCTCGATCCGCTCGCCGCTCAAGTACTTCCGGCGGGCCAAGCGCACGGCGTCGCTGCGCTGCGGGCGCCGTTTCACCTGGGCGTCACCGGCGTCGACCGTGTGACCAGTGCGTGACATGGACCCACTCCAGCAGCGCGGTCGGTGTGACGGCCAGACCAAGCAAGATCTGGGGCCCAGGTTACGCCGGTTGGCCGAGCGCTGGTCCGTTCAACGTCAACGCGTCGCTCCTCGACTTCCTCGCCCTGCAGCCTGGCCGGCGATGGCGTGATCGGCGAACACCCGGATGTCGGCGATCGATTGAGCACACAGATCCGGGATGTAGCGGTGCATCATGAGGTCCGCGACATGGCACATGCCGTGCATCGTGCTGGCCCGCGCATCGACGCCTGCGGCCATCAACGTGCGGTAGTAGGCCAGGCCTTCGTCGCGTACCGGGTCGAGTTCGGCGACGGTGATCACGTGCGGCGGCAGCCCGCGTACATCATCGGCACTGGCGAAGTAGGGCCACGCAAAAGGGTTCTCGGCGTTTTCTCCGGTGGGGTCCCACAGGGTGACCAGGACGGCCGTGTTCTCCGCGCAGTAGTAGTAACCGTCGTTCTCGATCCATGACGGTAGTTCGGTGGCACGGCGTTCGCGGTTCCACAGAGCAGCGCCCGAGATGTAGGGGCAGATGGCGTAGACCCCGGCGAACTGGTGCAGTGTGTCGGCGGCCTTCGCGCGCAGCGCGGTCGCCAGCGCCAGGTTTGCACCGCCGGAGTCACCTGTGAGAACCAGGCCGCTGATGCCGAGCTCGTCCTCGCGCTCGGCGATCCAGGACACGGCTGCGAGACAATCGTCCAGTGGGGTCGGATATGCGAAGTTGCCCCGCACTCCACCGGCGGTGCGGTAGTCGACGCCGAGTGCCACCATGCCGGCTGCGGCCAATTCGTCGCGCTGTCGCGCGTACGTCGCCGTCTGTGCCGTGAGGAACACCATCGCGCCGCCATGGATCTGCAGGACACCAGGCGCGGTCTCGTTCTGTCCTGCCGGCCGCGAGATGTACAGCGTGATCGTCGCGCCGTCCGAGGTGGTGAACGACCGCTCCGAACGATCGACCCCAGGCACTGGCTCGATGCCGTCGAACAGCCCGTTGTAGAGCGCTTCGTTGCCGGGTTCGACCACGTCGAGCACGTGCCGGAAGCGATCTTGCAGGGCCGAGGCGGGCGTGATCTGGCCGGGTGTGTCGTTCCGATCCATGCCGAATGGGGTCAGCGCACTGACCAGTCGCGGGTCGGCCCGCGGGTCGGTGCCCAGCGACATGTTCCAGTCGCCAAGACGGCCTGGAGCGGGAAGGGATTCGGGAACGGAGGTCATGGGGACTCCTCGTCGATCGGCGGTCGCGTAGCCGCCGGGGCGCCCGTGTCTACCGTCGATGTAACACAGTGTCAATATGTTGCATTCTGATGTGCCCGGCAGGTCACCTGACCGACACGTGGATCCGCAGCGGGCTGCAGGTCGGCGGGCGGCACCCTTGCGCTCCATCTCGGTGAGGTGCTCATCGACGATCCGCTGGATTCGCGGCAGCAACGAGGCCATGCGCCTGACCATGAAAGCCGCGTGAGAGGGCGTCGCAGCGAGGTGCGCCTCGCCGTCCATCGCGTGCAACTCACCGGGCTGATCTGAGTCGACGACTGGCTCGCCCTCGGTGCGCATCGTGGGAGTACCGTTCCGGTTCGCTGAAGCGCTTGTCGGGGAGCACCTGCCGAACACCGGCGTAGCTGCTGATGACCCAGTCCTCGACGCCGTTCGGCCACCGCATCCGCACGGGTTCGTTAGTGGTGGTGTCCTCGAAACCGGCGGGCGGCCCGAGTGGATGTACGCGGTGGTCGTGGGGGATCGGACAGACGGGAACTCCAGCCGTGGTAGCCCTCCTCGGCAGAACAAAACCGTGTTTCGGAAAGGCCGAACCTGGCGAAGAGACTGAGGTCTGACGTGATATTCGGCCCGAAAAGTCTCGATCAATTACCTGACCATGCCGTCGGCAACGCAGTCAGTCACGCGTTGATCCTTCGAGTGCAGGACGAACGTTGAGGTCGGCGCAACGATGAGAATATCGGCGTTCAGCCGGCAGGGCTGCTCGGCCCGCGCCTTCGCGTGATCGACGGCAGTCTGCGGATGCACGATGCACTCGTGGTCGATGTACCCCTCTGACGCACGAACGTTCCTTGCCCTCGGCCGCGCTGCTTCGCGGCTGGCGGCAACCTCACTCAAGGCGATCTTTCGGCGCGAACTGGCGTGATCCAGATCCGTGTTGCGGCGTGGTAGTGGCTCGCCGAGGTTGGTGAGGAGCTGCGGGTAGTTCACGTCACAACGACTACGCACAGCTGTTCTGGCTGTGCGTGCACATCTGTTGAGCCAGGAGGGCAGAACAGGTTCCGCCGCATTGTCCGGCCCGTGCGACCACCGCCCAATGAATAGGAGTGCCTGACCGTTGAATCAAGGTTTTGCCACCGAACGAGGCTCGTCGTCAGGAGTGATCACGTGAACACCTGACCTTCAGCATCACACGGTTCGCACGCTTCTCTCTCGAACTCGGGCTGCGGCCTGTTCGCCCGGCGCGGCCTCACTTCGGCTTCGCCGCAGGTGATCACCCCTGCCTCCGCGACTACGCCGCTCCGCCCAGCCGGATGGCCGCAGTGGCGCAGCACAGAAAGCGAGCAACGACATGATGAGCATCAAGGCGGCTACGGCGCAGGTGGAGGCGGACTACGCGCACCCGTCATCGGCGGTGCCCTCGTACGAACACGAGCTGAGGCTGGAGCTGACCCGGGACCGGATTCCGCGGTCGGACCCACTCCACAGCGTGCTGGAACATGCTTTGAACGTGCCCGGCAAATTGACGCGGCCGACACTCCTGATCGAGTCGGCGCTCGCCGTCGGCGGTGCTGCAGGTGACGTTCTGCCAGCGGCGGTCGGCACCGAGTTCGGACACGTGGCAAGCCTGATTCACGACGACATCATCGATCACGACGACGAGCGTCGAGGCCAGCCGGCGGTCCACGCCAGATACGGCGTGGACACGGCGATCGTGGCCGGAGACGCGCTGATTTTCCAGCTGTTCCGGTGCCTTGCCGAGTGCAGGAAAGCCGGTGTCGCCGACGACCGGATCGTCACAGCGTTGGAGATCCTGGCCGACTGTGGCAAAGACCTGTGCCGTGGACAGCAGCTCGAAACCGAGATCGGACGACGTCGCCTGCGGAGTCTCCACGTCTACCTGGAGATGATCGAGTTGAAAACCGCGGCATTGTTCTCGGGGGCTTGCCGCAGCGGCGCCGTCCTGGCCGGCGGCCGGGAGGAATGGGTGCGGGCGCTGGGCACGTATGGCAGCGGTCTCGGTATCGCGTTCCAGATCTGGGATGATCTCCTGCCCTACGTCGGTGATCCAGCCGCCACGGGCAAGCCGGCGGCGAGCGACCTGCGCAACCGGCGGCTCACGCTTCCGATCCTGCTCGCCTACCGGAACGGTGGTCTTTCAGCGGCCGAGGTGCTCGACGCCGCGCTGGACGGCGAGATCACCGACGACATCACCCTCGAGGCGGCGGTCCGGGCGGTCGAGGACGTATTGCGGACCACCGGTGCGATCGACGCGTCAGCTGACATGGCGAGGGGCTATGCGGCCACCGCCAAGCAGGTGTTGGAGGTGTTGCCGCCGAGCGCCAGCAGGGATCGACTGGCCGGTTTGGCAGATCGAGCGGTCGACCGTGTCAGCTGACGGTACTTCCGGCGTCGACGTCCACACGTCCATCGTCGCCGCGGCGGCCGCACTGTTCGCGGAGCAGCGGCCGGACGGATCGTGGGAAGGATTCGTCCCCTCCTCCCCGACGGCCACGGCTTCGGTGATCATCGCCTTCCGCACGGCCGACCCGGACGGCTCGCGTGATCTCGTCGACCGCGCCCTGGACTGGATGGCCGGAGTTCAGAACCCGGACGGTGGCTGGGGGGACGTTCCGGATGGACCGTCCACGGTGAACGCCACCGCGATCGGGCTCGCGGCCGTGACCATGGCGCGTCCCACGGCGGAAACCGTGATCAGCAGGGCCCGTGGTCGACTGATGCGGCTCGGCGGCCAGGACGCCGTGGCGGACAAGGAGCGAGCCACCCTCAACCCGGCAGTCCAGATCGCGATGATGCTCGCGGGCCTCTTCGACCCTGCGCGGGTGCTGCACATCCCGATCGAGATCGCGCTGCTCCCCGAACGGATGCAGCGAAGGATATCGTTCGGCCGACCGGGCATTTATGCGATCGCGTTGATGCAGAGCCGTACGCGGCAGGCTGACTGGCCCCGCCGGTGGCTCACTGCGCTCGCCGAGCAACGGACACTCCGGTACCTGCGGAAGTTGCGGAAGTTCGAGGGACCCGACGGCGGTTGCGAAGAGAGTTGCCTGGCGGTCGCATTCATCGTCATCGCGCTCGCTCTCGCCGGCGTCGGCGACGACATCAAGGAGCAGTACCTCGGCTACCTCGCGAGGTCGGTCCGGGCCGACGGCTCCTGGCCGATCGTGCGGGATCTGGAATTGTCCGGCACCTGCCAGGTCATCGGCGGGTTGTGGGAAGCCGGGTTCGGCGGTGATCAGCGCCTCGGTCCCAGCGCAACCTGGATCAAAGCATGCCAGCGTGACATCCCTCTCCCGGCGGCGGGAGCCAGGAGTGGCGGATGGGGCTGGAGCCTTCCGTCGTCGTGGCCGGACGTGGAGGACACCGCTCTGGCAGTGCTCACTCTGCGCCGTCTCGGTGTCAGCGTCGCGGACCAGCACATCGGTCGTGGTGTCGCTTGGCTGCGCTCCATGCAGAACCGGAACGGCTCGTGGGGTTGTTTCATCCGGAGCAACCGGAGCTCGTTCGACGCTCCGTGTTCCGTGTTCACCGCACATTCGATGATGGCGCTGCGGGAGCTGCCTGGTTCAGGCGGTCAGCTGGACCGGGCGGTGCACTGGTTGTCCGGCGTCCAGCGATCGGATGGCGCGATGTCCTCCGTCTGGTACCGGGACTTCACCTCCGGCACGGCACAGGTGCTCGAGGCACTCGGCGAACTGGGGCTGGGTGACCATCGTGTGGCACGGAGCTGCCTGCGGTGGTTGATGGACCACCAGTCGCCCGACGGCGGGTGGGGTGACGGCTCCGGTGGGCCCGCCACGGTGGAAGAGACGTCCTGGGCGTTGCTGGGTCTCACCAGCGCCGGACGATCACACCACCCGGCAGCCAGAGCGGCCGCGAATTGGCTGGTGTCCAGACAGTGGGCGGACGGGCGGTGGGATCCAAGCGACGTCCTCTACTACGTGGACGGTGTCACGTACTGGTGTTCAGCCGTCGTCAACGGATTCGCGTTGCAGGCACTGGCCCGATACCGAGCGGCAACCCGATGACCACCCGAGGCCCGTGGCAGGGGCATGCCGTGGTGATCGGAGGCAGTGTCGGCGGGATGCTCGCCGCCAGGGCACTGGCCGACCACTTCCGCCGGGTGACGGTCGTCGATCGTGACGATCTTCCCGACGAACCGGGCTTCCGGCCAGGAACACCGCAGTCGCGGCACGCACACGTCCTGCTCATCCGCGGCGCGCAGTCCATGGAACGGATGTTCCCCGGACTGTCCGAGCAACTCGTCTCCGCAGGGGCCGTCGCCACCGAGTGGCCTGCGGACGCGTTGACATTGACCGACCACGGCTGGTCACCCCGCTTCGGTGGAGGCCTTCGGTCGGTTTCCCTGACCCACCAACTGCTCGAGTGGACACTGCGGCAAAGGCTGAGCGCGCTGGCCGGAGTCGACTTCCTCAGCGGGCTCAGCTGCACCGGCCTGCTGGCGAGCCACAACTCCACACACGTCACCGGCGTCGTGCTCCGGCCACGGGCGGGGGCTGGCCCAGAGGTCAACCTGACGACGGATCTCGTGGTCGACGCGTCGGGACGAGGTTCCCGCGCCACGGGATGGTTGCGGGAAATCGGCTACGAACCACCGAGGGAAACCTGCATCGAGTCGTCGCTGGGATACGCCAGCCGCTTCTACTCCCCGCCCTCCGGCTTCGACGCCGACTGGAAGGCCATCTACTTGGGACGCAAGCACCCGGAGAACCTTCGCAGTGGCATACTGGTGCCGGTCGAGCGAGGGCGGTGGCTGGTCACGCTCACCGGCCGTGGCGATGTGGCGCCCACTACGGATGAAAGCGCTTTCCTTGATTTCGCGCGCCGCCTTCGCAGTCCCGTGTTGTACGACGCGATCAAAGAAGCGGAGCCGTTGACGCCGGTGTGGGGATTCCGCCGGACGGAGAACGTGCGCCGGCACTACGAGGCGATGCGCCGACGGCCGGAAGGTCTCATCGTCGTCGGAGACGCCGCCTGCGCCTTCAATCCGCTGTACGGACAGGGTACGACTGTCGCCGCCCTCGGCGCCGAGACGCTCGACTCCTGCCTGCGTGAGCAGAGCCGCCGATCGGCCTCGGGTGATCTCGCCGGTTTCAGCTCCCTGTTCCAGCGGCGGTTGGCGATCACGTCCATGCCGGCTTGGCGGGTCGCGACCAGCGGAGACCTCAAGCGTCAGAGCACCGGTGGCGCCGGTGGGGTGGTGAAGCGATTGCAGCGCCACTACCTGGAGGCCGTCTTCGCGGTGGCGCTCGAGAACCGCAACGTCAGCCTCGCCACGCTACGTGTCCTGCACATGCTGGCGCCGCCCACGGCGCTCCTTCGGCCGGCCGTCGTCGCACGTGTGCTGCGCGGCTCGCGTCGCTCCACGCCCTCCACCGACCGCGTCCCGCCGCCTCCGCGGCGGCACCTGGCTCGGGTCGACTGACCGCGACCGGTTACCTCACCTGCTTCAAGACTGAAGTCTTCGATGAGGAGGACACGTGGCGAACGAGATGCCGGTCTCGGGGGCCAGATCACTGGCCGGGCCGATCAGCCGACTGCGCCAGTTGCGCACGCTCGCCGTGTACGTCGCAGTGGCGGCTTCGGGGGCGGTCCTGTTCGCAAGCTCTCCTTCCGCGAAAATGCAGGCGTTCGGCGCAGGTCTGTGGTTTCCGGGAGCCGGCTTCCTGGCCTCGGGTGGCTGGTGGATGCCGGTGGGCGGCCTCTGTGCCTTCCTGTTCCTCGTGGGAGTCGTCGCCTGGTTTCAGGTGGGCTTGACGCTCCTCCCGCCGTTGGTCTGGTTGCTCTCGGCAGGTGCGGCGGCGTGGGTGACCCACGAACCCCTGCCTGGCCACGGCGTCTTCGTGGCGAGCGCGGCGCCCGTCACCGCAGGGATGCTGGTCGTCACGATCGTGCGCCGTCGTTCGCTCGGCGTTCGTCGCCGACGCGCCGAGCGTCTGGACCACCTCTCGGCGCAACTGGCCGTTGTCCGCGCCGCACGGGCCTTGGTGACGGTGCCTGGGCCCGACGGGCGTGAACTGTCGGCCGACGACCTCTCCTGGTTGCGGTACACCCTCGACCGCGCTCTGGCCGAGATCGGTGATTTCGGTTTGTTCGACAACCAACGCCAGGCAGCGAGTGTGCGGTCCCAGCTCGCTTCCACGGGCTGGGCGCTGGGCGTCTACCAGCGGCATTGGACGCCGAACTTCCACGGTTACGTCAAGACCGGCCAGCAACGCGTCATCGAGCAGTACTGCCAGCAGCCGATCTGGTCCTACTGGTGGAGGGAGAACGCCTGGGGCAACCTCGACCTCAACCCGGATCCAGTCCGCCGGGGCAACGTCAAGATGGTCGGCCACATGATGACGAACCTGGTGCTCTACGAGTTGAACACGGGAGACGACAGGTTCTCCACACCCGGTGGCGTCGCTTTCCTCAGGGGGAACCGAAGGTCGTACCAGCACAGCACTCATTCGTTCGCTCGGTCGCTGAGGAGCAATTTCGACGACCATCAGACCTGTCTGTACCCCTGTTCGCCGAACTGGGTGTTCCCCTACTGCAACCTTGTCGGCTTGGCCGGTCTCACGGGTTACGACACCCTGTTCGGCACCGACCACGCGGCTCGGTTGCGCGGACGATTCCTTCGAAGCCTGATGACGGAGTTCACCACCGGGGACGGGAGGATCGTCGCAGTCCGTTCCCAGCTCACCGGGCTGTCCGTTCCGTTTCCAATGCCAGACGAGGCGATGGTGTCCGTGCTGAATCCGGACTTTCCCGATCTCGCGGAGCGGTACTGGGCTTTCGTGCGGCGCGAGAGCATCTCCGCCGACGGCTCCGGCGTGACGCTCAGGCTGCGGGATGGACTGGTCGACGCCGGTAACAACCGTCCGGGTCCGAGTTCTTACCTGTGCAGCCTGGCCCACGCCGCACGCGAAATGGGTGACGACGAAGTGTTCGAGGCCGCGCTCGATGCGATGGACGAGCACTGCAGTCCGGTGATCCGCGGTGGAGCGCGTTTCTACGAGAGCGCCTCGAACCTGGTCAACGTCGGTATTCCCACAGTTCGCATGCTGCGCAAGGACTTCTGGCGGCGGTCGTTCAACGAGCGGCCCGATCCGGCCGCTCTGACCGGCCCGGCCCTGGTCGGGGCCGCCTACCCGGACGTCCTCGTGGCCAGCGCCGTCAGCGACGGCAGACACCTCGACCTCGTGTTGTATTCGGGCGCAGGTCCACAGCGGGTCGCGCTGGGCGTGGAACGGCTGACACCGCACGCCGAATACCGGGTCGAAGGCACTCTCGAGCCGTTGGTCACCGCAGACTTCGCGGGCAAGGCGACCGTGCAGGTCGACCTCCACCACCGTGCACGGGTGCGCATGGCACCGGTCATCTGAACCCGCGATGTTCCTCGCGGCCCAACCCGTCGAGCCGGCGGCAGAGTACAGCTCCAGGAGGACTCATGGCGTGTTGCCTTCTCGTTCTGCGCGTGCTCGCCCTGATCCGGCTCCGGCTCGGGAACCACCCGGTGCGCTCTCGCCGTTCGGCAGTGGCGCCGATCGTGACGCTGATTTTTCTCGGCGGGATTGAGACCGTCCTGGCGCTCGGCATCGCCCACGCGTGGAGCGGTTCGGACGCAACGGTCGCCCCCGCTCGAAGCCACCACGCGCACGTCGTGACAGCGGCCGGACAACCTGTCCTGGACATCGCGCTGACGATGGCCTCGACCGTCATCTGCGTGTTCCTCGTGCTCAGGATGCTCGCTGCAAACCGCAGCAGGAACACCGTCCTCGCGAGCGTGCTCGTCATCGGCGCGGCCGTACTCGCGGTCGCACAACCGCTGTCGAGCTCCCACGTGGGACTGATGGCGATCTTGGAGATCGTCCTCGTCCTCGCACCACTGACAGCCCTTGACGGGACCTGGAACGAGGAGATGGGGGAAGATCCGCACGCCGGCGTCCGCACTCCGCTCGTGCTGGGCCTGGCAAGCGGCATCGCGACGGTTGTTGTCGTTGTCCTCGCACACACGTCCGCTGGACACGCGTTGCTGATGGCTCCAGAAGGTACGCCGTGGTGGGTGGTCCCATCGGGCTGGTCGCTCGGCAGTGCCTTCTGGACGACGGTGACCCGGTCCCGGCTGCCGCGAGGGCTGAGATTGCTCGCCGTCGGCGTGGTGCTGGAGGCGATGATGACTATGGGCCTGGCGATGCTCGTCGCCGCGGAGCCGCTGGCCGGCGCCGCGGCGGTGAACCCGGTCCTCGACCAGCGACTGGCCGGCGTGCTGATGCTCCTGCTCGACGCAGTGGTCTTGGTCAGGTTGCGGCGGATAGTTCCGCGGTCGCGGACGCCGGCTATCTCGCTTCGGATTTGACCGGGCGGATCGAGTCGGTGCCGGCCTCCGCGGCAGCGAGGGTGTGGCGGATCATCCGGCCGATCCGGTCGGCGGCCTCCGCGGGGTCCGGTTGTCCGACGTCGAGCCAGGCGAGGACGGCTTCGATGGTGAGGACGGGCAGCAGCTGGACGGCCCAGTCCAGCCACGGGCCTTCCTGGATGCGACTGGCAAGCTCTCGGCGGGCGATCGTCGCGGAGGCCGCCGTCAGGCCGTCCACGAGGTCGCGGAACTCCAACTCCCTCGCGGCGTGCCGGAACAGCAGCCGGAACCCGTCGGGGTCCAGGGTGGCCGCGTGGAGCAGGGTGGCGACGACGTTGTGGTCGTAGCCGCCGGTTCCCAGGAGGCCCGTGATCTGACTGTAGATGCGGTCGAACACCGCTCGGTACAGGTCAGCCTTCGAGTCGAAGTGCCGGTACAAGATCACCTTGGTGACTCCCGCCTCGGCGGCGATCTCGTCCAGACCGGTGCCGGCGAACCCGGTCCGCGCGAACGCTCGAGCAGCGGCATCCATGATCTGCTGACGCCGTTCGGCTCTGCGCATCCGGCGGACCGGGCCGGACGAACAGGGTGCCGGTGGCGTCTCCGCCGATCCGGCGGTCTTACAGGATGGATCCATGGTGTTGACAGTGTAATAAACCAGTGTTGGTATATCTCTGCGTATACACATGCGAGTATACTTCGAGCCGTCCTGAGGAGTCTCCAGTGGCCGTCCCCGTCCAGTTGCCACTCGAGCAGCCGGGTCCGCTGCTTCCTGCTCCAGCACTCCGCGGCCTGCAGAACCGCGGCCCGATCCACCGCATTCGCACCGCGGTCGGCGGCGAGGGGTGGTTCGTCACGGGCCACGAAGAAGTGCGGAAGTTGCTGAGCGACCCTCGGCTCGGCCGCGCCCATCCCGACCCCGGCAACGCCGCGCGAACCGGTGAATCGGTGCTGTTCGGTCGTCCGTTGGGCAACTACGACACCGAGCATGCCGATCACGCACGGATGCGGGGACTTCTGCAACCCCACTTCACCCCCAAACTCATGCGAGCGCTGGTCCCCCGGGTCGAAGCACTCGCTGCGGATCTGCTCGACCAGCTGGCCAGAGAGCCGGCACCGGCGGATCTCCACCAGGCACTCGCTCTCCCGTTGCCGATCCTGGTGATCTGCGAGCTGCTCGGCGTGCCGTACGAGGACAGGGAGCGGTTCCGGACGTGGACGCAGGCCGCCGCGAACGTCCGTGACGGAGCGCTGTCGCTGCAAGGCATCGGTGACCTCTACGAGTACGGCAGGCACCTGGTTGCCCGCAAACGCAGCCAGCCCGAGGACGACGTCATCTCCCGCTTGTGCGCGACAGAAGGCGTCCCCGATGAAGAGATCGCCAAACTGTCGATGGTCCTGTTGTTCAGCGGCTATGAGACCACTGTCGTCATGATCGGCATGGGCGCCCTGCTGCTGCTGGCCCATCCCCACGAGTGGCAGGCCCTCGCCGCCGACAACAGCCTGATCCCCGCTGCCGTCGAGGAAATCCTTCGGACCGCGGACAAGGGTGGTGTCGGTGGTATCCCTCGTTACGCCAAGACCGACCTGAGGATCGGGGACGACACGGTCCGCACAGGTGAACTGGTCGTGCTTTCCACGGGCGCCGCCAACCACGACGGAACCGTCTTCCCGAATCCCGACGAGTTCGACGTCACCCGTCCGGCCGCGACCCAGCTCAGCTTCGGTCACGGTGGGCACTACTGCATCGGCGCGCCGTTGGCCCGCATCGAGCTATACGCGTTGTTCTCGCAACTCATCACAGCCTTTCCGACGATGCGCCTAGCGGTACCGGTCGAGGAGCTGAAGATCAGAACCGATGTGCTCACCGGCGGACTGATCGAACTGCCGGTGGCCTGGTGAACCGACTGTGGCCGACGGGGGAGCGAACCGGGCGGCCATCACATGGGAGTTGGTTGGCATGCAGATAGCGAAGAAGGTCTTCGTCGTCACCGGGGGTGGAAGCGGGATCGGGCGAGAGGTCGTGCTCGGACTCCTCGGTCGCGGCGCGAACGTCGCCGCCGTCGATCTCAGGGCCACTCCGCTCGTCGAGACCGCCGAGTTCGGCGCCGCCTGCAAGGGCCGGCTGACCACCCACACGCTGGATCTCACGGACCGTGCGGCAGTCGAGGAACTGCCCGGCAACATCGTCGCGGCGCACGGCCAGGTCGACGGCGTGATCAACGTCGCGGGCATCGTCCAGCGCTTCGCACGCATACAGGACTTGGGTCTCAACGAGATCGAACGGGTGATGGCGGTCAACTTCTGGGCTGTGGTCAACATGAGCAGAGCCTTCCTGCCGTTGCTGCTCGACCGCCGCGAGGCCTGTCTGGTCAACGTTTCGAGCATGAGCGCTTTGGTGCCGATACCGGGACAGACCACGTACGGCGCGAGCAAGGCCGCCGTCAAGCTGTTCACCGAGGGCCTGCACGGTGAGCTGCGCGGCACCTCGATAGCCGTGACCGTGGTGTTCCCAGGTGCCGTCGACACCGACATCCTCCGCAACTCCGGGGTCCGGAGTCCCCGCCGTGCACCGGAAGCGAAGGCCGGCAAGGCGAAGCAGACCACTGCGACATGTGCGGCCCGGCAGATCATCCGAGCGATCGAAAAGGGCACGCACAGGATCCGCATCGGCGGCGATGCTCGCCTGCTCGATCGGTTCTCGCGGCTGATGCCGCAGCGGGCCACGGCCTTCGTCGCCGACCGGATGAAGTGGCTGGTCGACTCCGACTCCCCTTGACCACCTCGTGGGAACAACGGTCAGGGCGTCGACCGTGGCCGCTTGATGTACCGGTGCGCCATGTCCAGCCGTACGATCTCGGCATTGCGGTGCACTGCCCGCCCCGTCCGGCTGACACCGCCGGAACTACGCGGCAAGGCGGATTGGCAACGTCGCATAACCGCGGAGGCTGAGCCGATCGATGCGCACCGGTTCATCGGCGAGCGACATCCCAGGAAATTCCCGAAGGAGCGCGTGAAAGGCGATCCTGCCTCCCAGGCGAGCGAGGGCAGCTCCCAGGCAGAAGTGGGAGCCAGAGGCGAAACTGAGATGCTTGTTGTTGGTACGGGTGGTCAGGAACTCGTCGGGGTCGAGGAAGATCCGGGGGTCGCGGTTGGCGGCACCCAGCATGAGGATGGCGCAGCCCTCACGTGGGAGCCGATAACCACCGAGGTCGGTTTCCTGGTTGGGCCAGCGGGCGGTCATCTGCACAGGCGAGTCGTAGCGGAGAACCTCTTCGACGAACGCTGGAAGCCCGGCTGGGGCCGTGCGCAGGGTCGCGGCGAGTTCAGGCTTGTCCAGGAGAATGCGCAGACCGTTGCCGAGGAGGTTGGAGGGACTCTCCTGTCCGGCGACGAGCAGGAGAACGAGGTTGGCGACCAGCTCGTCGAAGTCTTCGGGTGCAGCCGCCACGAGCGTGCCGATCAGGTCGTCGTCAGCGGATGGCTGACCTCTTCGCCGGTCGGCCACGTCGGTGAGGTGGGCACGCAACCGGGCAGCCGCCGAGTTTGCGGCAGCCAGCGGTTTCCCGGTGATGCCTGGTTCAAAGGCCACGGCCAGGTCGTGCACAAGTGGGCCGAGCCCCTCGGTGTCCGCACCGGAAAGACCGAGCACGGCACCGGCCACCCGAATCGGCAGTCGGTCGGCGAACTCGCTCATGAAATCGATGAATTTGACGTCTTCGGCCTTTTCCTTCATTTCCGACATGAGCTCTTCGGCGATTCTTTCGATCACCGGCACCATCGCTGTGATCCGCGCGGGAGTGAATGCACGCCCCAGTAAGAGGCGTAGACGGCGGTGGTCGGGAGGATTGAGCGAGATGATCGAAGCGGCGATGAGGGACTTGGCAGGATGCCGGTTCTCCGCCGACTCGTCTTCGCGATCACGTCGGTACTGGTCCCTCACCATGAAGGCTGGATCCTTCAGTAAACGATCGCATTCATCGTAGCCCGTGACCAGCACAATGTTCTCGGCCATGGGCAGGACGGGGGAGGCTTGCCGAATAGTGTGGTAAAGCGGGTACGGATCAACTCGGCCCTGGGTGGTGAACAGGGCGCCAGCGGCAGTCGCAAGATCAATGGTCATGAACCCGCATTATTGTCCTGTCCCGCGCAGTCGGTCCAGCCGATGAGCTCATGGCACATCATGTCTGCCCCATCGTCGTCGCTCATGTGGCCTGGCTGCACTGAGGTTGGAGTTGTGGGGGACTGCAAACGTTCGATGAACCGACCTGTCGCGGAAGCGCACTTGATCACCGGCATGGTGTCCGGTCCGCAGAACTCCTCGCTGTCGTCGATCCACGATCAGAAGACGTGCGGACCATCTGTTCCCCGGCTAAGGGCGCGCAGATGAACAACACACTGGTTTGATCTTGATGTACGCGCTCTCACGGCGCGGCGATGTGAAGTTGGATGTACTTAGCGGCGAACGCAATCGCTTTGCTGATCACCTTACCTACCACCAACTCCGTGACGACAGCCGTGCGGCAGCCCGTCCGCCCCATAGGAGATCGACAAGCCTGAAAATGGAAACGTCCACGTTATTCCTCGACGCGCCCTAAGTGGTCCTGTTCGCAAGTTCGTCGGGGGTTGATCATGCGGCCTGCGGGAGGGCGGATTGTTCCTGTTGGTCGGGTGTGTGGCGGTCGAGTCTGGTCAGTAGGTCGTCGAGGTCGGTGGTGGTGAACTTCCATTCTTCCGGACCAGTTGAGTTCTGCGACACTGGACCCGCAATGCCGTCCGGGACGCGATCACCTGGGGCTGACCGATCAATTTGATCCAGTTGACGCCAGCACCATTCATGTCTCCGCGTGTTCGAACGTGTGCGATCAGGAGACAGGGGTCAAGCGGGTGCATTACGCCCGAGACGGGCTGATCACCTTGAAGAGACGGCACAATTTCAGGTTGGTCGACGAAGTTTGAGGATTCAAACACAACCCGATCTTCAAAGTCGCCTGGCAATCCGATCGTCGATGCCAGTGAAGTGGTCATCTTTGTCACGCCCGCAAGTGGTCATGGTCGCCAGGAAAGCCCAACCACTCAGGTCACCACCCAATCCAAATCACGCGCTCCACAGAGCGGTAACACTGTGGCGAGAAGGCGATC
This sequence comes from Lentzea sp. NPDC004782, assembly GCF_040609115.1. Classification (NCBI taxonomy): domain Bacteria; kingdom Bacillati; phylum Actinomycetota; class Actinomycetes; order Pseudonocardiales; family Pseudonocardiaceae; genus Lentzea; species Lentzea sp. NPDC004782. Next base: position 46,872 of record NZ_JBEXJN010000053.1, read on the forward strand.
TGTCGAGCCAGACAGCACATGATCATGCTCGAAGAACCACTCGGAAGGTGGACACCTCGATCATACTCACAACCAGTCCTCGTGTTCCATGCCATGGAACCCCTTCTTGGCCGTTCGGAACATCACAGCTAGAGTCTCGCGTGTCGATTTTGCATTCACCTCAACGGAGTCTGAGGAAGCATCTTGAACGCCAATCGTTCTTATGTGAAAACGTCAGTTTTCGCCAAGGAAGACGGCACGTCACCCGTCTCCTGTCAGACGATGGATCCGTTCCCGGTCGCCGCATTGATCGACCACGCGCAGCAGGTGGGAAAGGAGGCGCTGGACCCGCGAGTCATCAAGATGGCGCGGATCGCCAGGCAGGAACATGCGGATGATCCGTTTCTGGTGTCACTGCTGAACAATGTGCTGGACAAGCAAGACCAGCGGTTCACCTACGACAGTTATCTCGCGCTGGAACTGCTCGCGCCCTTGATGCCTGCGCAAGTCGGCGACCTCGAAGCACATCGGTTGGTGCGGTTGCTGCTCACCGACCTGGTCGAGTTCGAGACCTCAACGGCCGACACGCCCGGCGACCAGCGGCTTGCAAGAAATCGACCGGTCCGCGCTGTGACAGACCAACGCATCGCCAAGGCGACCCGCTTGGTCGCGGAACTCCGCGGAAGGTCATCACTTCTGCTGACCACCGAGGACGAGAGACGGCGACTGCGTGTCAGCGTTCTGCCCGTCTCGTCCCAGCACGACGAGTACCTGTTCATCCGTGTGCTGCAGTGCTACGAGACCGTCTTCAGCGGGATGGCGATGCTGCTGGAGGAAGCGATGGCGGCGGCACGTGCCGATGCCACAGCCACAGTCGCACAACGCCTGACGGACGCGGCAGCGAGCCTGAACTGCGTGGCTGGCCTGTTCAGCCTCCTGGCCACGATGAGACCGGAGAGCTTTCACGCGTTCCGCGACCAGACAACCGGCTCCAGCGCAGTCCAATCCCGGCACTACAAGCTCATCGAGCTGTTGTGCGGCGTGCCCAAACCTGATCGGCTCGACTCGTTGGCTTTCCGCGCCGTACCTGAGGTTCGGGCGCGAGCTACGTTCGAGAACGAGTCGCTGACCTCATGGTATCTGACCGCCGCGCCAACCATGGCGGGGGACGAACGCCTCCTCGTCGATGACGCACTTCGAGCACTCGAGCACGCCCACCAGAAGTGGAAGCGGACGCACTACTCGCTGGGGCGTCGGATGATCGGCGTCGCAGACGGCACCGGTGGCACCGAGGGGGTGGGCTACCTGCTCGAGTGCCTGGACAACCGGCTCTTCTGGGGGATTGGTGAACATTGCCGCGGAATGGACGTGCACCGCACCCTGTCACGTCCGTAGTCCTGTCCTCGAACAACTGACATCGCTTGATTGAAGGAAGCTGATCATGGACCTGCAGCGATGGGCTGCCGAAGCTGTACGTGCTGTGAATGCGTGGGCTGCGACGCACGGAACGGTCGACGAGCATCCGTCCATGACGGTCGACGACGACCGCTTTGCGGCGGCGTTCCACGAGTTCACGCATCGTCTCGGTGACAACTACCCGTTCTTCCACCCCAGCTACGCCGGACACATGATGCGGGCACCACATCCCGCGGCGGCAGTGGGACACCTCGCGGCCATGCTGATCAACCCGAACAACCACTCATTCGAAGGAGGGCCTGCGACTGGGCGCATGGAGCAGGAGTCGGTGGCCCAACTGGCCGCGATGTTCGGCTTCGACACGCATCTCGGGCATCTCACATCCAGTGGCACCATCGCGAACCTGGAAGCGCTCTACATCGCCCGCGAACTCTCGCCCGGCAAGACGATCCTCTTCAGCGAGGAGGCACACTTCACGCACAGCCGCATGTGCCGTGTGCTGGGGGTGCAGAGCCAGACGGTGCCGGTCGACTCGCACGGCCGGATGGATGTCGATGCGCTGGAACGACGTATGCGTACCGGCCAGGTCGGCACGGTTGTCGCCACGGCGGGCACGACCGGACTCGGCGCAGTCGACCCGGTGCACGACATCCTCGAAGTGGCTCAACGCTATGGGGCACGTGTGCACGTCGATGCGGCATATGGCGGGTTCTACACGTTGCTCGCTGGAGCGAGTGGCCCCGCCGGACTCGCGCCGGAGCCATGGCAGGCGATCGCACGGTGCGATTCCGTGGTAATCGACCCTCACAAGCACGGGCTTCAACCGTACGGGTGCGGCGCGGTGCTCTTCCGTGAGCCCTCGGTCAGCCGCTTCTACGTCCACGATTCGCCCTACACCTACTGCACGCCAGCCGCTCTGCACCTCGGCGAGATCAGCCTGGAGTGTTCGAAGTCGGGGGCCGCCGCAGCGGCGCTGTGGCTCACCCTCAGGCTACTGCCGGCCACTCGTGACGGGCTTGGAAAGGTGCTTGCCGCGTGCCGTACCGCCGCGGTGTCCTGGGCCTCCTTGATCGAGTCATCCGCCTTGCTGAGGCTCTACCAGCAGCCAGAACTGGACATCGTGACCTGGCTTCCGGTGACAGGGGAGACGACGATGAGCGGTGTCGACGCAGCGGTGGAAAAAGTGTTCGCAGAAGCACGGAACGCCGCCCATCCCGTTTACCTCAGCACGTTCAAGGCTACCCGTGCCGCATTCGCCGCAAGGCACCCGGACCTGGGCGGCGACCTCGCCGAAGCTCGCGTCGTGCGCAGTGTCCTGATGAAGCCCGAATTCGAGCACTACGTGACCGATCTGCACATGCGGGTCGAAGCGCTGGTGCGCGCGGTCGGCGCCGCAGGCCCGTGACGTCCGACAGGCGGGAAGGTTCGAGCTGCATTGCCCCACGTAGCCGGACGGTTGACGGGGTCGTTCGATGAGTCGGCTGCGGCTCGTGCGGTTGTCATGCCGAAGAAGCAGATTCCGCCCGCCTCTTCGGCAACGCCGCATGCGTTCCTCCGCCATGTGCTTGGGCGTGCGGAACGTCCGTGATGGATGAACGGGCAGACTTCACGCTCACGTCTGGATCCTCCTCCGCGCTGTGAGAGATGTTGTGGAACATCGCTGGTGTCCACCGCCGATGCCGGCGCGGTGGAGCACCGTCGGCAAGTGAACAACACCGGAGGAACAGCTGTGAGGAAGTTGGTGCTCGGCGCTGCCCTGGGACTCGGCCTGCTCGCCGCCAGCGCAGTGCCCGCTCTGGCAGGCGACTGGTACTACACAGGACACTGGTATGACAGCGCGGGTGCCTGTGAGGAGGGCTATCAGCAGATGGTCCCGCCCGGCTCCGGCGGCGACCTGCCACACGAGTGCAGGTACAACGCGGGCGGCAACGTCTACGAGCTGTGGCGCGTGGCGCCCTGAGGGCAGTGCCGGGGGCAGCTCGACACGGACTCGTGGCATGGGCCGGATCGATCAGATCTGGGCCGGCCTTTCTTGAGCTGCGCCAGAAGATGCGCGACGTTCGCGCCGATGAGGTGGTGCCCATCGGGGTCGCCGAGTCTCTTGCGGAAGTGACCACGACCCTGATGGCCGCGGCGCCAGATCGGCTGCGTTCAGTTCGGCCGCGGCAGCTTCCGTGCGATGGTCAACCCGTCTGCGAGCGGCAGCATGGTCGGCTGCACTCGGTCGTCGGCCATCACGTGCTCGTTGAACGCTCGGATCGCAGCGGCGTTGCCCTCGGCTTCAGGGCTCACCGCATCGCCGTAGTAGAGCACGTTGTCGGCGAGGATCAGTCCGTTGTCGACCATCCTGGGTACAAGCTGCTCCCAATAGGTGATGTAGCCGACCTTGTCGGCATCGATGAACGCAATATTCACAAAGGACTCTTGTGGAAGCTCGTCGAGCAGGTCCGCGGCGTTACCGATGTGCTGGCGGATCAGGTCGGTCACCCCGGCCTCCCGCCACGCCCGCGAGGCGATCTGCGACCATTCGTCGGTGACGTTGTAGGTGTCGACCACTCCGCCCGGCGCGAGACCGCGTGCGAACGCCAGCGCCGAGTCTCCGGTGAAGGTACCGATCTCGATGACAGTGCGGGCACCGATCGCGGCGGTGAGCACGGTCAGGAAGACCGCTTGCCCGTGCACGACCTGCATCTCGGAAACCTGTCCCAGCGCAGCGGTGGCGTCGATCAACCGACGTTGTGCGGGAACGGGTTGCTCAGTGCAGGTGAGCGCGTACTCGAGCACCTCCGGGGTCAGCTGGACCCACTTGTCGATCTGGTTCGGGCAGGCTGGGATGCCATTCACAGCTGACCTCCACTCACTCAGAGAATCACTGCTTCACGAGTACCAGCAGGACCTCCCGGCCAGGATTCCACCTCGTGGAACACAATTGCCCGAACCAGCAAAAGGACGATGTGTCCCATGGCCTGGGACTCAAGTGAGACAGCGGCTGCGGCAAAACCCACAATCTCATCCACCGATGAGCCTTGCGGCATCCATGAAGGACAGGCCTCGCCTGGAGGGGATGCGCCGCACGCTTTCTGACCGACGAATCCCGGAGGTCGCCGTGATGACGACGCACGATCTCAACCTGCACAGACACACCGGCATTGACGTCCGGCTGGACGCGGTGCTGCTCGATCAGGTGAGCGGGCTGTTCACCGCCGAGATCCACGGTGTCATCCGGGATCTCGACCGGCGACCTTTCTGCGCCGGTGTCGTGTCGGCTGGGATCGAGTCCTTCGCCGCCGAGCACCTGGAGTTCGGGTGAGGCGCGACCAAGCCGATGCAAGCTCGGCGTTGATCCGGCGGGCGACAGATGTCCTGCCGATGCCACTGCCCGCGCGGCCCCTGGCCACCGAGCCGGCATCCGCTTGTGGAGGAAGCGATGCAACAGAGACACACGTCGGCCTCCTGCGATTGACGATCGCGCCGGATCCTGCTGCAGTGTCCACACTGGACGACCCGGCAAGCCGGGCGCGCTTCCGGTGGCTGCTCGGCCATCACGTTGCGTTCTGCGTGTGGCGGCGCCTGGCTGAGGTGCTCGCCCGCATGGTCACTGCGGGCGTCACGGATGAAGGACTCGAGGAGTCGGCGTGGTGGTATGACCGGTACACCTCGACGGTCCTGTACGCGGGCAGCTGCGGGGAACCGCTGTACCGCAACGTGATCAGGCCGGACATGGCCGCGCTGCACCCGAGTTTCAGCGGCCTGTGGGCCAGGGACCACACGTGGGTGCGCTGGTTGCTCGGCCAACTACCGATCCCTCGCGACAGCCCGCTGAAGTCCGCGGTCCGGCGCAACCGTGCGGTGCACATGGCGGTCGGCCAGATCCTGGTGCCCGAGGGCGGCTCGCTGTTCAAGGAATCCGGTGGGCGAGCACGGTGTGGCGCCACTGCCGATGAGGAGCGCCTGTTCGACTCGTACTTCCTCGTCTACAGAACCACAGTAACGCAGGAAGAGTTCCGCACACACGCGCTGCTCCGCGTCGCGGCGGTGCTGTGCGACCTCGCCGCACGGCCGATCGACCTGCCTGGATACGCGGAGGTGGGGGCCGCGCTACCCGACGACATCGTGACCATGATGCAGGACACCGCTGCCGGATTCGCGGGCGCACCAGGCAGCAAGCTCAACGCTTGAGAAGGAGTCTGCAGGGCGGAACGAACCACGTTCGGCTCTCATTTCGCCGTCGCGCAACCAGGCTGAATGTCAGAACGTGCAGCGCGCATGTCCGTCTGGACAAGGATTCCGATACGGAACGGTCGCGAACCGTAGCTTTGCCATGCGTTTCTGAGCTACGGCAGGCGAACTCCGCGCCAAAACCAACGCCCTCGTGCAGACCCGCTCATCAGGAAGAGTCCTCTAAGCCATGGACGTTCAGTCGGCAGAATGCCTAGGCGTCGCGAAGGCGCCCGATCGTGAGAAGGGTGTCGTGCTCAGCGCTGTCGACAAGGCGCTGATCGTGCTGACATCCGTGATGGCAAGCAACGCCCCTTTGTCCTTGACCGAACTGACTCGCCGTACCGGCCTGCCCAAGTCGACCGCCCACCGGCTGCTGGCGAGGCTGTGCGCCCACGGACTGCTGTTGCGCCAGGACGGGCTATACCGTCCTGGCCACCGTATGGCGGCGAAGTCCACATTGGAGAGCAACCCCCTGGCGTCTCTGCTTCGCGCCGAGTCGACGCCATACCTCGTGGAAGTGCACATCGCCACCGGTGGTACCGCGAGCGCCTGGCTGTTGACGAGGAACGGCCCCACGCTCGTCAACCAGATCTACAACCACCGAGGTGTCCATGCGGTGCCCGGATCACCGGTGCCCTCGGCGGTCCTCAAGCTGTTGCACGCGTACGAGCCCGAAAGCGGAGGCGCGATCCCCGGCAGGCCATCCGCGGCGGATCTGACGGAGATCAGAAGCACCGGTTTCGCTCACGGCCTCGAACTCGGCCACGGCACGACCAGTGCCGCACTGGCCATGCGCGACTCCACCAGCGGGCAGCAGTGGCCGGCCGTGCTGGCGGTGAGCGGGCGCATCGGGTGTTTCGACCACGCGGCAGCGGAGCGGGCGCTCAGGTTCAACGGCTATTCACTGGTGCGGATGATCAGGAGCCATCGCGCCAGGCGACACAACGACCAGTACGGCTCCTCCCTGGCGTGCTGATAGTTTCAGAACGTTCGCCACGGCGGCCAGCGATTCCAGGACGTTCTCGGTCATGTCCCTCGCTGGCTGCGGCACGGCTCGGACAGTCCGCAACGGCGGATTGCCTCCACGAGTTCTGGGGCCCGGCAACGCACTCCCGCGGTGGCGTCGCCAGGATCGGCGAACGCGACAACATTCCTCTTCAACGGCCTGGCTCATTCCAGCGCCGCTTCCCCTCGGCGGGTGACCGCTCAGACCATCATGAGTCAGGCACTCTGGTGCAGCGCTGCGCTCACCTGAACTGGTCGAACATCTCCGTCTCGGCGACTCGGTCACCGAGCTCGCGCGCCGCAGCGGCCCCGAGCCGGTACACCTCCTTCCAGCTCTTGATCTCATCACGGACGGACCCACGCCGGCACATGGTCTTGGCGAGTGCCAGTACCTCGGCGTGCCAACCAAGTCCGGACGCGGCACCGGACGAGGCCGACCAGTTGACGTGCTCCCGCTCCAGCCAGTTCCACGCCTCGCCCAGCGGATGGCCCAGCAGATGGCGCAGCGTTTCGTCGCGCAACCGATCGCTCACGTCCTGCGTTTCGTCCTCGGCCGGCGTTCACGCGCGAAAGCCGGATCGGCTCGAGCAACCGCAAGCGACCGATGAGATCGGCCGAGGTGAGCAGGGACGCCTCGACCAGCTCATCGAGCAGGACTTCCACTCCGCGAGCGGGAGTCCGGTGGCCACCGAGGCGAGAACACCGTCGAGATGATCTCCCGGAATCACGGAGAGCCCGCGGAACACCAGTGCGGCTCGTGGCGACAAGCGGCGCAACGACACCTGCGAAAGCAGAGCGCAGCCGGCGATCACCGGCGGTCAGGAAGTCCAGCCGGACCCGTTCGTCGTGCAACCGGCTGACGACGTGGAGCAACGACCAGCGCGGCCTCGTCGCCAGCCGGCTGCCCATGATCCGCACTGCGAGCGGCAGGTTGCCGCACAACGTCACCAGTCCAAGCGCGGCCTCCTGGTCGGCATGTACGGCGTCGGCACCCGTGAGGGACTCGAGCAGAGCCACGGCGTCCTCCGACGAGAGCGGAGCGAGTGGGAACACGAACTCCTGTGACGGCTCGGTCATCGCCGGATCGCGGTTCTTCGTGAATGCAACCCCATGATTGCGCTTCCACACCGCGGAGGCCCTCAACGCGGGTCCGTGCGGCTGGCATCCACACCAGTTCTCGATGAGCAGACAGTCCGCACGGCCTCAGGAGCCCCGCCGACTCACACGAACACGCCGAACGGCCCGAAAGGATCCTCAGCACCGCACCGCCTTCGGCACGTCTCATTCTGGTTCACGTCTGCCTTGCCGTCCCGCTGATCCGAATTTTGAGCGTGTCGTACATACGCGGTAAGAGGCATTTCCGCCGGACCGCTTCAGTGACCTCAACCTGCGCCTGCAGCCGCCGGTCCAGCTGGGTCATGACGGCGGACATCTCCATCCTCGCCAACTGCGCTCCGACACAGTAGTGCGCTCCAACGCCGAAGGACATGGCCTGGGAGTTGTTGCGCAGGGGCAGGAACTTCTCCGGATGTTCGAACACCTCGGGATCGCGGTTCACCGCTCCGAAGAGGATGATCACCTGAGTGCCGCGCGGGAGGGTGACACCGCCGAGCTCGATGTCGGTGGTGGCTTCCCGGATGGCACCGCTCGTCGGAAGAGGCGGGTCCAGGCGCAGCGACTCGTTCACGTAGCCGCGCAGCCCTGCGGGCGACTCGTTGGCCGCGGCGAACAGGGCCCGATCCCTCGCCCAGTTGACGACGGCGGTGTCGATGCCGGCCGCGGTGGACAGGAACCCGGTGATCCACAGTCCCATGAGCACGTCGACGACGTCCCTCTCGTCGACCTGGTCGCCGACGACCGCGGCGCCCAGCCGTGACGCCAGGTCGTCCCGCGGTGAACGTACACGTTCGGCCAGCAGACCGGAGAAGTGCTGTTGGAGCGCGTCGACCGCTTCCACCGCGGTAGCCATCGTCCGCTTGTCGCGGACGGGGTGGGACGCGTCGATGAGATCCGACGCGAACGGCTTGAGACGGACCGCGTCCTCCGGGGAGACGCCCAGGAAGGTCGCGATCGTCTCCAATGCCACCTTCTCCGACAGCGCCGCGTGCACGTCGACCTCGTCGCCGGCCTGCAACCTGCCGACCACCGAAGCAACGGCTTCCTCGCACAACCGTTCGGTGATCTCACGCAGCTGCTCGGCAGCACCCGCGGACAGCAGGCTGGTCAGCAGCCTCCTGCGTTCAGTCTGCAGTGGAGGGTTGAGCGCCAGCACGTTGTTGGCGAACAACTGGTGCATCCTGTTCACCCTCGGATCGTCGCCCTGGGGGAAGAGCGGGCCGAGATCCGGTACGCGGAACAACGGCGAGGTCATGATGTACCGCGCTTCCGCGTAGCGGCTGACGAAGCAGTAGTACTCAGCCCCGAAGAGCGTGTCCAGGTGCCGGGCGGGGTAGAGCGCGATCGGTGATGTGGTGCGAAGGTGTTCGTAGTACGCGGAGGGATCGTTGAGATTCTCCACTTCGACGAGCCGGTCGAGCACCTCGACACCCGAGCTCGCCGGTGAGTCCGCAGCACTGTTCTCCCCGACGATGGACAGGTGGAGCGAATCCACCGTGACCGGCTGGGTGACGGACACACGGCGGCCGATCCGTCGCTCGATGGTCATCATCAACCACACCAGGGTCAGGGAGTCGAGGTGCAACTCCTCCGCGTCGAGGTGGGAGTCGTCGGCGGAGGACAACGCACTCTTCAGGTACGAGACATCCAGTACGAGTTGCCGGACATCGGTCTTGTTCATCCGGTGCTCCTCGTCAGGTTGCGGCGGTCCGCCTTTCCCGCCGCGTTGCGAGGGATGTCGGTGTCCACGTGCCACCTCCTGGGTACCTTGAAGTCGCTGAGCCGCCGATGACACCACTCACTCAGTTCCTCAGGCGTGGGTGTTCCGGTGGTGGCGATGTACGCCTCGATCATCGGAACCTGTGGCCCGTCGGCGGCTTCCGGCGCGCCGCAGGTCACCAGTGCGTCGATCACCTCGGGATGTCCGCGCAGCACCTGCTCGATCTCGGAGAGGTCCACCTTGAGCCCGCCGATGTTGCGCACCGAGTCGGCACGTCCGAGCACACGCAACGCACCTGAACCGGGCTCGAACTCGGCGCGATCGAACGTGCGCAGCCATCCGTCCGCGTACCGGCCCTCCTGGTCCGGCCCGATGTACGGGCAGCGGTCGCTGCGGACGAACAACTCACCATCCACGATCCGGACCTCCACTCCGGGGAGTGTCCTTCCGACTGCCGGAGGAGCACACGAACCAGTCAGGTCGGTGGCTATCACTCCGACCTCGGTCATCCCGTACACCTGACCGACCGTTACCCCGTACTTCTCCGCGAAACGATCACGCACTGAGGGAGGGAGCGCGTCACCGCAGGAGACGGCGAGCCGCAGCGAGGGCGGCCGGTGGTCACCGGACGCTCTGCCGAGCAGGTCGAAGTGCACCGGCGCTCCCAAGATCGCGGCAACGTCGGCCAGACAGGCGCGCAGAGCGAGGTCCTCGGGGTGCAGCCGGTCGGGCAGGACGAGCGTCGCACCGGCCCGCAGGGCGGTGAGCACGCCCGCCATCAGCCCGAAAGCATGTGTCGCCGGGCTGAGGAGATAGACGCGTTCACCTCTCTTCGGCATGCCTGGGTTGGCCACGTTTCGGTCGACGTCCGCCAGCAACGCCGCGGCCGTCCTTCCGACGATCTTGGGCACCCCCGAGGACCCGGAGCTGCACTGGATCAGAGCGAGTTCGTCGTCCTCTGCGGTTCCGACGGCAACGTGTTGTTCGAGCGTCACCTCGTACCGGTCGTGGAACGCCGTCAGGGGATCGGTGGGTGGTTCACCTGTGACGATGAAGTGCGGCGCGACCTGCTCCATGACCGCGTCGGCTTCGGCGTCCTTCATGCGGGCATCGAGCAGCAGCACCCGGATGCCGTCTGCCCACAACCCGAACAGCCACCACAGGAAGGTGAAGCTCGGCGAGACGCGCAACGCGACCGTACATCCCTTGCGGGCACCAGCCGCCCGACTGCGGACCCGGACCGCGTCGACCTCCTCACGCAGTCGCGCGTAGGTGATCGCCTCGCTGCCCTCGGCCCACACCGCACTCGCGGGTGCGGCGGCGATCGCGTCCAGCCCCCACCAGGAATCGCGCCCGATCAACGGCTCGGTCACAGCGGCCACCCGCTTCCGGCCTCGAACACCGCCGTCGACCAGCTCCACCCCGCTCCGACGGTGACGAGCACGACGATCTCCCCTGGGCGCAGGTAGCCACCTTCACGGAGATCGATCAGGTTCGCGACGGCGTCACCAGGGCCCAGATGTCCGGTCTCAGTACCGAAAACGAGTATCTCGGCGTGTACGAGGTCGTCGAAGACACCGCCGTACATGACATCCATGAGCACCTGGTCGATGCGAGGCAGCACGACGTGACGAATGCGCGGATCCGCAACGTCGAGACCCGCATCGGCGAGTGCCTGCTCCAGGCACCGTCGCGGCCCCTGCCGCATCGCCATCACGGCTTCGAGGGCCTCTGTGGTCCCAGCCGGTGCGCCTCCGCCTTCGGCCATGTTAGCTATGCTCGGGGAATCGATGGAAGTCCTGTTCCACATCGGCGCGGGGGTGAACTCCCGGTCGCCGCGGAACGACCGCTCCGACTCGGGTGCGGCCGCGTGCGCGATCGACAGCAGAGTGATCACGTCGAGGTCACCGCCGCTACGGGTGACCAGCGCCGCAGTGGCTCCGTCGCCGAATCCGCCAGGGCGGCCCTTCTCCCAGCGGTGCCAGCCCGGCGGACAGAACCGGTCTGCGGTCGTGATCAGGACGGGGCCCGCGTCGGGATCGGCCAGCAACGACTTCGTCGCGATGTCCAAAGCGGCCAGACCACCGTTGCAGAACTGCTGCAGCATCAACGGAACCGTGTCAGACGTCGCACCGATCTGGTCGGCGATGTAGTGCGCGGCGGGCCAGGCGTCGTGCCCCTGATGGTAGGTGAACGCGTGGATGAGCATGCTCACGTCCGCCGCGTCGGCGTTCGCCTGCTTCAGGCAGGACTGCGCGGCCAGCACCGCCATCTCCGGTGGTGCGATCTCCGCCACCGGCAACGCCGTCAGACGCAGCACCGGCAGCCCGTACCCCGGGAGTTCGGGTCCGCAGCTGGACTCCGGAATCTGCTCCCGTCCTTCCGGAACCCACAGTGCGACCGAGTTCAGCGCGATCTTTCCGCCTACCTTCACCGCGACACCTTCCCGTCCACGAAACGATCGAGCACATCAGCCGCGGCACGGACATCCGAGTGCAACGGCCGATCCTCGTCAATCGGCGCGATCCGCTCCGCAAGCGCCGCAAGGAGTTCCGCGCACCGGGGAGCATGGGCGCCCTGCGGCCGCAGGTGTGCCGCCTGGCGCAGCGCGACCGCCAGACTGCCGTGCAACAGCCTGAGGTTGCGCGCCTGTTCCAGCGCGGTCAGCGCGGCCTGGGTCCCGAACGGGACCACGTCCTGGTTGTGCAGATTCGTCGGCAGGCTCTGAATGCTGGCGGGCACGCACGACCGGCGCATCGCCGCGACGATCGCGGTACTCGCGATCTGCACCCCCTGCACCGCGTGCTGCACTCCCGGCTGGGAGGCGAGCATCGGCGGCAACCCGCTGCTGCGCACCGGATCCACCAGCAGATCCAGCTGTCGCTCCGCCAGGTTGCCCATCTGCGTCGCGGTGATGGCGAGCATGTCGGCCGCGAACGCCACCGGCTGGCCGAAGAAATTGCCGCCATGACCGACCGCGCCGTCCCCAGGGAAGAACAAAGGGTTGTCACTGACACCGTTGAGGTCACGCTCGACCACCAGCGCGGCCCAATCCAGTGCCGATCGCGCCGCACCCATCAGCTGGGGCACGCACCGGATGCTGTACGGCTCCTGCAACGGCCGGTCACCGCTGGGCCGAACCCCCTCGAGACACTCCCGCAACACAGCTCCCACCATCACGGTCTCCGGATGGCCGTACGCCTGCAACAGCTGCGGCATCAGGAAAGCCGGCTCCGCGCCCAGCAGATCAACCATCAACGCCGTGAGCAGCAGACCGGCTTCGAAAGAACGCCTCAGCGACGCCACGGCGAGACCGGCGGCGGCGCTGGTGACCGATGTGCCGTTCACCATCGACAGGCCGTCCCGCCCGCTGAACACCAACGGCCGCAGCCCTGCCGCCGCCAGCGCCTCCGCGGCGCCCATCCTCACGCCACCGACCTCAGCCTCGCCCACCCCGCGCAGGCTCTGCGCGATGTGTGCCAGCGGGATGAGATCTCCGCTGGCACCCACCGAGCCCAAAGACGGCACAACAGGTGTGAAGTCGGTCTCCAGCGCCGCGCAGAGCATGTCCAGCGCAGCCGGAGACAGTCCCGACAACCCCCGCGACAGCGACCAGGTCCGGACGAGCATCGCTGCCCGGACGACCTCACGTGCCAACTCCGGTCCCTGGCCCGCGGTCAGGTGCTGCAGCGCGTTGTCACACTGTCCCTCCTCACTGCCGCGCCCACCGAAGGTGACCAGCGGACCGAACCCGGTCGTCGCCCCGTACACCTCCTGCCCGCTCGACAGTGAACTCCGCATGAACGCGTGGCTTTGAGCCACGCGTCGGTACATCTCCTCGTCTCGCACAACCACCACCGGACGAGCCGCCGCCTCAAGCATTCGCGGTGTGATGACGTCCTTCAAATCCAGAATCGGCATTTCAGTCGCCAGAGTCATACCGTTGCCGCCTCCACTGAATCACAGGTTGACGAGACCTGAGCGCCGCAAAATGGGCGCGCAGGCTCAACTCCGATGCGATGAACCCCTGCAGACCTGAACGAAGCCCAGCGCCTCGCCCCTCTGTGTCCCGGACCATAGAACAACGCAGCTAAAGTCAGGAGGCGATGTTCCAGCGGCTGGAACGAGAGTCGGCGCTTGCGGTGGGAGTCGGTCGTTCGAATTTGAGCGAGCAGCGCGACCGTCGGTTACTCTCCGTACTCTTCCGAGTCTAGTGATTACTCCGTTTGGGCGGTGGCGTGAGAGGAGTGTTCACCAGCGTGAGGTCCAGGGAGGCTTCCTTCTTCAATCTGGCGGCGTAGTCGTCGTTGTACGCTGCGTCACCCCCGCTGGTTGTCGTGCCGCGGCTCGGCGGTGGTCCGGGCAGCCCTGCCCTCCGGTCAAGCATCGATCCGACCGTACACACGGTGCACGCAACGGGATCAGCCCTTGATCGCTGCCTCATCCGTGCGGTTCTCGTGCTGGGCGACCACCGCTACCGCAATCGGCTGCGTTCTTCGGATGTGAACAAAGCTGTCGAAATACCAAAACGTCACTGAGCCTTTTTCATCCTGCGGTGATCTCGTAGTTCTGTAGGACGTGGATGGCTTTGGCCAGTCGGCCGGCGCGGCGGGGGCAGCAGCGGAGTTTG
>NZ_JBEXJN010000054.1:0-60719 GCF_040609115.1 Lentzea sp. NPDC004782
GGTGAGGCGGTCCACGCCTACCTCCTGCCGGAAGTGCTGATCGGACGACGGATCGGCGACTGGCCGTGAAGGTGCCGCCGGTCAGGTCGCCGGCGGCAGGCGGCATCCGCGGGCTCTGGCGGCGCGTGTTCGATCACCACGTGCCGCGGCCGAAGATCTGGTACGCGGTGGCGAACCCGATGCTGTTCTCGACGACCGGGTTGATCTTGCCCGGCATGACGGTCGAGCCCGGTCGCACCACGGGCAGCCGGATCTCACCGAACCAGGCCCGCAGTCCTTTCAGACGCAAAGGTCACCACCGGAGATGACCGGTGCCGGTCTCGGCGAGTGAGGCTTCCTACCCGGTCCGGTACGGACCAGCGGCACTGCGACCGGTGCGCACGACCGCCAACACTCGACAGCGTGAGCACCATCGACCGAGCGACCTCAGACCAGCCCCGCACGCGTCAACCTGCTGTGGACGACCTGAAGACGGTGCTCGTCGCATGGGTCATCGGTGGTCACGCGCTGCTGGGCTACTCCGCCGTCGGCGGCTGGCCCTACGACGAGGTCCGGGAGACCACGCTGACCCCGCAGGTCGAGCTGGCCCTGATGGCGGCGCTGGGCCCGTCCGGGTTGTTCTTCATGGGAACGTTCTTCTTCCTGGCAGGTCTGTTCACTCCCGGATCGCTGCACCGGCGCGGGCCGCGGCGCTTCGCCCGCGAGCGGACGGTGAGGCTGGGTGTGCCGTTCGTCGTCTCCGCCGTCGTGCTGTGGCCGGCGAGCATGCTGCTGGCCTACCGGTCAGCGGGCCACGACGTGGGGTACTGGTGGGTGCTGACCCAGCGCGACCACGTGCTCGACAGCGGGTCGCTGTGGTTCGCCGAGGTCCTGCTGCTGTTCTCGCTCGGGTACGCGGCGTGGGCGCGCTACGGGCACCGGTTGCCGGTGTGGCGAGACCACTGGTTGCCGGTCGCAGTGGTGGTGATCGCGGTGACCACCTTTCTGGTCCGGCTGGCGTTCCCGGCGCGCAGCGGTCAGCCGGGGGACCTGCACCTGTGGCAGTGGCCCCAGCTGGCCGGGATGTTCGTGCTCGGGCTGCTCGCGGCGGACACGGGCATCGTCGGCCGGGTTCCGGAGGCACTCGCCCGCCGGTCCAAGAGCATCACGGCAGCCGTGCTCGTGTTGATCGCCGTCGTGGCCCTCGGCGTGATCGTGGTGCGCGGTGGCATGCCCGATGTCACCCCTTTCCTCGGAGGACCGCACTGGCAGGCTTTGGCCTTGGCGGTCGCTGAGGCCGTACTCGTGGTGTTCGGCTCGGTGGCGCTGCTCGGTGTGGCGCAACGCCTGCCGGGCCGGTGGAGGCTCTCCCGGTCCACCCGCCGGGCAGCCTTCGCAGCCTTCGTTCTTCAAGGCCCTGTGCTGGTGGCCACGTCGGTCGCGCTCAGGCCGCTGGCGCTGCCCGCCGAGGCCAAGGCCCTGGTGGCTGCGGTTGTGGGGATCGTGGCCTCGTTCGGCATCGGCCACGTGCTGGTGACCAGGACACCGTTGCGGCAGGTCCTCGGTGGTTGAGCCCTTCGGGGTGGTCTCCGGTTACCTCGTCGCGGGGGCGGGTAGTCGCTGGGCATGGGCTCCGACTCCGATGCCGCGCCTACGCCCGAACCCTCGCCTTCGCCGTCAGGTGGTCCCCGCCTTGGGTGACCTGTCGGGACTGCGGCTCGGCGAGCTGCTGCAGGAGGTGACGGATCGGCTCAACCAGATCGCCTACCGCCAGGACAAGCTTCAGGCGTTGCTGGACGCGGTCATCGCGGTGGGCTCCGGGCTGGAGCTCGATTCGACGCTCAAGCGGATCGTGGAGGCCGCGACCGAGCTGGCCGACGCCCGGTACGGGGCGCTCGGAGTGCTGGGGCCGGACGGCAGGCTGTCCAACTTCGTCTACGTGGGCATCGACGAACAGACCAGGCAGCAGATGGGGCCGCTGCCGACCGGACACGGGTTGCTCGGGCAGCTGATCGCCGACCCGCGGCCGTTGCGGCTCACCGACCTCGCCACCCACCCGTCCTCGGTCGGTTTCCCGGAACACCATCCGCCGATGCGCAACTTCCTCGGCGTTCCCGTCCGTGTGCGCGGTGCCGCCTTCGGCAACCTCTACCTGACCGACAAGCGCTCGGCCACGGAGTTCACGGCCGATGACGAGGTCGTGGTGCTGGCGTTGGCGGCGGCCGGGGTGGCGGTGGAGAACGCCCGGCTGTTCGCCGACGCCACCCTGCGGCAACGGCGGCTGGAGGCCACCAGCGAGGTCATCACCGAGTTGCTGTCCGGTGCGGACCAGCAGCACGCGTTGCGGCTGATCTGCCGCAGGGCCGTCGAGCTCGCCGACGCCGACTGCGCCCTGGTGCTGGTGCGCGACGAGCAGGACGACTGCGTCCGCGTCGATGCCAGCGACCTGGACTCCATACCGCGCGGCAGCGTGATTCCCTTGACCAACCCGGTCGTCGGCCAGGTCTTCAGCTCGGCGACTCCGGTGCTGGAAGCGGACCTGGACCAGAGCGCACATCCCGTGCTGACCCGGCTCTTGCCGGGTTACCGGCACGCACTCGGCGTACCGATGCGTTCCGGACAGGACGTGGTCGGGGTCCTGCTGGCCGTGCGGCGCAAAGGCCGCACTCCCTACTCGCCGGAGCAGGTGCCGACCCTGGCGTCCTTCGCCGACCAGGCATCTCTGGCGCTGGAGCTGGCCGAGAAACGCCAGGCCGCCGAGGAACTGGCGGTCTTCTCCGACCGCGACCGGATCGCCCGGGACCTGCACGACCACGTCATCCAGCGGCTGCTCGCCGCCGGCATGAAACTGCAGGGCAGCCTCCGGCAGCTGCGAGGTCACCCCGCAGAGCGCCGCGTCAACCAGACCGTCACCGAACTCGACGGCGTCATCAGCGAACTCCGCATGGCGATCTTCAACCTGAACACTCCCCCCGACGAGGCCGCGACGAGCCTGCGCCACCGCCTGCTCGACATCGCCACCTCACAGGCCGGCGAGCTGACCTCGACGGTCAAGATGTCCGGGCCGGTCGACACCCTCGTCCCCGACGACATCGCCGCACACGCCGAGGCGGTCCTGCGCGAGGCGCTGTCCAACGCCGTGCGCCACGGCTTGGCCACCAAGGCGACGGTCACCGTCGACGCGACCACCGACCGCTTCACCCTCGACGTCGTCGACAACGGCGTCGGCATCGACCTGGGCGCGGCACGCAGCGGGCTCCGCAACCTGGAACGCCGTGCCGCCGAATCGGGCGGTCACCTCACCGTCGAACCCGTTCCGCACGGCGGCACCCGCTTGAGATGGCAGGTCCCGCTGAACTGAGCGGATGTGCCGTCGCGCCCGGGATCCTCCACTGGACCATTCGCATGAATGACTGGCGGTCGGAGTGAGTCAGGACGGGGTTTCTGGTTCGCTGTTCGCAGTCGAATGACCGTGAGCGCCTGTCCGGGCCCGACTTCATCAGGGGATCCGGATGACGTTCTCCCTGGTCGGTGAGGTGTCACCCATGGGCGAGCTGGACCACGACGATTTCCAGGTCACCGTGCGCTCATCGCGGTGCGATGATGTACAGGTCATCGGGGTGTGCGGTGAACTGGACCACGACAGCCTCGAACCCCTGCGCAACGCGCTCGATGATGCACCGGCGGCTGGGCTGAGCAGGACAGTGGTCGATCTGCGTGACGTGACGTTCTTCGGTTCCAGCGGTCTCAACCTGCTCATCCACGCCCACCAGCAGGCCGCCTGCCGCGGTGGTGCCATCGCACTCGTGGCCACTCACCGCGCGGTGCTGCGATCACTGGGCGTCACAGGAGTCGACCGGGTGATCGGCTGCTACTCGTCGTTGAGCGACGCCGTCGCGGCCTTGCGGCGGACTCCCAGCCGCATGCTCCACGAAAGCGACGACTGACGCCGACCCGTCGAGCAGCACGACCTGTGGTCTCCGCGTTGGCCGGCGAGTGCCCGCCAGGACTCGGGGACGTAGGTCATCCGGGATGCGGGACGTTCGCCTGGTGGGTCGCCGGCGATGCTTCGTGATCCTTGGTGGTGCCTGGCCGGTCCCCGCCTTCGTGGTTCTGGCCTGCAGTTCAGCCAGAACCACCCGAAGGAGCCGTGGACCGTGCCTTCCCTTCCTGAACTACCTGCGAAGCTCGGGAACGATCACGTTCCGGGCCACGGTGCACTGCTCGGTGTCCGGCGGTTCCTGACCGAGGAGACGGTCGGCGACCACGGGCGGACGCTGCACCAGATCGACTCCGGAGCCTGGGAGTCGTTCTACCGCGACCGGTGGAGCTACGACCGCGTCGTGCGATCGACCCACGGCGTGAACTGCACCGGGTCGTGCTCCTGGAACGTGTTCGTCAAGGACGACCTGATCACCTGGGAGCACCAGGCGACCGACTACCCGACCACGGGTCCGGACAGCCCTGACTACGAACCTCGGGGCTGCCCCCGTGGCGCGTCGTTCTCCTGGTACGAGTACTCGCCCTCCCGCGTGCGGCATCCCTACGTGCGCGGCTCGCTGATCACGATGTTCCGCGCCGGTCTCGCGCGGTTCGGGGACCCGGTCGCGGCGTGGGCCGACATCGTCGAGGACCCCCGCAAGGCGGCTGTCTACAAAGGACAGCGAGGCCGCGGCGGGTTCGTGCGCGCCTCGTGGGACGAGGTGACGACCATGGTCGCCGCCGCACACGTGTACACGACCAAGAACTACGGACCTGATCGTGTCGTCGGGTTCTCCCCGATCCCTGCGATGTCGATGGCGTCCTTCGCGGCCGGCACTCGCTACCACGCGCTGCTGGGCGGCACGTTGCTGTCGTTCTACGACTGGTACGCCGACCTGCCGATCGCCTCGCCCCAGGTGTGGGGCGACCAGACCGACGTCCCCGAGGCCGCGGACTGGTGGAACGCCACCTACCTCGTCATGTGGGGCTCGAACATCCCGGTCACCCGCACGCCGGACGCACATTTCCTCGCCGAGGCCCGCTACCGCGGCACGAAGGTCGTCGCGGTCAGCCCCGACTACGCCGACAACGTCAAGTTCGCCGACGACTGGCTGGCCCCGCACCCCGGCACCGACGGGGCGCTGGCGATGGCCATGGGGCACGTGGTGCTGACCGAGTTCTTCGCGAAGCGGCAGGTGCCGTACTTCACCGACTACGTGCGGTCCTACACGGACCTGCCGTTCCTGGTCACGTTGCGGGAGCGCGAGCCGGGCGTGTACGTCGCCGACCGTTTCCTCACCGCCGCCGACCTCGGCGACGAGGACACCGGCGCTCAGCACAAGACGGTGCTGCTCGACGACGCGTCCGGCGAGCCGGTGGTGCCGGGCGGGTCGCTCGGGTTCCGGTACTCCCCCGAGGGCGAGGGCCGGTGGAACCTCGACCTCGGCGACGTCGTGCCCGCGCTCGGCGTGCTCGGCCACGGCAGCGGATCCGTCGAGATCGACCTCGCGCGGTTCGACATCGGCGAGACCGAGGGCGGGACGACCATCCGCCGCGGTGTCCCGGTCCTGCGCGTCGGCGACCAGCTCGTCACCGGCGTCTTCGACCTGGTGATGGCCCAGTACGGCGTGCGTCGCGGCGACCTCCCCGGCGAGTGGCCCTCCGGCTACGACGACGCGGAGTCCCCGCACACCCCGGCCTGGCAGGAGCGGATCACCGGTGTCCCGGCGGCTTTGGCGGCGAAGATCGGGCGCGAGTTCGCCCGCAACGCCGAACGCAGCCGCGGCCGGTCCCTGATCGCGCTGGGAGCCGGGGCGAACCAGTGGTTCCACTCGGACATGACCTACCGGGCGTTCATCGCGCTGGTGACACTCACCGGCTGTCAGGGCGTCAACGGCGGCGGCTGGGCGCACTACGTCGGTCAGGAGAAGGCCAGGCCGATCACCGGGCAGCAGCACCTGAGCTTCGCCTTCGACTGGCAGCGCCCGATGCGCCACCAGGCCGGCACGCCGTTCTGGTACCTGCACACCGACCAGTGGCGCTACGAGAAGGTGCCCGCCGACGAGCTGGCGTCCCCGCTGGGGCAGGGCCTGCTGGCGGGCATGACGTTCGCCGACACCGTCGCGGCCGCCCAGCGGATGGGCTGGTCACCTGGCCACCCGGCGTTCAACCGCAACCCGCTCGACCTCACCGACGAAGCCGCCGCGGCGGGTGTGAGCACGGCCGAGCACATCGTCGCCGAACTGCGCGCCGGACGCCTCAAGGCCGTCGCGGACGATCCCGACGACCCCGCGAACTTCCCCCGCTGCCTCACGTTGTGGCGGGCCAACCTGCTCGGTTCCTCGGGCAAGGGCAACGAGTTCTTCATGAAGCACCTGCTCGGCGTGGACTCCCTCGCCTCGGCGGACGAGTGCGGGCCGGACGAACGGCCCCGGGACGTGACGTGGCGGGACGAGGCGCCGACCGGGAAGCTCGACCTGCTCACCGCGATCGACTTCCGGATGACCAACACCGGCCTGCACGCCGACGTCGTGCTGCCCGCCGCGACCTGGTACGAGAAGCACGACATCTCCACCACCGACATGCACCCGTTCGTGCACGCGTTCTCCCCCGCGGTCGCCCCGCCCGCCGAGGTGCACACCGACTACGACGCCTTCCTGTCGATCGCCGACAAGGTCAGCGAGCTGGCCGTCACGCATCTCGGGACCCGCCGCGACGTGCTGGCCGCGCCGCTGCAGCACGACACCCCCGACGAGCTGGCGACGCCGTCGGGCCGGGTGCGGGACTGGAAGCGCGGCGAGTGCGAGCCCGTGCCGGGCGTGACGATGCCGAAGCTGGTCGAGGTCGAACGCGACTACACCCTCATCGGCGCGAAGATGCGCGCGGTCGGCCCGCTGCTGGACAAGCTCGGCACGACGACCAAGGGCATCACGGTCGACGTCACCGCGGAGCTCGAGTACCTGCGCCACCAGAACGGTGTCGTGACCGGCGGCCCGTTCGCCGGCCGCCCGTCACTGTCCACAGCGGACCGGATGTGCGAGGCGATCCTCGCCCTGTCCGGCACGACCAACGGCCGGGTGGCGCACGAAGGCTTCCAGCAGCTGGAGAAGCGCACCGGGCAGCGGTTCACCGATCTGGTCGAGGGCCACGAGACCGACCACGTCACCTACGCGGCCACGCAGGAGGCGCCGCAGCCGGTGATCACCAGCCCGGAGTGGTCCGGTTCGGAGAAGGGCGGGCGCCGGTACTCGCCGTTCACCATCAACGTCGAGCGCCTCAAGCCCTGGCACACCCTCACCGGCAGGCAGCACTTCTTCGTCGAGCACGACTGGGTGGCCGAGCTCGGCGAGCACCTGCCCGGCTACCGGCCGCCGCTGAACATGGCCCGGCACTTCGGCAAGCCCGGCGACGTGGCCGACGGCGGCGTGACGGTCCGGTTCCTCACCCCGCACGCGAAGTGGTCGATCCACTCGATGTACCACGACAACGAGCTGATGCTCGCGCTCTCGCGCGGTGGTCCGGTGATCTGGATGAGCGTCGAGGACGCGGCCAAGACCGGTGTGGCCGACAACGACTGGGTCGAGGCCGTCAACCGCAACGGCGTGATCGTGGCCCGCGCGGTGGTCAGCCACCGGATGCCCGAGGGCACGGTGTTCCAGTACCACTCGCCGGAACGCACGGTGAACGTGCCCAAGACCGAGAAAGCCGGTCGCGGCAAGGGAAAGCGCGGCGGTTACCACAACTCGATGACGCGGCTGCTCGTCAAGCCGACGCACCTCGCGGGTGGCCACGCCCAGATGACCTACGCCTTCAACTACTACGGCCCCATCGGCAGCCAGCGCGACGAGATCACCGTCATCCGCCGCCGCACGCAGGAAGTGGAGTACTGACATGCGGATCCGCGCACAAGTCGCCATGGTGATGAACCTCGACAAATGCATCGGCTGCCACACCTGTTCGGTGACCTGCAAGCAGACCTGGACCAACCGCGAGGGCACCGAGTACGTCTGGTTCAACAACGTCGAGACCAAGCCCGGCATCGGCTATCCCAAGCACTACGAGGACCAGGAGCGCTGGAAGGGCGGCTGGAAGCTGGACGCCAAGGGGCGGCTGGTGTTGCGCTCCGGTGGCCGGGTCAAGCGGCTGTCCCGGATCTTCGCCAACCCCGACCTGCCGACGCTGGAGGACTACTACGAGCCGGCGACGTTCGACAAGGACGTCCTCGTGTCCGCACCGGCCGGGCTGGCCGACACCCCGGTCAAACAGCCCCGTTCCGCCCTCACCGGCGAACCGATCAGCCTGGAGTGGGGCGCCAACTGGGAGGACGGTCTCGGCGGTGCCCACGAGCGCGGCGCCACCGACCCGAACATCACCGCGATGGCCCCCGACGCGGCGGCGCGGGTGAAGTTCGAGTTCGAGAAGACGTTCATGTTCCACCTGCCGCGCATCTGCGAGCACTGCCTCAACCCCGCCTGTGTCTCGGCGTGCCCGTCGGGCGCGATGTACAAGCGTGAGGAGGACGGCATCGTCCTGGTCGACCAGGACCGCTGCCGCGGCTGGCGGATGTGCGTGACGGCCTGCCCGTACAAGAAGGTCTACGTCAACCACGCCACCGGCAAGGCGGAGAAGTGCACCTTCTGCTTCCCGCGCATCGAAGCCGGTCAGCCCACCATCTGCTCGGAGACCTGCGTGGGCCGGCTGCGCTACCTCGGCCTGGTCTTCTACGACGAGGACGCCGTGCTCGCCGCGGCCTCCGTGCAGGACGAACAGGCACTACTTGCGGCACAACGGAAGGTGTTCCTGGACCCGCACGACCCCGAGACCGTGCGGCTGGCCACCGAGGCCGGTCTGCCGCAGGAGTGGGTGCTCGCCGCGCAGGCGTCTCCGGTGTGGCGGCTGATCAGCGACTACCAGATCGCGCTGCCCCTGCACCCGGAGTACCGCACCCTGCCGATGGTCTGGTACGTCCCGCCGCTCTCCCCCGTGCTGGACGCCGTCGGCGCCGCGGGCCTGGACGACACCGACGCCGACGACGTCTTCCACACCATCCGCAACCTGCGGATCCCCGTGGAGTACCTCGCCGAGCTGTTCACCGCCGGCGACGCCGACGCCGTGGCCGGTGTGCTGATGAAGCTGGCCGCGATGCGCTCCTACATGCGGGCCAGGACCCTCGACGGCACCGTCGCCGAGGAGCTGTGCGAGGCCGTGGGCATGACGGGCCAGGAGATCGAGGCCATGTACCGGCTGCTCGCCATCGCCAAGTACGACGAGCGCTACGTCGTTCCCACCGCCTACGCCAAGGACGCCGCCGCCCTGGAGGCACAGGCGGCATCCACTTCGGACTGTTCGCTGGACTGCGCCGGCGGTCCGGGGATGACCGGGGCCACCGCCGAGCAGTTCCACCTCGTGGCCGACGGTGCCCGGGTCCGCCCCGGGCGCACGAGTCTGGTCTCCCGCCGCGACGACGGCAGGATCGGCCTGTCCATCGACCCGAGCAGGAGGCGACCGTGACCGAACAGTCCACTGTGGCCGGTGCCGACCGGACCCGCCTGTTCGACCTCTGCGCCGCGCTGCTCACCTACCCGGACGCACGCCTTCTCGCGGCAGCGGACGAGTTGCGCGCGGCTGTCGCCCAGATCAGCCACGACGAGGTGCGGACGCGGCTCGCGGCGTTCCTCGACTGGTTCCTGACCACCGGCGCGGTCGAGGTCGAGACCCACTACGTGCAGACCTTCGACCTGCGCCGCCGCTCCGGGCTGTACCTGACGTACTACCTGCACGGCGACACCCGCAAGCGCGGCATCGCCCTGCTCACCCTCAAACAGCGCTACCGCGCCCACGGCTTGCGTCTGGCCGACGGCGAGCTGCCCGACCTGCTGCCGGTCGTGCTGGAGTTCGCCGCCATCGCGGGTCCCGGCGACGGCGAGGCGCCGCTGCGCCAGCACCGCCGCGGTGTGGAGCTGCTGCGCGCGGCCCTGCGGGAGAACGGGTCTCCCTACCGCCACCTGCTCGACGCGGTCGTCACCGCACTGCCCCCGCTGACCGAGACCGACCGCGAGGCGATCCGAGCCCTCGCCGAGGACGGCCCGCCCGTCGAGTCCGTCGGCCTGGCGCCCTACGGCACGGACGTCGACGCCATCGGCTTCGGCCCGTCCCTCAGCACCGAACCGTGCCCGACGCTGGAGAGCGCCCGATGAACACTCTCATCTGGATCGTCGTCCCCTACGCCTGCCTGGCGGTGTTCCTCGTCGGCCACGTGTGGCGGTGGCGGCACGACCAGTTCGGCTGGACCACCCGCACCAGCCAGCTCCTCGAAAGCCGTCTCCTGCGGCTGGGCTCGCCGCTGTTCCACCTCGGCGCGTTCGGCGTCATCGCCGGCCACGCCCTGGGCCTGCTCGTGCCGGCCTCGCTGACCGAGCAGATCGGCGTTCCCGAGCACGTCTACCACGCAGCCGCGGTGTGGGGCGGCGCCATCACGGGCGTCGTGCTCGTCGCCGGTCTCGTCCTGCTGATCGCCCGCCGCGTCGTCAACGGCCGGGTCCGCCGCGTCACCACGAAGATGGACAAGGTGCTCTACGTGGCACTCGCGGCGATGGTGGTGCTCGGCATGACCGCCACCGTCGGGACGAACCTGCTGGGCGACGGCTACGACTACCGCGAGACGATCGCCGTCTGGTTCCGCGGCATCTTCTGGTTCTCGCCCCAGACCGACCTGATGACCACAGCGCCGCTGGTCTACCAACTGCACGCGATCGGCGGCTTCCTGTTCCTCGCGCTGTGGCCGTTCACCCGGCTCGTGCACGTGTGGTCGGCACCGATCGCCTACCTGTGGCGCCCCTACGTCGTCTACCGCGCCCGCCGCGGGTCACCCGCCGCCGCTGCTCCGGCCCCGGCCACCGTGCGGGACCGCGGCCTGCACCACCTCCGACACTGACCACTCTCACCGAATGGCCACACCGTGACCGCTCCCACCGCGCTGGCGCTGATCGGCAAGACCGTCGGCGACGTACTGGTGCGACACCCGAAGACCTCGCCGATCGACACCTCCGTCGGCCAGGCCCGCGCCTGCTTCACCGACGACCACGTCCACCTGCTCCTGCTCACCGAGTCCGGACGCCTCATCGGCACCCTCGTGCGAACCGACCTGCGCGACGACCTCGACGACGCGGAACTCGCATTGCCGCACTCCCACATGTCGGGCCGCACGATCCCGGCGGACCTGCCGGCCGAACAAGCCCGCGAGCTCCTCGTGACGAGTGGGCAGCGCCGCCGCGCCGTGATCGACGACAACGGCACCCTGCTGGGCCTGCTCTGCCTCAAACGCCGCCTGACCGGATTCTGCAGCGACGCCGACGTCGCCGCGCGGGCAGCCGAACGCGCCGCGTTGGAGCAATTCAGGGGACGGTCCCCGTCGCCGCATCGGTAGGTCCCGGGCCCGGACGGCCGACCGGCAGCCATCCAGGCGGTGGGGTGCCGCAGACGCCGACGTGAGCCCTTGGCAGCGCGCTGCCAAGGGCTCACCAGGTCACCGCTGACCGGCCGCGCTCAGACCATGCCGCGCCAACGGGACGGGATCTCCTCCGGCTGGATCGTGCCGCCACCGCAGCTGTCCTGGTAGAACCACTCGCGGAAGCCGTCCGGGTCGGTGATCCGATTCTGGTAACCCCAGCCCCGCGCGCGGTCCTTCTCCGCCCTGGGGAAGGCCGCGCGGTTCTTGTGGCGGTCCAGGCAGATCTCGTAGTCCATCCGGTGCAGGTGCAGCAGGTACAGCAGAGGGTCGACGTTCCTGCGCTGGTCCAGTCGTTGGTGGAAGCCCAGGTTCCACAACGACGGGACCCGCGCGATCAGCGACTTCGAGTAGATCTCGTTGCGATACCAGTGCTTGCGCTGCGCCAGCACGGGCTGCCCCGGGTCGAACGCCGGTTCGCTGTCGGCGAGGTGCAGGACCTCGTACCCCTGGCAGGTGACGAAGTCCTCGTCGAAGTTGTCGAGGTAGTCGCCCAGGTCGCCGGTGCAGGGCTCCGGCGCGATGATCTCGTCGGCGTCGGCGAACAGCACCACGTCGTAGCGGTCGAGCAGGTCGTGCTGGTGGCGCTGGATGGTCTCCCGCTGCCACTCCGCGCCGAACACGGGCTGGTCGATCGCGATCCGGGTGAACCCGTACTCGTCGGCGAACCGGTCGGCGCCACCGTGGTCGAGCACGTGGATGTCCTGCGGTGCGAAGAACCGGCTGTAGTAACGCAACCAGATCGGCAGGAAGACCTCTTCGTCGCGCACCAACGTGAACACCGCGCGCGTCGGGCGTTCGGCGTGGCCGGCCGTGATCTTCCAGCGCTGCCGCGGGTCGTGGTAGTACGACGAGTCGTCGACGGCGCTGCTCAACGCTCGACCGGTCGCGGCCGAGACGATGGCGAACTCCCGCTCTGCCACCGGGATCACGCGCCACCGACCGGCCACCCCGTCGACGGCCAGCGTCATGTCCTCGGTCAGGCTCGCCCTGGTGTCGACGTTCGTCAGTTCCCACAGGTGTTCGCGACCGTCGACCCGGCTGAACCGCCACTGCTGGGACGCGTCGTTCGCGGAGCGGCGCCAGGTGTCGGCCAGCGCGCCGCCTGGAGCGGCCTCCAGGACCTGCCCCGTGCCGGCGTTCACCAGCTTGACCGGCCGGTCGTCCGGCACCGACGTCCTCATCAAATCTCCTTGTGGGTCGAGGGGCGGTCCGATCATCGAAGGGGAACGGTACCCGGACGGGTGCGTGGCCGGGCAATTCGGTCAGCCGCAACGAGTCTGCCGCACCGGGAGAAGCGGTGAACGCACGCACACCATGCGACGGGCCGAAAGTCCCGTCGATCGCGGGCAACAGGAACAGTCCGGCGCACGCCCTCGACGTGGAGGGCGGTCGGGGCCGTGCTCGGAACTGTCCGAACAGCACACAACGACCGAAGGTCACCAGCGGACAGGACCTCCGACCCCGCCGCGATGTCACGGGAACGCAGAAGTATCGACCCGGTGTACCACCGGTGGGCGAGCGGCAGCTCGGGAGCGAGACCACCGATCTCCGGGTGCCGTGGTCCGCGCGGCAGGAAAGGGCAGGCGATGCTGGGAGCGCGGGAGGCGGGGAGCGACCCGACGGGACTGCCGTCGATCATCCAGGGCGGGATGGGTGTCGGTGTGTCCGGTTGGAGGCTGGCCCGCGCGGTGGCGGTGACCGGGCACCTGGGTGTGGTGTCCGGGGTGGCGTTGGACACGGTGCTGGCGCGGCGACTGCAACGCGGCGACCCCGGTGGACACGTGCGCGCAGCGCTGGCCCGGTTTCCGGTCGCCGGGGTCGCGGAGCGGATCCTGGCGCGTTACTTCGTGGCCGGTGGTCTGCCGGCGGGCACCCCGTTCCGGCCGGTACCGCGGCTGGGGTTGCGCGCCAACCGCCACCGCGACGAGCTGACCGTGGCGGGCAACTTCGTCGAGGTGCACCTGGCCAAGCGCGGCCACTCGGGCCCGGTGGGTGTCAACTACCTGGAGAAGATCCAACTCGCCACCCCGGCCGCCGTGTACGGGGCGATGCTCGCCGGCGTGGACTACGTGCTGATGGGCGCCGGCATACCCGCCGGGATACCGGGACTGCTCGACGCGCTGGCCTGCGGCGAGCCGGGCGAGTTGGGTGTGACCGTGGCGGGCGCGACCGCCGGGGAACACCACACCGTCGTCTTCGAGCCCGCGTCCCTGACCGCCGGCGCACCACCCGCCCTGGTCCGGCCGAGGTTCCTGGCGATCGTCTCCTCCGCGGTGCTGGCCGCCTACCTCGCCCGCGACCCCGCCACCACGCCGGACGGGTACGTCCTGGAAGATCATGGCGCCGGCGGGCACAGCGCACCGCCACGCGGGAAGCTGTGCCTGGACGCCGCCGGTGAGCCGATCTACGGACCGCGTGACCACGTCGACCCGGCTCAGGTGGCGGCGCTCGGCCTGCCGTTCTGGCTCGCCGGCGGGCACGCCGACGCGGGCGCGCTGGCCGCGGCGCACGCTGTGGGCGCGGCCGGCATCCAGGTCGGCAGCGCCTTCGCCCTGTGCCGGGAGTCTGGCATCGATCCCGGCCTGCGCCGCCGGTTGATCGAGCACGCGCTGGCCGGTGCTCTCGCGGTGCGCAACGACCCGCGTGCCTCACCCACCGGTTTCCCCTTCAAGATGGTCCAGCTGGCCGGCACTCTGGCGGCGGACGACGTCTACACCGCCCGAACGCGGCTGTGCGACCTGGGGTACCTGCGTGTGCCGTACCGCACGCCCAACGGCGCCATCAGGTACCGGTGCCCGGCCGAACCCGTCGACACCTACCTCCGCAAGGGCGGCACGGCACAGGAGACGGAAGGCCACCGGTGCCTGTGCAACGGCTTGACGGCCACCGTGGGCCTGGCCCAGCACCGCGACGACGGCACCACCGAGCCGCCCCTGATCACCCTCGGCCAGGACCTCGGCTTCCTCCCGGACGTGACCGCCCGCGCCGGGACGGACTTCACCGCCGCTGACGTCATCACCCACCTCACCCGACCGCGCCAGCGCTGACGGCCGCGGGCGCCGTGCCGGTGCCGGCGACATCGCCCTCCTGGAACCGTCCGCGATCCACTGTGGACTTTCGCGGGCGGTGACCGGGCAACGCTGCGCGTCTCGCACCAGGCCCACCGGTACGACCGCACACCCACCTGCCCCCTGGGGATCCCGCGGGGCATGTGGGTGTTCGAGCGCTACGTGCCGTCGCCGATGTACTGGCGCGGAATGTTCAAGTGCTACGCCTGGCCGCTGGTGGTCTGACCACTGGTGCGGACACGACCGGAGTCGATCAGCACGGAGGCGGTCCGCTCGGCGTCCGCCACGCAGGCGGCCACGCCCACGCCGCGGTACGCCGCGCCGGTGAGGTGGATTCCGGGCAGTGCCCGCAGGGCGGTGTCGATCCTCCCGAGTCGTCCACTGTGGCCGACGGTGTACTGGGGCAGCCCGTGCGGCCACCGCTGCACGTGGCTGTGCAACGGTGGCGCCGACAACTCCAGTGCCGGGGCCAGTTCGCGGTGCACCCGCGCCACGAGTTCCTGGTCGTCGAACACCGTCCACCGGGTGTCGCCGTGCCGGCCGACCGAGCAGCGGATCAGGACGACCGACGGATCGGCGAGATGCGACCACTTCGCGGGCAGCCACGTGCAGCCCACGATCAACCGGCCCTCGGCCGGCGGCACGAGGAAGCCGGTGCCGTCGAGCGGGCGGCGCACTGCCTGCTGGGGGTAGGCGAGGACGACGGAGGCGACATCGGCGTACGGGATCTCGTCCAGGGCGACGGCAGCGTCCGGGGCGAGCGGGGCCAGGAGACGGGCGGCAGCGGGTGCGGGCACCGCCAGCACGACGGCGTCCACGTCCAGCGGCCCACCGGGGTCGAGGTGCACCCGGTAGCCGTGTGCGAGGGGTTCCACGGCGATGGCGGCGGTGCCGAGGCGGACGTCGTCCAGGGTCGCAGCCAACGCGTCGACCAGCCCGCTCATGCCGGTCTCCAGGGTGGCGAACGCGGGGCCGGAGCTCGCCCCGTTCGCCCTGCGGCGCAGCGCGAGATGCAGGCTGCGGGACTCGCGCGCGAGTCCCTCGATGTCGGGCACCGTGCTGCGGGCGCTCAACCGGTCGGCCCGTCCGGCGTGGATCCCTCCCAGGAGGGGGTCGACCAAGCGGTCCAGGACCTGGTCGCCGAAGCGGGCTCGTACCAGTTCGGCGACCGTGGGATCGTCGGGCAGCGCGGTCGCGGGCAGCACCAGGTCGCCCGCGGCGCGGAGGAGCCCGGCCGGGGACAGCAACCGGGACTCCAGCAGTGGCCGGATCCGGTGCGGCAGCCCGAACTGCGCGCCTGCGGGCAGCCGTCGCAGTGACGACCGCGACCACAGGTACGCACCGGCCGACGCCGGCGTGACCAGCGCGGGGCGGAGGCCGAGCGAGTCGATCAACGCCCGCATCCCGGGGGTGCGCAGGAGGAATCCGTCCGGCCCGGTGTCGACCCGGTGGCCCGCCACTTCACGGGTGAGGACCTTGCCGCCGAGCCGCCCGCCGGCTTCCAGCAACACCACCTCGGGCGCGGGCCGACTGGCGTGGAGGAAGTACGCGGTGGCGAGGCCCGAGATCCCGCCGCCGATGATCGCGACCCGCTGCGGACCCGCCACGTCGATTCTCCTTTTCCTCGAACAGGGCCGATCCTCTGCCGACGAGCAGCGTCGCAGCAGGGCAGGAGGTCGGGGCCGGAGCGGGACCAAGGTCATCCGGGCTTCCGTGACCATCGGATCCTGTGCACCACCGACGACAGACCCAGGACTCCGGCAAGGGAAGCGTTGCTTTGACCGGACGACGGAGCCATGACGCTGATCGACTGCCGGGCCGGGGACGAGGTGCTGCTCCAGGTTCTTCACCCGCTCCTCCACCGGTCGGCACCTGTCCGATCACCATCACGGCCACCTGGTCCGACGGGAAGACCGGCAGGATCACGTTCACGCTGACGTCACGAGGATCGGCCTGCAGCGGGGCGCTCACTGGTTCGTCCCTCGAGGTTCGGGACGCATAGATGACGAAAGCGCGGGTACTGCCTGACTGACGTCGTCGCTCCGAGGAGGATGCAGTGGCCAACCGCAAGCCCGGCAAGCTCGTGAAGGCGGCACTCGAGAAGGCGGTGGACAAGGTCACCGAGATGGTGAACCCGCCGATACCGGGTGTCCCGAACA
This sequence comes from Lentzea sp. NPDC004782, assembly GCF_040609115.1. Taxonomy (NCBI): domain Bacteria; kingdom Bacillati; phylum Actinomycetota; class Actinomycetes; order Pseudonocardiales; family Pseudonocardiaceae; genus Lentzea; species Lentzea sp. NPDC004782. The sequence continues at coordinate 16,698 of NZ_JBEXJN010000054.1, forward strand.
GCGAGTCGCCGTCGCTCGAAGAGCCGACCGAGCCGCGCGGCCCGTTGCCTCCCAAGCACGACCAGACCGGCCCCGAGACGGTGTCGCCCACGGGCGCGCCGACCGGTGCGCCGCAGACCACCAACGCTCAGCAGGGCGAGTTCCTCACCACCTCGGCGGGAGCCCGGCTGTACGACACCGACCACTCGCTGAAGGCCGGTGAGCGCGGCCCGACGTTGCTGCAGGACCACCACCTGCGCGAGAAGATCATGCACTTCGACCACGAGCGCATCCCGGAGCGCGTCGTGCACGCACGCGGCTACGGCGCTCACGGCGTGTTCGTCGGCTACGGCACGGCGGCGAACGTCTGCAAGGCCGCCTTCCTCGGCGACGGCGTCGAGACGCCGGTGTTCGTGCGGTTCTCGACCGTGCTGGGCTCGCGCGGCTCGGCCGACACCGTGCGCGACACCCGCGGGTTCGCGACGAAGTTCTACACGCAGGAAGGCAACTTCGACCTCGTCGGCAACAACATCCCGGTCTTCTTCATCCAGGACGGCATCAAGTTCCCGGACATCATCCACGCCGGCAAGCCGCACCCGGACCGGGAGATCCCGCAGGCGCAGAGCGCGCATGACACGTTCTGGGACTTCGTCTCCACGCACACCGAGGCCACCCACCACGTCATGTGGAACATGTCCGACCGCGGCATCCCGCGCTCCTACCGGACGATGGAGGGCTTCGGCGTCCACACGTTCCGGCTGGTCAACGCGGACGGCGAGACCGCGCTCGCGAAGTTCCACTGGAAGCCCAAGCTCGGTGTGCACTCCCTGGTGTGGGAGGAGGCGCAGATGATCAACGGCTTCGACCCGGACTTCCACCGCCGCGACCTCGCCGACGCCATCGAGTCCGGCGCCTACCCGCAGTGGGAGCTCGGCCTGCAGATCTTCCCCGACACGCCGCGACAGACGTTCGAGGGCATCGACCTGCTCGACCCGACGAAGATCGTGCCGGAGGAACTCGCGCCGGTGCAGCCGGTCGGGATGCTGACGCTGAACCGCAACACCACGAACTTCTTCGCCGAGACCGAGCAGGTGGCGTTCCACCTCGGCAACCTGGTGCCCGGCATCGACGTCACCGACGACCCGCTCTTCCAGTCCCGGCTGTTCTCCTACCTGGACACCCAGCTGACCAGGCTCGCCGGCCCGAACTTCAACCAGATCCCGATCAACCGCCCGCACGTGCCGGTCAACGACATGTTCCGCGACGGGTACCACCAGCACGCGGTGCACGCGGGCGTCGCGCCGTACCGGCCGAACACGCTGGACGGCGGCAACCCGTTCGTGGCGAAGGCGCAGGACCGGCCGTTCGCCGAGGTGGCGCAACCGGTGGCGAAGTCGGTGAAGGTGCGGCAGGCGCCCGCGTCGTTCGCCGACCACTACACGCAGCCGCGGCTGTTCTGGCTGAGCCTCTCGCCGGTCGAGAAGGAACACCTGGTGCGCGCGTTCACCTTCGAGCTCGGCAAGTGCTACGAGCAGGCCATCAAGGAACGGCAGCTGCGGGTGCTGGCCAACGTCGACACGGTGCTGTGCGCGGAGGTCGCCCGCGGCCTCGGCCTGCCGGCGCCCACCGCCACCGTGCGCCCGAAGAAGGTCATGCCCAGCCCGGCGCTGTCCCAGGTCGGGCAGACCTGGCCGACCGACGGCCGACTGATCGGCATCGTGGTGGACCCGGCCTCGCTGGACGGTGTGCGGACCGTGCGGGAGACCGTCCTCGCCGGTGGCATGGTGCCGTTGCTGATCGCCCCGACCGGTGGCCCGATCGGCGACTCCGGTCTCGTCGCCCAGCGCACGTTCCTGACGGCGCGCTCGATCGAGTTCGACGCCCTGCTGGTAGCGGGCTCCCCGCCGCCCGGCCCGGACGCGACGCCCGCGAGGGACGCGAAGGCGGGAGCACCGGGCGAGGCGGTCGACCCGCGCGTTCTGCTGATGGTCGAGGAGTGCTACCGCCACGCGAAGGCGATCGGTGCGTGGGGCAACGGCCGGCTGGCGGTGGAGACCGCCGGTGTCGCCGCCGCTGCGGGGATCGTGACCGGGGACGACGCGACGAAGGTGTTCGCCGAGCTCATGACCCTGCTCGGCGCCCACCGGGTGTGGGACCGCTTCCCGGCGACGATCGCATGACCAGCGCGCTCACCGAGGAGGAGCTGACGTTCCTGCGCTGGATGTTCGACCTGGCCCGCGCCGGTGACGGTGAGCGGCTCGCCGAAGCGGTCGACGCGGGCGTCCCGGTGAACCTCACGAACAGCGCGGGCGACACGTTGCTGATCCTCGCGGCCTACCACGACCACCCGGACACCGTCGCCGCGTTGCTGGAGCGCGGCGCGGACACCGGGCGGGTCAACGACCGCGGGCAGACGGCGCTCGGGGCGGCGGTGTTCCGCCGTTCCGAGCGGTCCGTGCGGTTGCTGCTGGCGGCGGGTGCGGATCCGGCGCTCGGGGCTCGGTCGGCGTTGGACGTGGCGCGGTTCTTCGAGCTGCCGGAGATGTTGGTGCTGCTGGAGGCGTCGGTTGCTCCGCGGGTCGGCGGCGCCGGTCCCAGGTGAAGATCACCGCGCGGTACCGCGCTGGTGCGGCGAACGCAGCGACCACGGCCAGGACGGAGACACCGATCACCGCACGGCTACGGGGCGTGCGGTGATCGGCCGTCCTCAGCCGATGCCGACGACGGACTTGGCCGTCGTCCAGTCGGTCGCGATCGCGTTCTGCGCATCGACGAGGGCGACCTGGCCGTTGCACACGGCCCTCTTCAGGGCGTTCTCGATCGAGTCCTTGTTGGCGGCGGTCCGGTCGCCGTAGTGCGGCTCGGGCCACAGGTTGCGCGGGTCACGGGGCGCGCCACCGAGCTCGAGCGGGATCAGGTGGTCCTCTTCGTAGTCGGCGGTGCTGGTGTCGTCGTAGCCGTACTCCGCGATCTGCTTCACCTTCAGCGCGTTGGTGTAGGAAGCCGGTGGCCGGACCGTGCGCGTCCAGCCGGACACGCAGATGGTCTGGTCGATCGTGTCCTGGGTGACGTCGGGGTTGGTGGCGCCGGGTGTGCAGGACGGGTCCGGCAGCGGCAGATAGTCGGTCGAGCAGGACAACGCCACCGCGTGCGGCGCGCTGGGCGCCGCGGACGCAGGGGTGGTGACCAGCGTCGCGGCACCGGTGCAGACGACTGCAGCCAACAGGAAAGATCGGGCACGCAGGGAGGAATGACGCATCAGGAGTTCCTTTGATCGACGGATCGAGCACGACGAGGGCCGGCCACGAAGGACGCGTGAGCACATGGCCAGATCGCACGGTAGGCAGGTCGAGACGTGCGCGAAACCGTTGGTAATTAACAAAAGCGTGGGCTCATGTGTGAATCCGGGATTCGTTCACGCGGTGTTTCGGGTGACTCGGCGAGTTCCCGTTTCGCGATTCACCACGCGTTCGGCAGCGCGCGGTACGGAGTCGATCGAGTCACGACTGTTCGCCTTGCGACCGGCGGCGGCTGTGTCGAGATCACCGGCGCTGACTGGAAGACCGTTGCGCCGCCGGACGTGCGGGCACCGCTGCCATCGGAGATGAGGTCGAGGCAGTGCCGGCGTGGTACATCGAGCCGCCGCTGTCCCTGGGGCTCGGCGGAGATGTCGATCAGGCCGAGAGGTGGAACCGGTCGGGCGGCCGACTCCGGCGACGTGAGGATCGGCTGTGCCGGGGCGCGGCGCCGCTTGCCGGTCGGTGACCGAGGCCGCTCGCCGAGAATGTCGATCCTGCGCGGCACAACGTGCGGCGCGAGCCGGGCCCGGCACCACTTCACCAGCTCGCGCGCCGGTATCCCGACGTGCAACACAACCCGCGCCACCGGTATCTTGTGCCGCTCGAAAAGCCATCGCCGCACGTGCCGTTGCCGGATCTGATTGCCGGCGTGAGGTCAGTGGTGTCGCAAGCGGACCCCAGCCACCTGGTCGTGTTCGACGTCGGCGGCGTGACCAGGCGTCCAGATCACCACCGCGTCACCCGGGCAGCGCTGGCAGCGGCGGCGGACCTGGACGTGGCGGCCTTGAACGGGCAGTTCGGCAGGTCGTTCGCTGGGCGTTCAGCCGATCACATCATGCGGCAGCGGCTGCTGGGGAACAACGAGTACCTGAGAGTGCTCCGCAGTAGCACCGCCCCGGACGCGCGGTGAGCCTCAGGTGAAGATGATCTGTCCGCCCGCGGCCAGATCGTAGAACTCGCCGACCGTGATCACATCCTGAACCTGGTCGATGAAGTCCTCTTTGGACAGACCGAACAGGTCCACGGACGCCTTGCAGGCGTACAGACCCGCCCCGGTGTCCGCGATCATCTCGATGAACTCGGGGATCGGCGGGATGTCCAGTCCGTCCATCTTGCGCGAGAGGTAATGCGTCATCACGGCGGACATGCCGGGCAGGCCGCCGGCCCAGGTCGCGAGGTGCAGGCCGGGGTTGCCGACGGTGGCGAGCTTGATGTGCTCGTGCCGGGCCTTGTGCACGGCGTCGAGCCCGAAGAAGGTGAAGAACAGGTTGGCCTCGATGCCTTCCGCGCGGGCGCCGTTGGCCATGATCAGCGCGGGGTAGATCCCCTCCAGGGAGCCCTTGGAGACGATGATGGAGACCTTCTCGATCTTGTCCGACATCAGCAGCGGTCCTTTCGTCCGAGGTCAGATGCAGCCGCGCGGTTTCGGGATGCCCGCGATGCGGGCGGCGAGCTTCGCCGGCCCCTTCGGGAACAACCGGTAGAGCTCCTTCACGCTGACGCCGGAGGTCTTGCCCAGGGCGCGGACGGTGGGGCCGGTGCCCTTCTCCGCGAACTCCGTGCGCATGAAGTTGATGACCTGCCAGTGCCGGTCGGTCAGGTCGCCGACGCCGGACTCCCGAGCGATCTCGGCCGCCATGTCCTCACGCCACTGGCCGGGGTCGGTGAAGAAGCCCTCGTCGTTCACCGACACCTCGGTTCCCGCATACACCTTTGTGGACATTCAGGTTCCCCTCACCGGGTTTCGAACCGCTTGCCGGCCGCGGGCATGGCGGTGGACACGCCGGGCAGGTCCCGGCCGGGCAGGAGGCTGTGCCAGTACAGCCAGGCGAACATCAGCTTGCCGAGGTGGTTGAGCCGGGACTCCTTGAGCAGCGGCAGTCCCACCGCCGACGGGTAGTGGCCGGGCAACGGCTCGGTCTCGTAGTTGAAGTCGATCAGCAGCGCCTTGCCGAAGCCGCTCTCGATGAAGCAGTTGGTGTGGCCGTCGAAACTCGCGTCGAGCTCCTCCCCCGCGAGGAACCGCACCACGTTGCGCGCCAGCACCTCTCCCTCGAAATGCGTCACCGAACCCGCCTTCGAGGTGGGGACCGCGGCGGCGTCGCCGATGACGAAGATGTTGTCCCTGACCTTGGACTGCAGGGTGTGCTCGTCGGCAGGCACGAAGCCGAGCGCGTCGCCGAGTCCCCAGGACCGCTCGACGCATTCGGCTCCTCCGTGCACCGGCACGACGACGGCCAGGTCGAAGGTGACCTCGCGCTCGTCGAACGAGATCAGCTTGCCGGCCGTGCCGTCGACCTCGCCGGTGTTGAACTCGGTCACCAGCTCGATGCCCTTGTCCTGCAGCATTCCGCCCAGCGTGCGGGCGGCGACGGGTTTGGTGAACGCGGCGTCGAGCGGGGTGACGCAGGTGAGCTGGACCTGGTCGCGGATGCCGCGCTCCTGGAAGTACCAGTCGGCCAGGAAGCAGAACTCCAGCGGCGCGACCGGGCACTTGATCGGCATGTCCACGACGTCGACCACCAGCCTGCCGCCGTCGAACTCCCGCAACGCCCGTGCGAGTGCGGTCGCACCCGCCAGGTCGTAGAAGCTGAAGACCGTCGACATCCAGCCGGGTCCGGTCAGGCCGTCGGTCTCCTCGGGCACGAGCCGGGCGCCGGTCGCGATGATCAGGACGTCGTAGTCCAGCGTGCCGCCGTCAGCGAGCTCGACGCGGTTGGCCTCGATGTCGACGCGGCCGGCACCGCTGTCGCGGTAGGTGATGCCTTCGTGCAGCTGGCGGCGCCGGGACCGCACGAGGTCGTCCTGGTGTGCGAGCCCGAACGGCACGAACAGCAGGCCGGGCTGGTAGACGTGGTCGTCGTCGCGGTCGACGACGGTGATCTCGCACTCCGCGCCCAGCTCGCGGCGCAGCCGGTTGGCCGCGAGGGTGCCGCCGGTACCACCACCGAGGATCACGATCCGCCTGGTCATGTCCTCGAGTCTTCGGCTCGGCGCGGCCGGTCCCCAGGGGCCTTCGTCCCCGCACACGCGGGCCCATCGACCGGGTTCCCCGACGGACACCCCGATCCACGATGGACTGGTGACCAGCAACGTTCCCGACGTACCGGACTCGCCGCTGCTGGACCGCATCCGGCGCGGCCTCATCGGTGACCACGAGGTTCTCGACGGACCTTACGGGCCGCGCAGGACCGTCTACGCGGACTACACCGCGTCGGGCCGGGCACTGGACTTCGTCGAGGACTTCATCCGCGCGCACGTGCTCCCCCGTTACGCCAACACCCACACCGAGAGCTCCGGGACGGGCTTGTACACGACGAGACTGCGCGAGCAGGCCCGGCGGCTCATCCGCGACTCGGTCGGCGGCACGGACGACGACCTCGTCATCTTCTGCGGCTCAGGTGCGACCGCGGCGATCAACAAGCTCATCGGGATTCTCGAGATCCGGCTTCCGGCGGGGTTGAACGAGAAGTACTCGCTGCTGGACCGGATCCCGCCCGACGACCGTCCGGTGGTGTTCGTCGGGCCGTACGAGCACCACTCCAACGAACTGCCGTGGCGTGAGTCGATCGCGGACGTCGTGGTCATCGGCGAGGACGTCCGCGGTCACATCGACGTCGCCGAGCTGCGCAGGCAGCTGGTGCGGTACTCCGGCCGTCCACTGCGGATCGGCAGCTTCTCCGCCGCCTCGAACGTCACGGGTGTGCTCACGAACACCGACAGCATCGCCGCGCTGCTGCACGACCACGGCGCGCTGTCGTTCTGGGACTACGCGGCGGCCGCGCCGTACGTGCCCATCCGCGTCAGCGAGAGCGCACCGGGCCGCGGCGACCACAAGGACGCGATCTTCCTGTCACCGCACAAGTTCGTCGGCGGCCCGCAAACCCCTGGTGTGCTCGTGGTGCGCCGGGAGCTGGTGGCCAACGCGGTGCCGACGGTGCCGGGCGGCGGCACCGTGGCGTTCGTCCGGCCCGACGGCCACCGCTACCTCGACGACCCGGTCGCCCGTGAGGAAGGCGGCACACCCGCCATCGTCGAGTCCGTCCGCGCCGGCCTGGTGTTCGCGCTCAAGGACGCCGTCGGCACCCGGCTGATCCAGGCACGCGAAGAACGCCTGTGGCGGCACGCCCACGCCGTCTGGGAGGACGAGCCCGGCATCGAGATCCTCGGCCACCACGACGCCGCACGGCTGTCCATCGTGTCTTTCCGCCTCCGTGCGGGCGAGCGGTTCCTGCACCACAACTTCGTGGTCGCCCTGCTCAACGACCTGTTCGGCATCCAGTCCCGCGGCGGTTGCTCGTGCGCCGGGCCGTACGGGCACCGGCTGCTCGCCATCGACACCGAGCACTCGCGCGGCTACGACCACGAGGTCGCCGTCGGCTGCGAGGGTGTCAAGCCGGGCTGGGTGCGGCTCAACTTCAACTACTTCATCACCGACGCCGTCCGCGACTACCTCGTCGAGGCGGTGCGGCTGATCGCCCGGCACGGCCACCGGCTGCTGACCGACTACACGTTCGACCCGCACACCGGACTGTGGCGGCACCGCGCCGCGGCTGCCGTCCCGCTGGGGCCACCCGATCTGCGCTCCGTCGCGACCGCACGCTCCTCCGTCACCTCAGCCCAGGCAGACGACGCAATCCTGGCCTCGCAACTGGACGACGCCCGGTGCCTGCTCGCCGCACGCGCCGACCTGATCGACGACGGACCCACCGGACTGTCCGAGGACTTCGAGGCACTGCGGTGGTTCGTCCTGCCGCCGGTCTGCCTGCTGGCGCCGTGACCGGGTCAGACCAGCGCCAGGAAGAGCTTCTCCAGCTCCACCCGCTACCTCCTCCAGTACCCCCCAGGGTACCCAGAGGCGGGAACAACCGGGCGGCGACAGGCGTTGGAACAGATACCCCCAGGGGTACCATGCGGGAGGCGCGACATGCGGGACAGCGGCGAACCAACGGAGATCACGACGCGGTGCGGACGCCGCATCATCGTCAGCCACGCGGCGATCCCGTCCACATCCATCCGCTGGGTGACGGTGCGGGTCTCGTCCGGGCAGTCCGGCGACCACAGCGAGTGGATCAGCCTGAACCCCGCCGAAGCGGCTGAACTGGGTGCCGCCCTGATCGCACGCGCCACCGCCAACTGAAAGGAGACCGGCGTGGCCGCCGTCGAACTGACCAAGTCCAACTTCAACGAGATCGTGACACGGCCAGGCATCGTCCTGGTCGACTTCTGGGCGTCGTGGTGCGGCCCGTGCCGGATGTTCGCCCCTGTCTTCGAACAGGCAGCGGTCCGGCACGGCGACATCACCTTCGGCAAGGTGAACACCGAGACCGAAACGGAGCTGGCACGGGCATTCGGCATCTCGTCGATCCCGACCCTGATGGCCATCCGCGACAGCGTCGTCGTGTACGCGCAGCCCGGCGCACTGCCCGCGGCCGCACTCGAGGACCTGATCACCGAGGTCAGCTCTCTCGACATGGACAAGGTGCGCGCCGAAGCCCAACCACGCCGCTGAGAGGAGCTACGACCGTGAAGTACGACCTGACCATCCGGCTCGACCTGCCCTACGAGGACGCCGTGCCCGCCGTCCGCGCGGCGTTGAAGGACCAGGGTTTCGGTGTGCTGACCGAGATCGACGTCCGGGCGACGATGCGGGAGAAGCTCGACGCCGACGTCGAGCCGTACGTGATTCTCGGCGCGTGCAACCCGCCGCTGGCGCACCGGGCGCTGGAGGTCGACCGGACGATCGGCCTGCTGCTGCCGTGCAACGTCGTTGTCCGCGCTGACAACGGAGGCACGCTCGTGCAGGCACTCGACCCGGACGTGATGACCGAGATGACCGGGCGGGAGGAGCTGCGCCCGGTCGCCGAGGAGGCGGGCACCCGGCTCCGGGCCGCGCTGGACTCGCTGGCCTCGGCGGGCTGATGGTGCATGAACCGCCACGGATTCGAGACCGCTTCCGTTCTTGAGGAAGATGGTCGTCATCATGTCGAAGCGTTACCCGCCCGAGGTTCGCGAGAAGGCCGCGCGCCCGGTCCTTGAACGTCTCGATCGGTACGAGTCTCCGTATGCCGCCGCACTGCCGCCGGCCACCATCGGCCCGTGATGTCACCGATGCCTACTCGTTGATCAGTCCTCGCGGACTGATCAACGAGTACCGACCGCCTCGTCGAGGAAACCGCCGGACTGGTGGCGCCACAGCTTCGCGTACGTCCCGCCGACGTCGAGCAGTTCCGCGTGGGTACCTTGTTCGACGATCCGGCCGCGGTCGAGCACGATCAGCCGATCCATCCGCACGACCGTGCTCAGCCGGTGTGCCACGACGATCGCGGTGCGGCCCTCCATGAGCCGCCACAGTGCCTCTTGGACCAGCACCTCGCTCTCCGAGTCCAGCGCGCTGGTCGCCTCGTCCAGCAGCAGGATCGGCGCGTCACGCAGGATGGCGCGGGCCAGCGCGACCCGCTGCCGCTGTCCGCCGGACAGTTTGATGCCGCGTTCGCCGACCATCGTGTCGAACCCGTCGGGCAGCGTGTCCGCGAACTCCGTCACGTGCGCGGCATGCGCGGCGCGGCAGATCTCGGCGTCGGTCGCGTCTGGCCGTGCGAACGCGATGTTCTCGCGCAGCGTCCGGTGGAACATGGCCGGGTCCTGGGGCACGTACCCGATCAGGCCGCGCAGGTCGGCCTGACTCAGGCGGGCGATGTCCTGGCCGCCGATGAGGACGCGGCCCCGATCGACGTCCATCAGCCGCAGGAGCAGCCGGGTGAGCGTGGTCTTGCCGCCACCGGAGCGGCCGACGAGCCCTATCCGGGTGCCCGCCGGGATGTCCAGGTCGAGCCCGTCGAACAACGGCTCGCCGCCGCCGTGGGTGAACACGACGTTGTCGAACTGGACGCGGGAGTCCTTCACGCGCAACGGTTCCGGGTGCTTCGGGTCGAGCACGGTCGGCGGGTCGAGCAGCAGTTCGGTGAACTGGGCTGCCTCGGTGAGCGCGCTCTCCACCTGCCGGTAGATCTGGTTGAACTCGAACATGATCCGCGTCGCGTTCCCGAAGTAGGCGAACGTCACCACGATCGCCTCCACGCCGAGCCCATCGCTGACCCCGATCGCCACCACGAGGCCGAGCACGTTGGTGAGCACGGACAGCGGCGCGATCACGGTGTCGATGCGCAGGTTGTTGTAGTCCCACGACCGCAGTGCCAATGTTCGCTGCTTGGCGGCACGGGTCCGGTGCTCCGCGCCCTCGCGCCGCTCGGCGGCGAACGCCCGCACCGTCTCCATGTTCGTGAGCGTGTCCGAGACGTGGCCCGACACCTCGGCGATGGCGGCCTCGCGCTGGTCGACCAGCCGCTGGCGGTGGCGGATCAGCGGCGCGACCACACATCCCGTGACCAGAATCAGGCCGACCAGCACCGCGACGAGCATCGGGTGGTAGCTCCACAGCACGACAGAGGCGAAACCCAGCGGGATGAGGTTGGCGAAGATCTTGAACGCCAGCGCGTCCACGAAGTCCTCGAAGCGGAACGCGAAGCTCAGCACGCGCTTGGTGAGCGATCCGGCGAAGTTGTCGTGGAAGAACGCCGCGTCCTTTCCCAACAGCTCGTCCATCGCGAGGGCGGACAGGTTCTCGATCCCGCGGCCGTCCACGCGGTTGAGGCAGTGCAGTCCGATGCGCCACAACAGTTCCGAGAGCAACATGAAACCGGCGAAGGCCAGCACGTAGGGCAGGACGGAGACGAGGCTCGTGCCGCCACCGCCCGCAAGCTTTCCCACGAGTCCGCCCACCGCCAACGGCGCGAGATAGAGCTGACATGTCACACCCAGCGCTGGCAACACGAGTGCGCCCACGGAGATGAATCCGTGGCGCCGCAGTTCCTTTCCGTACAGGCGCAGAGCGAGTGGCACCGCGTTCTTGCGGACAGGCCTTTCCGAACCTGGCACGACCCTCCGACCCCCTCAGGACACCTCGGCTTCCTCATGTTGCCGCAGAGGGTCGGGTGGCAGCGATCGAATATCACCGCGTGGACGCGCCCGGCGGAGTGCCTCCCGACGATACGGTCGCGATCTTCTGCGAGGTGGCGGAGCCGCGATGCGAGTCGTTGTGTCGACACGTCGGCCACCGGCCGGAGAAGGCGGCGCCGGGGCAAAGCCGGGCGCCGCCGAAAGGACGCCCACCGCGCCGCGTCCGGGCACCACCGTGACCGTGCTGGCGTTCAGCGGGATCGTGGTCTCGCTGATGCAGTCTCTCGTGATCCGCTGATCGCCGAGCTGCCGCAGCTCCTGAACGCCTCAGCGGCGAACACCGCCTGGGCCATCACCGCCACGCTGCTCGCCGCCGCCACCCCGGTCATGGGACGCCTAGGCGACATGTGCGGCAAGCGGCGAATGCTGCTCGTCAGCCTGGCCCTGCTGGTCACGGGGCTCAGTGCTGTGCGGCCTGAGCGACTCCCTGGTCCCGTTCGTCGCAGGATTTTCGGGAGACTGCGCCGTTGCGCGAACGCGCCGTGCCGACCCGCCAGCTCGACGATCTCGCGCCACCGGAAACCGCTGAACTTCGACCGGCTGATGATCGGCGCGACCTCCGGCTTCACCGCGTTCGAACCGCTGAACGACGACGGCGGCAACAACTTCTACATCAACGGCAAGCTGTACGACATGACGCCGACTTTCACGGAACCGGCCGTACTCGGCACAGTCGAAGAATGGACGCTCACCAACACGAGCGGCCGGAACCACCCGTTCCACCTCCACACCGCACCGTTCCAGGTCCTCAGCGTGAACGGCGCCGCCCAACCTCGCTCCGACCACATGGACGGCGTGACCGTTCCCTACGCGGTCAACGGAGTAGCCGGAAAGGTGGTGATCCGGATGCGCTTCACCGACTTCACCGGGCCATGGATGTTCCACTGCCACATCGCCGGCCACGAGGACAACGGAATGATGGGTCCGTGCCCGTTGCTGCCGCTGGTGGCACCGGCTGAGCAACGCGGTCAGGACCTTGCCGTCGGCGTCGGGTGAGGGAATCCCTCCGATGTACCGGCGGCAAGGCTGATCGCCTACGACCCGCCGGACACAACTCGCCACTTTTGTGAACACTGAAGCGACTGTGAACACGGTTGAACTGACGACCACTCGAGCTGTGGTTGCCTCCTCCAGTGGCCACGACGACTCTCCGAGCCGGGCGACGACGGCCTTCGACTCCTCGCAGTCCAAACTGGACTCGCTCGGCGCACGTACGGTCGTTGCGCAACCGGTCGCCCGCTCCTCGCGCGGCTGGACGGTGGACTGCCGCGACAGCACCCGGAACACGACCTCCTCCACCCCGCTGAGCAGCGAAGTTGCGAGGGGTGCAGGCGGGATCCGAGCTGAGTCGGCACCCTGTCGAGATACATTGCTCACCTTTGTTCCTGTGCCAGAAGGGATCGTTAACACAATTCGGCCGCACAGTCGAAGCGCAAATTGTGAATTCGACTGCGCAGCGGCCGGCAAGCCTCACTTCGGGCAATTGACAGGTGTTTGTGCGCAGATAACCTGATCCACCTGGGACAGTCCGCGATCACGCGGCTGTGCCGTGGCCGCACCGACCAGGCCCAGAGGGGGGCGCCGGTCGGCGCCAGACAGCACGCTCGGGGGGTCGGTGAAGTTCAGGCTGTTGGGTTCGATCGAGGCTGAGGCGTCGGGCCGGTCGATTCCGCTGGGACCGCCGCGGCAGCGAGGCATTCTCGCGGTGCTGGCGGCCGACGCCGGGCGGCTGGTGCTGATGGACACCCTCGTCGACCGGGTCTGGGGCGACGCGGCACCGGCCCAGGTGCGGGACTCGTTGTACACCTACGTCGCCCGGTTGCGCCGCGCCCTCGCCGGCTCCGACGGTCAGGCCGTCCTGGTCCGGCGCACGCGCGGGTACGTGCTCGACGTCGCACCGGAAGCCGTGGACCTGCACCAGTTCCGGGACCTGGTGGGCCGGGCGCGGCAGCCTCACCTGGACGTGCACCAGCGGATCGAACTGCTGCGGTCCGCGCTGGCGCAGTGGAGCGGCACCCCGCTGGCGGCGATGCCGGGCGAGTGGGCCGACGCGGTCCGGCAGGTGTGGCAGGGGCAGCGCATCGACGCCGCCGTGGAGTGGGCGGAGGCCGAGCTCTCGGTCTCCGGACCGACCGCGGTGATCGACACGCTGACCGGGATGCTCATCCAGCACCCGCTGCACGAACCACTGGTCGGCGCGCTGATGAGGGCGATGCACGCGGCGGGTCGCACCGGCGAGGCACTCGACATCTACGCGAGGCTGCGCGCCGAGCTCGCCGAGCAGCTGGGCATCGATCCCTCGGCGCCGCTGCAGCTGGTGCACCGGGAGCTGCTGCGCCCGGAGGCGGGCCTGCCCGCTGCCATGAGAGTCGTGCCGACGCAGTTGCCCGCCGACGTGGACCCGTTCCTCGGCAGGAGCTCCGAGCTGTCGGAGCTGCGCGACCAGCTCGCCGGGGTGCGCGCCGGCGCGCCCGGCCGGGTCGTCTCGATGATCACCGGCGCCGCCGGGACCGGCAAGACGACCCTGGCCGTCCACTTCGGACACCAGACGCGCGACCAGTTCCCCGACGGACAGCTGTACGTCGACCTCGGGTCGCCGATGAGCACCGGCGACGCGCTCGGGTCGATGCTGCGGGCGATGGGCGTGACCAGCCGGGGCATTCCGTCCAACCTGGACGAACGGGCCGGCCTCTACCGCACCCTGCTAGGCCGGCGTCGCATGCTCGTCGTGCTGGACGGCGCGTCGTCGGTCAAGCAGGTCCGCCCGCTGCTGCCGGGCACCGCGTCCTGCCTGGTGCTGGTGATCAGCCGGGACGACCTGCCCGGGCTCGAGGCCCGTCGCGTCGAGCTCGGCCCGCGGCCCGCGTCCGGGCAGGAGGAGCCGGGTCCCGCCGAGGTCGCGGATCCGCCGACCGGGTGCCCGCCGCTGTACGAGCGGGACGAGCAGCTGGCGGCGTTGCGCAGGCTGGCCGCGGCGGCGGTGGCCGGCAGGGGCTCGACGGCACTGATCCGCGGGACGGCCGGATCCGGTAGGACGGCGCTGCTCGACGCCTGGGCCGGTGCGCTGCCGGCCGGCGAAATGCGGGTGGTGCGGGCGACGGCGGGAGCGGCTGAGCAGGACTTCGCGTTCGCCGTCGCCCGGCAGCTCCTGGAGCCACTGGTGGGAGCGGCGGAGACGGCGCGAGCGACGGCGGCCGGAACCGAGCCCTCGCACGAGACGATGCACGACCTGTACCGGCTTGTGGTGAGGGCGTGCGAGGACGGGCCGCTGGCGCTGGTCGTCGACGACGCGCAGTGGGCCGACGCGCTGTCGTCGCAGTGGCTCGACCACCTGGCGAGGAGGATCGGAGGCCTGCCGGTCCTGGTGGTGGTCGCCGCCCGGTCGGACGGCGTTGCGGCGGAGCGGCCCGCAGGCCACGTCATCGCGTTGCCCCGGCTCTCGCCCGCCGCGGTGACCAGCTGGGTGCGGCGGGAACGGCCCGACGCGGACGCGGAGTTCTGCGGGGCGTGTGCCGCCGCGGCCGAGGGAAACCCGGCGCTGCTGGCCGAACTCCTGCAGGTGCTGCGCGAACACGACGTCGACCCGGTGGCCGGCCAGGTACCGCGGGTGGCGGAGTTCGCGGACCGGCTGCGGGCCGTCGCCGTCGTGCGTCGACTGTCCACACAGGACGAAGCTACCCGCCGTCTCGCGCGGGCACTGGTGGTGCTGGGCGACGGCGCCGACTGGCCGCTGGCCGCGGCGCTGAGCGGACTGGGCGACGCCGAAACCCGGGACCACGCCGGCAGGCTGGCGCGGATCGGCGTGCTCGCTCCCGGTGGCGCGGCGCGGTTGCGTGATCCGTCGATCGGCTCGGCACTCACCGAGACCGCCATGACCCCGGTCGAGCTGGCCGCCTTGCACGCCCGCGCCGCGGAACTGCTGTACGCCGAGAGCGCGCCACCTGAGCAGGTGGCGGCACATCTTCTCCTCGCCGACCCCGGCCCCGGCCACTGGCGGGTGGAGGTCCTGCGCGAAGCCGCCGGGGTGGCCCGCAGGCGGGGCCTCCCGGGAACGGGCGCGACCTACCTGCGGCGCGCCCTGCGGGAGCCGGCCTCCGTGAAGCAGCGCGACGACCTGATCCTGGAGCTGGGCGCGGACGAGGTGCTGTCCGACCCGGACACGGCGGCGCGGCGGCTGGCGCTGGCCCTGCCGGGACCGGCGGACCCACTGGCGCTGGGCCGGACCGCGAGCCTGCTCGCGGACGCCCTGCTCGCGGCCGGACGGCACGAACAGGCGCTGGACGCGCTCGAGCGCGCGGTGGCCGACCTGGCTCCGCTGGCGGGCTCCGACGGGCTCGTCCGGGAACTGTGGTGGCGCCTGCAGGCGCAGGTCGTGCACATCGGCTACGAACGACCGGCGACCATTCCCGCGGCCCGTGTCTGGGCCGACCGGCTGCGTGCCCTGCGCATCGCGGGCGACACCCCCGGAGAGCGGACCGTGCTGCTGGCGCTGGCGAAGCCCGCCATGTTCGGCGAGGGTGACGCCACGTCGGTGAACGACCTGCTCGACCG
This sequence comes from Lentzea sp. NPDC004782, assembly GCF_040609115.1. NCBI lineage: Bacteria > Bacillati > Actinomycetota > Actinomycetes > Pseudonocardiales > Pseudonocardiaceae > Lentzea > Lentzea sp. NPDC004782. The sequence goes on from NZ_JBEXJN010000054.1 coordinate 32,546, forward strand.
CGGGCTGCGCGGAGAGCTGGCCTCGGACGTGCGGGCCATCCCCGCACTGGCCATCGCGGGTGTCGGGTACATGCTCACCGATCGGCTCGACGACGCGGCTCTGCGGTACGGCCAGATGCGGGACCTGGCCGACCGGTGGGGCGCGACCGGGGCGTCGGCCCTGGCCCTGGCGGGGCTGGCCCACGAGGCCTGGCGGAGGGGCGAGCGGATCGCCCTCACCCAGCGGTTCGACGACGCGCTGTGCGCCGACCTGCGGGCCCGGCTGTCACTGGTGACCGTCGCGACCGAGTCGCTGGTCGAACTCGGTGATCCGGACGCGGCCGCCGAGGTCCTCCGCCGGTACGCGACGGGACCCGCCGACGACTCGGTGCACTGGGCACCGGTGCTGATCGGCGCGAGCCGGGTGCAGGTGGAACGAGGAGACCCCGGCGGCGCGCTGGCACTCCTGCTGACCTACGGCCGGTACGAACACCATTCCGGGCTCGGCACCCCGGCCACGAGCCCGTGGCGGTTCCGGGCCGCACGGATCAGCGCCGACCTCGGCCAGCGGGAACAGGCACGGCAGCTCGCCGCCGAAGGGCTGGAGGGGGCGTACCGGTGGGGCACCGCCAGGGTGATCGGCGCCGGTCTGCGCTGCCTCGGCGCCGTCACCGGCGGCGCCGAGGGCCGTGCGCTGCTGGCCGAGGCGGTGACCGTGCTCAGCTCCTCCCCCGCCCGACTGGAACTGGCCTGGGCCACCTACGAATGGGGACTCGCGACCCGGCAGGTGGGCGAGCACCGCGTCGGCCTGGACATCCTCGGTGACGCCCTGAGAATGGCCGAGAGCAGCGGTGCCCTGCTGCTGGCCGGACGGGTGCGCGCCGAACTGACGGCCGCGGGAGTGCTCCCGCGCCACCTTCCCGCCTGACCCGCGCCGCCCGGCGACCGACCTCGCCGGGTGCCCGCGAAGATCGTGCGCAGACAGGTCACGGACGTGTGGAGCGACTCCCGCACCCGTGCGGGCGGAGCCTGCCCACGGCAGACCGCCGGCGGATCTGCCTGGGGCTACCGGTCGTCGGCGTCGACGTGGCGGAGGTGAGCCCGCCCCACGACCGCGCTGACCTCACCGTGGCACTGGCCAACCGCGTGGTGACAGAGGCGCTGTCCGCGATCGCTCGCCGACCGGCCGGGGGCGGGCTGAGATCAGTTCGGCCCCGTTCAGCTGCACGTTCCGGTAGCTGCAAGATATCGACAAGGTTTTGCCCCAGTCCGGTCCCGAATCCTTCCGTCGACGCACCTGCTGCACAGTCGACGTCCGGGAGGACACGTGGAAGAGTTCATGATCAGCCGGCGAGCGGGCCTCAAGGCTCTCGGAGCGGCCATCGGCGCGGCAGCCCTCGGTACCACGCTGGTCACCGCGGCGAGTGCGGCTCCTGGCACCCGGAAACTGGCGATGAACACCAACGACCGCCTCGCCTACATCCGCAGGCTGGACATCGGCGCCCACCCGACGGCCCTCCGCGCCGGCCTGGGCGACGGCGACCCGGTCCCGGAGAAGGGGCCGGCGGCCGCCATCGACAAGGGCAGCCTCGTGTCGTTCACCAGAGATGTCAGCGGCCAACACCGCAGCGACGCGCTCAACTCGTGTTTGCTCGCCCAGCTCAACTCCGACAAGCTGTTCAACCGCTTCGACCCGGGCCAGCTGATGGACTGGTACCGGAACTACACGAACGTGCTGTCCAACATCGGCTGGGTCATCCAGGACTTCGAGTTCGAGCACTACCAGGCGAGCGGCTCGACCATGTCCGTCAGCTCCGCGGTCTTCGAAATCCTCAGCGCGGTGCTGTCCGGCAATGATCTGAAGCTGGTCTCCGCCGCGCTCAATTCGCTGGCGAAGCTCGAGAAGAGCAACTCCCCCTGGTACCAGGTGTGGGACTCGAGCAGTCACGACCAGGCGAACAGCAACTTCCAGCTGAGCCACTGCAACGACAACGGCGACAAGGCCAACACCCTGGAGATGACGCTGTCCGGCTACTCCCTGAGGACGAAGAGCAGCGCCACGCGGTTCCTGTGGGTCGACTACGAAAGCTCGTCCACGGACCTGATGTTCTCCAGCCAGGCCTGCACCCTCGACGAGGACATCTACAGCCAGGTCCGCAAGGAGATCATCAAGAAACTCGGCAAGAACGCCACGACGTTCGTCGCCAACCTCGAGGTCTGAGCGGGGACAGCACACCTGGCGTCACGCTTGGCGCCACAGACAACGGCCGCGAGTGGCCGTGATCGGGCTTCCACCGAGGGCGCGCCCCCTCGGTGGAAGCCCGTGGCGTTTCGGTCGTCGGTCGTCGTTCGAGTCCGTGCGGCGCACGTTTGCATTCCCCAGGCGTCACACAGCTGCCTCGCCGGATGTGCACGCACGAACGCACACCCGGCGAGGCCTTTTGTTCAGCGATTTTCCCGCAACAACGAAAGATCAGCCTTCGACCATGCCGACGCCCGCCGAGATCGGCCAGTGGTCGCTTCCCGAGGCTTTCTCGACAACGACGTTGTAGTCGGCGAGGTTGGCGGGAGCGTCGTTGGTCACGACGTAATCGAGGACCGAGCCGCCTTGATGCGTCGCGAACTTGGACCAGATCGTAGTGGACCCGCCCGGAGCGATCAGGCTCTTGGGCTCCCGGTTGAGGTCGCCGGCGAAGACCCAGTGCGCCGACTGACCGCTGGCGTCGATCGCGTCCATCATGTGGTCCGCGTCGTTCCCGCCCAGCGGGATACCGTTGAAACCCTCAGGCCGGGCATGCCCTGTCCAGAAGAATGTCGTGGCGTCCAGCCGTACGCCCATCATCGGGCGGTTGGCTGCCGGCGTCACCCCACTCGCCAGTGGCACCGGCGGAATGACCCGGAAGTCTGCGGCGGCGACTCGTGCACGCGTCACGAACGCGACGTTCAGGTGCCCGTCTCCCTTCAGCCCCAGGTAGTAGATGTAGTACGTCGGACTGCGGCGACTGGCTGCCCAGGCGTATTCGGCGACACTGTACGGCGTGCCGGTCCACAGCGCGTTGACGACGAACGAACTGATGGGACCGGTGCCAGTGGTGCCGTCCGGCACCAGACCCACCTCCTGCAGCGCCATGACCTCGATCTTGGGAGCGCCCCACCGGTCCTTCAGCTGCAGGAGCCGGGTGATCTGGAACCAGATGTTCTCGCCGAGTTGGCTGCTGCCCTGCATGTTCCAGGACGCGATGCCGTGATTGCTCGGAAGCGCCTGAGCCCCGGCCGGCTGCAGTACGGACAACCCGGCCGCCATCAGGGCCACGGCCAGGAGCTGAACGATCCTGGCTCGGGCGCCCAATCGACGCTGTCGAGACAACCCGAACAAATTCGACATTCTCTCACCCTCTGTCACGAGATGCGCGCCCTGCGAGGCACGGCTCATCGAGGGCGAGCTTCACGCCCCGGACTGGGCGAAACCTTGTCGTTTTCCAAACGCCCAGGGACTGGTCCTGCCGCACACATCGCGGCAGGACCGGCACCGAGTTCAGCGGGACCGCCCCGGTCGGCTGTCCGACCAGCAACGCCGGCAGGCCGGTGGTCCCGTCACCCGAGCCCTGCCGATCCACCGATTCCTCGGCCGCCAACGGCTGCGCGGCCGCGGCAGACCTCTCAGCAGGACGAGCAACGCTCCACAAAGGATGATCAGGTGAGCCGGGGCGGTCGATCGGGTGCACACGGTGGAACAACTCCGTCTTCTCCGGTCATCGCCGAGGGCCGGCTCCACGATCATCGACCGGCGGCACGTTCCCGTCAGTCCATACGCGACGATCACCGGCGCGGTCACGTCGTCGTCTTGACGCAGTAGACCGTGCGTTCGATCTCCGACACGGGCATCGTCCGGCCGGACGACTCCAAGAACCGCTCGGTGAACTCCCGCGGCCCCAGCTGCTCGACCTCCGCCCACCCGTACGGCGTGAGGAAGCCTGCCACTTCGCCCGGCAGCAGCCCGAACTTCCACAGGCGCCGCTTGACCACGAACTCGCGGTGAGCCGCCTCGCCACCGAACATCGCGGTTCCGTCGAGGAAGTCCTTGCGCACGAACGTGAACACGAGCTCGCTACCCGCCGGCGCCCGGGCGAGGAAGTCGAAGGTCTCGCGCACGGCGGCCTCGGTCAGGTACTGCGTGACCGCCTCCCACACGAAGAACACCGGCTGATCGGTGCGATACCCGTGCTCTGCCAGGACGTCGGCGATCCGCTGCCGCTCGAAGTCGATCGGCACCAGCGTGACACCGGCCGGAACCTCGCCGAGAACAGCTCGCAACCGCTCCCGCTTGCTCGCCACGTTCGCGGGAAGATCGACCTCGAACACCCGGCGTTCACCGGCGCGGCACCCCCGCGTGTCGAACCCGGCGCCGAGCACGACGACCGTGCCCGCACCGCTCGCGCCGAGCCGCTCGTCGATGTAGCGCTTGCGGCACAACATGCCGGCCCACAGGCCGGGAATCTTCTTCTCCGTGGCGGCGATCAGCAGGGTGCGCATCGGCCGCCACCGAGCGGCGGCCACGGCGAGCCGTCCGGCGGCGGGCAGGATCCGCGCCGCGTAGTCGTCCCGCACCAACGGGTGTTCGTCGAACTGGTCCACAGCGGCGATGACCATCGGACCGACAGCAGTGCCCGCGACGGCGTTGCCCACTCGAAGCTCCTCGAAATCGGCGTTGTACTGACATCGCCGACCAGGCTTCCCGGCACACCTGCGGAGGATCCTACAACCCGCACCGCCGCCGGGTCAGGCCGTTTCGGCGGTGTGCCTTGGGGGAGGTCGGCTTCAAGCGGGCCGACACCCGGATGGGAGGCGCTCGTGAGGCCGCACCCTGCCTGAGCACTCCTTCCAGCACAGCCATGATCACTCTCACGGGTGGCACCCCAGCGCTGCAGCTCCCTGAGCAGGTACGGCCGCGAATGCCTCGACGGCCTGGGGGCGATCAGCGCGTCCAGTCGGCCGAGATCTGCCGCCGCGCCGTCGCCGGAGTGAAGGTCCAGCCGTAGTTCCAGCGAAGAACAACGACAAGGGATTGATCTTTGTCTGGTGCGCCTCCGACCTCGGCGCCTGTTCGGCGTCTACCGGGGTGAGGGCTAGTGGCTCCGGATGCACGCACAGTTCGCCGCTCGCGCGTGCCGTTTGCGCCGTCGACTCGGGTGCGGTCAGCTTCGCAGGTACGTCAGGACGGCGAGTACCCGGCGGTGGCCGTCGGTCTCGGGGAGGTCGAGTTTGGTGAAGATGTGGCCGATGTGCTTGGCCACCGCGGCGTCGCTGATTCCGAGCGTTCGGGCGATGGACGGGTTGTTGTGTCCTTCGGCCATCTGCCCGAGCACCTCCCGTTCCCGCGCGGTCAACCGGTCGAGTGGGTTGGTCGTGCGTGCGCGGTTCAGCAACTGCCGCACCACGTCGGGGTCGATGACGGTCTCGCCGGCCGCGACCCGCGACACCGCGTCGGAGAAGTCGGCGATCTCGCCGATGCGGTCCTTGAGCAGGTAGCCGACTCCGGCCCGCCCGGACGGGCCGAGCAGTTCAGCGGCGTACGCGGTGGCCGCGTACTGCGACAGCACGAGGACCGCCGCGCTCGGGTCGCCGGCGCGCAGCGCCACCGCGGCACGCAGCCCTTCGTCGGTGAAACTGGGCGGCATGCGGACGTCGGTGATGACCAGGTCGGGTCGGTGCTCTCGGGCGGCCGCCATCATCGAGTCACCGTCGCCGACCGCCGCCACCAGGGTGTGGCCCAGTCCTTCGAGCAGGCTGACGAGTCCGGCCCGCATGAGCGTGGCGTCTTCGGCAAGCACTATTCGCAGCGACACGGCAGATCGATCCGCACTGTGGTGGGTCCTCCTTGTGGGCTGGTGATCTCCAGGGTGCCCGCCACGACGGCCACTCGGTCAGCCAGCCCCCGCATGCCCGTGCCCAGCGACGGTTCAGCGCCGCCCCTGCCGTCATCGACGATCGTCAGCGCCAGCCGTTGCTCGGCGAGTCTGCCACTGATCCGGATACGGGTGGCTGCAGCGTGTCGTACCGCGTTGGTCAGGGCCTCCGAGACCACGAAGTAGGCGGTGGATTCGATCTCGGGCGGCAGCCGGCCGGGCAGGTCGAGGTCGACCTCGACCGGAATCGGACACCGTTCGGCGAGTTCGCGCACCGCCTCGGCCAGCCCGAAATCGGTGAGGATCTGAGGATGGATGCCGCGGATCTGGTCCCGGAGGGTCGTGAGTGCCAGCCGAGCCTGCTCGTGGGCCTCGCCGACGAGCTGACCGGCGCGTCCGTCTGCGTCGGCCAGCTGCCGCTCGGCCAGGCCCAGCTTCATCGTCAGGAGCACCAGATGTTGCTGCGCGCCGTCGTGCAGGTCTCGCTCGATCCGACGGCGCTCGGCCTCGAACGAGTTGACCAACCGGTTGCGTGACCAGGCCAGCTCCTCGACCTGACGGTTCATCTCGGTGCCGGTGGGCGCGAGCAGCCACTTGGCGAAGGCTGCCTGGGCACCACCGAGCACGCTGATCCCGTACAGAGCGACCACCGTCGCGGGAACCCCGGCCAGACCGGCGACGGCGCACGCCTGCCCGACTGTCTCGACCGTCCAGGTGCCCATCGCGATATGGACGTTCGCGTCCAACTTGACCAAGAGCGGCAGCGCCAGCAGGAGGAGGCAGATGAACAGGACGAACACCGCGGCGAGGTCGAGGAGCGCAAGCACCGACAGCAGGCATGCGCAATAGCCGAGTTCGCGCCAGGTGGCAGCCTCGGTCACCCGCAGCCGCACCCGCGCCCAGCCGCCGCTCGGGGGCGCGGGTGCGTGCGGGTCGGGGACCGCCAGCGGCTCCAGGAAGCCGAGCCGGAGGCGCTCCACTGCCCCGATCGGTATGCCGACGAGCAGCAGCAGCGGCGGAAACAGCAGCAGCGGCGCGATGGCCAGCCAGGTGATCGAGACGACCGCCACGCCGCTGACCACGTAGGCCAGGCTGCGCCATGGCCATCGCGACAGGACGAATCGGACGGGGCTGCCCGCCATCGCCCGCCACACGCTCGTCGCCACGGTCACGACCCTACGGCGCAGCAGCCGGAGAAGCGGTGTCAGCCCGCACCGATGACGTCCAGCAGCGTGGTGGCGGGCTCGAGCGCCGAGAGTGCACTGGCTCCTGTCATGAGCAGCAGCAGGCATGCGGTCAGGGCCGCGATGACGCCGAGTGCACCCTGCATGAATCTGACGCGGGTGGCGCCCCGGTCGCCGGTGCTGCGCCGCTTCCAGAAATGGGCGCTCACCAGGCCGGTCGCCACCATGAGCGTGGCGGAAACCGCCACCATGACCCAGTGGTATCGCTCGACCTCGCCGAGAAGTACCGCCAGCGCGGGAGAACCGGCGTGCGGGTTGGCCGATTCCGTCAGCCCTTCGCGCATCTCACCCAAAACCTGTGCGAGTGTTGCGTCAGGGGTTCTACCGGGTAGCAGCCCCAGCAACGCGACCAGCGGTACGGCCGTCGCCTGGATGTTCAACATCAACACTCCCACGGCGAGAACCGTCAACACCGCTGCGGCCGTGGCGGCCGCCGCGTACCAGGGCCGGGCTCGCAGGTATCTCCGCCACAGCGCGGTGGTGAGCAAGGCGAAGACAACGACCGACAACGCGCTGATCGCCACCTTGATCGCATGCCATTGGAACCAGTAGTCGACCAGCGTCGTCAGGCGGGCGGGGAACACCGGAGTTCCGCTCCGCCAATACTCGACGAGAGCACTGCCGAAGGCGTCCTGCAGTTTCGCGTAGTCGTAAGCCCCGAAGGCCGGCCTCAGGAGGGCGGCGGGGGCGAGCACGAATGCCGCCACCAAAGCCGCGGCGGCCGCCAGCAGCAACCCGATCACGGACCTCGAATGCAGTCGACCAGTTTCGCGGTTGGCACACGGTGTCGATTCGGCGGCACCAGTTGTCGTGATCGGTCGAAATCGCATGGGACGACGGTAGAGAAGGGCCGCTCGGAGCGCGATGACGCAGGAGCTAGCACAACCGGGTGAGGCTGCACTACCCGTGCGGTACAGCTGGCTCTACCTCAGGTCGAGCAGCCGGGAGGAGCCTCACCTCCCGGCTGTCCCGGATTGGGCGCAACAGTCTCTCGTTGCGAGCTGAGGAAGCGGACAGCGGCGGTGACTGGTCGTTGTTCAGCCGGTCGCACCCGGCCCGGTGCCCGCCACGTTCGTCGCGGTGACCGTGAACGTGTAGGCCGTGCCGGCCGCCAGCCCGTCGATCACCGCGAACGTGTCCTTCTTCCGCAGCAACACCTTCCGCCCGGTCACCACGCGCCCGTCGAGGCCGGTGGCCGTGATCGTGTACGCGACGACCGGGCTGCCGCCGTCCTCGGCGGGCGGCGAGAAGTACACCGTCGCCACCCTGTCGCCGAGGTTCACGTGCACGTTCTCCGGCGCGCCCGGCTTCGTCACGGTCCTGGCGACGGGCGTCACGGTCGTACTCGCCGCGATGCCCGGCCCTTTGGCGTTGTCGGCGATGACCCGCACGGTGTACGTGGTTCCGTTGCGCAGCCCCGAAACCTTGACGTAGCCGAGCTGGTCGATGTCGGCGACCGGCACCGTGACCCGCGGCCCGTCCGAGAGCTCCACCGTGTAGGCGGTGATCGCGGCGCCACCGTCGTCGACCGGCGGAGTCCAGGCCACGTAAGCGAATCCGTCGCCACCACAGGCCGACACCCGGTCGATCGCGGTGGGCACCGACTGCTTGACGACCGTCCGGCTGAGCACACCCCGGTACGACGGCTCGATGCCGGAGTTGTCCACAACAGACTCCGGTGCGTCCGCCGGCTTCGCGATGACCTTGTTGCCCTTGATCGTGGCTCCTGGCACCATCTTGTCCGGATCGCCCTGCTGCCAGTAGTTTCCGGTGATGCTCATCGGCCAGTACGAGCCGTCGTCGAGCTCGTGGTTCTTGCGCAGCCCGGCCCAGTCGTGCGGGTTGCCGACCAGCACGTTGCGGCTCACGGTGATGTCGCTGGAGCCGTTGTCGAGGTAGATGCCGTGGCCTGGCCCGCGCTGGTCGCGGATCACGTTGCCGGTGATCTCGGTGCCGCCGGTGCGGCCGTTGTTGTAGATGCCGGCGCCGTCCGAGAGCACCAGCATGTGGTCGAAGACGAGGTTGTCCGCGATCCGGTTGTCCCGGCTGATGTTGGGCTGACCGGGTTCCCCGACCTTGTCGAGCCAGCCGCCCCACCCGGTGGAGATGCCGCTGTAGGCCGTGTGGTCGATCTGGTTGTGCGCGATCGTCGTGTTCTGCGTGTACCCGTTGAAGACCGCGACCGCGCCGCGGAACTCGACCGGCAGCGCGTACAGGTGGTTGTTGGTCACGTCGATGTGGTGCGTGATGTCCCCGGCGTCGCTGGGCAACGGCTGGTCGACGTCACCGATCTGCAGCCCGTTGCCCGAGATGTCGGTGAACACGTTGCCCCGCACCGTCACCTGGCTCACCCCGTGCCCGAGATCGAGCCCCGCGGCTCCAAGATGCACGAAGTCGTTGTTCAGGAACCGAATACCGCGCGCGTGCTCCACCGACACGTTGCCCGGCGCCTTCGTCCACGCCCCGAACGGACAGGTGCCGCCGGCGATCCGGTGACACAGCCCCTGCTTGTCGTAGGCCCCCTGCCCGGTGAGGGAGATCGTCGCCTGGATCTCCGACAGGCCTTCACCGCTGCTGGGCCGCAACCACGTCGCGTACGCGAACCGCAGCCCGTCGAACGTGATGTCGTGGCTTCCCTTGATGTCCACCAGCTTCTCGGCGACCGGCACCTCGACATCCGCCTTCGCCACGTCCTCCCCGGCCCTGGGCAGGTAGTGGATCCGCCGCGCGGCCCGGTCGAAGTACCACTCGCCGGGCTGGTCGAGGAACTCGAACGCGTTCTCCACGTACGCCGGTTGCCGGTCGGCGTGCAGGTCCCCCGGCCCCACCTCGTGAATCGACCGCGTCGGATGATCGGGATCAGGCGGCCGCTTGGTCGAGTTGTCCCAGCACGGCTGCGCCATCGTGATGACCCGCCCGCTCACCGACCCGACCGGGCACCGCGCCTCGGTCCACGGCCCGAGTCCCTTCCACGACGACCACAACCCGTCGCCACCGGTGTAGACGAACTCGACGTCACCAGGATTCCGCCACGAGACCTCCCCCTCGTACCCGGTGGCCGTCGCCTTCACCGCAACCTGCCCCCTGGCCCGCTGCGCCCGCACCCCGTCGACGTACAGCTGCCGCGTGTTCCCCAACAGCTCTGGCGCCGGCGCCGACCACATCTTGCCGTCGTTGCGCCACCCGGTGACCCGCACCCCGCCGCTGACCACCGGCCGCTGTCCAGGCACAGCCCGGAACACGACATCGCGGTCCCGTTCGTCAAGCTCCAGCGGCGCGCTCAGCCGATACGTGCCACCACCGATCCACACAGTCATCGGAGCATTGCGAACTCTGGCCAGGTCACGCGCCTTTGCAAACGTCCGCACCGGACGCGTCCGCGACCCCGCCATCGCGTCGTTTCCTGACGGCGACACAAATATTTCCGCCTTCTCTGCGGCCACTGCCGGCGCGACCGCGCCGACCGCCAGAGCCAAGCCAACCACCAGAGCCGAAGCACGCATACCTCCGATGTCTAGGGCTCGCGGCTACGGCTGTCAACCTTCTGTGGACGAACGGCCAGCACTCGAGCTCGTCCGGCAGCCACTTCTGCCGGTTCGTGACTGTCGCCGGCGTCCTGCGCAGCCCCCGGCCGGCCGGACTCCGGCACCTCGCGGCGCGCCTCGTGGCGGTTCATACTGGATGTTTCTCGGCTCGTTCATCGAGGCTGGTGGATCACATGCGGATTCCGGGGCGTCGCCCGCGGCGAGGCGCGGACGTGGCAGGTGCGAAGGATTCCGCCGCCGCGCGTCTGGTCGCGCTGCGGTCCCTGCTGGAGGTGACCACCTGTGCGGTCGCACTCCAGCCCGCCGCCGAGCAGATCATCCGCGCCTGCGCGCTGCCTGGCGACGTCCCGGCGCAGGTGGCCCGCCGGGGCGGCCCGGTCGCGTCCGACTACTGCCGCCTGCACGGGTGGGCGATGGACCTCATCGGCGACGCCGACCGCGAGTCGCTGGAGTTCCGGGTGACCGAGCTGCTGCACTACCACGCCCAGATGATCGACACGTGCCTCAAGCTCGCCTTTCCGAAGTTCCGCAGCCCCAGGCTCGAACAGCGGCGGCTGGCGTTGCGCGGACTCGGCGAGCCGGCACGCACCCTGCGGGACGCCCAAGCGGCGCTTGCCCTGTGGATCGCCGACCTCGAACTGACCGACGGCGTACTGCCGCCACCCTGAACCGCCGGCCGCACGTCCCGGCGGTGATCGGCAGCTGTGGTGGACGACATCGCCGGCGTGCTGGAGATCAGCGGTGCACTGCGCGGCAACGGGATCCGGCCGTGGATCGGCGTCGAGCAGGTCCGCCCCGGCACCTGATGATTCCGCGCCAGCTCATTTACGTGCGGTTCGAGGACCGTCTACGGCCAGCCACGTCCATCCCCTTTACTGGACGCCATGACCCGAACACTGCTCGCCGTGCACGCACATCCTGACGACGAGTCGACGTCCACCGGTGGCATCCTGGCCCACTACGCCTCGCTCGGAACCCGTATCGTGCTCGTGACCTGCACGAACGGCGAACTCGGCGACGCACCGGACGGCGCCAAGCCGTTCACACCCGCACACGATCCCGCACGGGTCGCATCGCACCGGCTCGGCGAGCTGCAGGCGGCGTGCCGCGTCCTCGGCGTGACCGACATCGAGCTGCTCGGGTACCACGACTCAGGCATCGCGGCGTGGGAGAAGCCTCGCGGCGCCTTCGTGGACACGCCGGTGTCCGCCGCCGCCGACCGGGTGGCAAGACTGATCGAGCACTACGAGCCGCAGGTCGTGGTGACCTACGACGCCGAGAACACCGCGCAGCACCGGGACCACCTGCACGCCGCACAAGTGGCTTCGGCGGCGTTCGACCTGTCCGGAGTGGCGGCCAAGCTGTACTACAAGGCACACGGCCGGGCGTACTGGGAACGCCTGATCCGGGTGGCCGCCTCGGTCGGCGTCCACCGGGACATGCCCGCCGGACTCGACGACGTCGACCGCCGCATCACCACGACCGTCGACACCCGCGCCGTCGTCGACCGCAAGCGCGCCGCGCTGCACTGCCACGCCTCCCAGCTCGACTCGTCCATCGCGGGCAAGCTGCCACCGGCCGAGTTCGCCGAGGCGCTCGGTGTCGAGGACTTCATCCGGGCACGGGACACCACGGGATCACCCGTCCCGGAAACCGACCTCTTCGCCGGCCTCGGGTTTCGCTGAAGATCGTCGCAGCCGGCGGATGACCGGCGACACCAGGACCGGCCGGGCGCTGTTGATCAGCGGGGTTGCCGGACCAGTGGCCGTGTGCCGGTGGGAGCTCGACCTCCCGTCGCGGGAGAACGAGGGCCGAGAGTCACTTGCGGGAGCCGACCGCGAACGCGACCCGCTTCGCGACGGACACCGCGTGGTCGGCGAACCGCTCGTAGTAACGGCCCAGCAGCGTGAGGTCCATCGCCGTCTCGACATCCCACCGGTGCTCGACGACCAACGTGCCGTACAGCGACGTGAGCAGGGTGTCCATCTCGTCGTCGGCTCTTTCCAGGGCTGCTGCCGCATCGGCGTTTCCGGTCGTGATGGCCTCCTGGGCGGCTGCGGCCAGCCGGGCCGCCACCGCGCCCATCTCGACGATCGTCGGGCGCACCTCCGACGGGACGACCGGCCGGGGATGCCGCTGCCCCACCAGTTCGGCGACATGGCGGGCCAGCGTGGCCATCCGCCTGAGGTCGGCGCTCGTCCGCAGACCCGCGATGATCGTGCGGAGATCACCTGCCACGGGCTGCTGGCGGGCGATCAGCGCGAGGGCCTGCTGGTCGATCCGGTGGTGCACCTCGGCCAGTTCCTCGTCGTCGCCGATCACCTCGGCCGCCCCGGCGAGCGAGACGTCGAGCAGGGCGGTGGTGGCGCGGGTCATCGCGTCCCGGGTGCGCTGGGCCAGCTCGGCCAGCTGCCGGTTGAACCCGGCCAGTTCCGCGTCGAACGCCTCACGCATGACGATCACCTCTCCGGAATCCGGTCAGCCGAACATCTCGGCCCGGCGGGGACGCAGGGTGTCGTCCCACTCGTACGACAGGTTGTTCTCCAAGCCGACGACGCCGGGCAGCGCGCGGACGAAGTACGCGGCGAGGTCCACGTCGCTGCGCCGCTCCAGCAGTCCTCGCAGCGTCACCACGCCGTCGTGCACCGTGATGTCCACTGTGGCCGGGTTGAGCCAGGTCGAGCTGCCGAAGACCTCGTCCTGGATCTCGGCCCGCAACGCCTCGTCGTCCTTCACGAACACCTTGAGCAGGTCCCGCCGCGACAGCACGCCGACCAGAGCACCCTCCACGTCGACCACGAACAACCTGCGCACGCCGGCCTTGGCCAGTTCTATCGCCGCGGTGCTCGCGGAGGCGTCCATGCGGATGGTGCGGACCGGTGTGGTCATCACCTCACGCGCGGTGCCGCCGAGGGCCCTCCGCCAGCGCCGTTTCGCCGCCCTGCTCGACAGAATCGCGGGCCTGGTCCTGGTTCCACCGCGGAACTCCTCCTTCGCCAGCAGGTCGGCCTCGGAGACCACGCCCACGGCGTAATCCCCTTCGACGACCGGCACTGCGCTGATGCCGTGCTCCTCCATCAGCAGCGCCAGATCCTTGAACGGCGTCTCCGGGCTCGCGGTGATCACCTCGCTGGTCATCAGCGAGGCGACGGAAAGCCGGCGCATGGCGTTCTCCTCCCGCCGGGTGGTTGGTGCAGGACACCCTCCAGGCTTCTCCGGGATCGCCTCGCCCCACAGGGACCTTCGTCGCCACGGCGGTGAGCCACTGTGCTCGTCACTCGTCGTCGCCCCTTGAGCTGCAGCGAAATCATGTCCGGCGTGGTGTCACCCGGTAGGGCTGCACGACTCCGGTCCGCCACGCCGCCGGGTCGGGTTCGACCTCCGGATCGCTGAAGTAGACCTCCCAGGCATCACCGGCGATGTCACCGCCACATGCCCGCACCCACGACGCCAGCGCGCGGTACGCCGACCCCATGGCCTCGTAGGGCCCGAGGTGCACCGTCCTGGCGGCCGGGCCACCGGGAAGTACCGAGGGGTGCACCCCGTCCGCGCGGTCGATCGCGACGCCGACCGGGTACCCAGCCTCCACCCGGAAACGACCGTCCTCCAACCGGTGGTAACGAGCGAACGGCGCGCCCGTCGGCTCGATGCCGCAGCCCGCGAGGACGGCGGCGATGTCGTTGTACGTCTTCGTCAGCCACGGACCGATCTCAGGTACCGCCAGCGTCGCCTCGGCGACCGCTGTCGGCTGCTCGGAGAGGATCTGGGGCCGGATGTCGTATCGCTGCGTCATCACGTCAGGGTCCGTCGCCGTCCGTCCGCGCCGACAGGGTCGTGCGTTCGGAGCCGTGCGGCACCCCGGAGCGCCTCTGGCAGGGACCTTCGCCTCTCCCACGATCGGCAAGGTGAGGGTGGCGGCTCCGCTCGGGACCGCCACTCGTCGTCACCGTGCGGCGCTTGCCTCTCGCACCGAGGCGTCGCCGGCCGAGATCGCGGCGGTGGCCGCGCACTACCCGGTGTTCCGCGTCGTGGCGCGGTGATCAGCGGCTGCCGGGGCGAACACCTCGTCCAGCCAGTCGAAGACGTGGTGGACCGGGGCGCGATCGTACTCGGCCTGCCCGATCAGAAGCAGCAGCGGGCAGGCGATCCGGGCCGGGCCGAACACGAACGTCCTGAGCGTGGCCAGCAATGTCGGCGGTGACGTGACACCCCACCGCCACAGGTGGGAGTCGATCAGGATCATCTTGGCCCGCATCCGCCGGCGCTGATGCCGAAGGCCGCCGGGGTGTCCGGGTCGACATCGGGCCGGGAGAGCACGTGGTCGACGAGCAGCACCTGGTACCCGCGTCCGACCGCGGCCGGACCGATGTAGAGGCAGAGGTCCTCGACGAACGTGTCCCCGCCGCCCACCATGATCAACGTCGGTCGCCGGGTGCCGGAGTCGTCGGGGCGCTTGTCGTGGTGGATGAAGGGCTCCTTCATCCACCACAGGTTCAGGAAGGGTCCCTTCATCGACAACGCTCGCCGCGTGGGCACGTTCTCATCGGGCATATCGGGCGGGCTGGACTTTGCCGGGGCCCTGGCCCGCTGCTCCTGGCGCACGCCCAGGTCGGTCCACTCCCGGACCCAGCTGTCCGGATCACCGTCGGAGATCCGCGTGGCGGCGAAGAAGCACTCGCCCGGCTCGCTGCCCCCGTGCACCGAAACCGCCGTGCCGGAACCTGTAACGGACATCCGCGCCCCGGACCGGTCGAAAGCCACGAGCCGGACAGGACCTGCGCCACTGTGCCTCGCCGGCCTCCAGGCCGAGTGTGAGGAGATGCAGACCTACGACGTTCACCCGCGAACCCGGTCCGACCAGCCCACGGCGGTCGTCGAGGCGACCCTGCCCGTGCCGGAGCTCGGGCCCTGGTTGGGGAAGACCTATCAAGCCGTCGCCGACGTTCTCGCCCGCCAGGGAATCGAACCGGCCGGACCGCCTTACGCCCGCTATCACCTGCTCGGCGACGACCGGTTCCAGGTGGAGGCAGGATTCCCGGTCAGCACTGCGGTCGCGCCCGACGGCGAGGTGCGGCCCTCGACGCTGCCCGGCGGATCGGTCGCCGAAACAACGCACATCGGGCCCTACGACGCGATGCAGCCGGCCTACGAGGCGACCACCGCCTGGATTCTGGAGCAGGGCGGTGAACCCGTCGGAGACCCCTGGGAGATCTACCTCAGCGACCCCGGGCAGCAACCCGATCCCAGCACCTGGCGCACGGTGATCATCCAGCCGTACCGGCCCGCCTGATCCGTTCGCTTCCGCCTCTCATCGACCACGGCCCTCCTCGTCCGGAACATCGACCCCTCCCAGGGCATCTGATCCTGATTCAGATTTCCACACGGTCGGTGGTCAACCGATCGGTCATGCGCAACAGCCACAGCGCGGCGAAGGCGCGGGAGACCGCACGGTCGCGATCCTGCCGGACGGCGACCGGTGGACCACCTGTATCTACTGACCTGCACGGACGCATTTCTCGGCACGTACAGGATCATGGGTCGGCAAGTGTTATGCGCCCTAGCATGTCCTTGAGGTGTCCTTCCGGTGCGGCGTGCGCGTAATAGCCGTGATAGAGGTCGGTGAGCACTCGCACAACCCCGTCGGGGGCGAGCACGGAATTATCGCGGATGCCTCGCCACAGCAGGGTCATCGGCACCAGGCCGCCGGGATTCACGAGGTCAGGCATGAAGTAATTGTTCAGCGACGTCACCGGCCGCGCGCCCCACCGTTCGTAGAAGGCCACTCGTCGCGCCAGAAGAGGATCACGTCCAGGTGTCCGGAGCGGATCCTCCACCTCGAGCACGACCCCGTGCACCGACCGCTCAGCCCGGAGCTGGGTTGCGACCGAGGAGAGCATGGCGGTACCTGTCCCGGCACCGCGCGCTGAAGGCAATACAGCCAGGTATTCGAGGTAGGCCGCCTCGGCCGACGGCAGGTGCAGCGCCGTGGCGAACCCGATCAGGTGCCCATCGGCCGAGTGGGCGGTCCACAGCCACGTACTGTTGCGACGGGACACCGTGTCGTGCGCACTGCGTTCGCCGGGCGGGAACGCCTCCTCCCATATCGACTTGATTCGTCGGTAATCAACCTGCGGCACGCTTCGCCAGTCGCGTCGGCGTATCGACGGCAGGTCGGATTCGCTACCACGGTTATTCATGTTGCGTCAGCAACTCCTTGCGAGTGGGAGTGACACGACTGTCGCCACCGACGACATCATGGTGCCCAAACAGGGCAATCACTCCAACCGCCTACCGTATGACGGGCCACGTGATCGGAGAAGTTGCCGGCAACGGGCGGCAGCCGACTATTATCACTTCCAGCGAGGTTCGCGGTATTTCGCAAATCTGCGGATCTGGATGATCGGCATCTTCTTGACATCGTTCACGGCACGAGTGCCCGCAGGGCCTGTAACGTTCCGTCGCGCCATCGCGAAGTGGAAGAGGCCGTCGCCGGATCGCCCGCTGTATTAGGTGCAGATGGACGGCATTGGTCGAGCACGGCAGAGTCGTCACACGTGACGCGTTGCTGCCGAATGAGTGGACTCACAGTGACGAGGTGTACGGAGTGAGCGTCACCAGCAGCGGTAACGAGGTGGGTGGCACCGTCACGGGATCGGTCGTCCAGGCCAACTCGGTGATGGGCGGAGTGCACTTCCACCACGTCGACCACTCCTGGGTGACGCCGCAGCAGTTGCCCGGAGCGTTCCCGTACTTCGTGGGGCGCACGTCCGAGCTTTCCAGGTTGACCGCGGTACTCGACGACGTCGCGTCAGATGTGACGACGCTCGTCATCTCCGCGATCAGCGGGACGGCGGGCGTGGGTAAGACGACCTTGGCCGTCCACTGGGCGCACCAAGCGGTGGGGCGATTCCCGGACGGGCAGCTGTACGTGAACCTGCGGGGATTCGACCCGACCGGTGTGCCCATGCAACCGGCCGAAGCGATCCGCGGGTTCCTCGACGCGTTCCAGATCGCCCCCGATCGAATCCCCACCGGTTTCGACGCCCAGGTCGCCCTGTACCGGAGCTTGCTGGCCGGGCGACGGGTGTTGGTGGTGCTCGACAACGCGCACAGTTCGGAGCAGGTGCGCCCGCTGCTGCCCGGCAACCCGACGTGCGTGGTGCTCATCACGAGCCGGGACCAGCTCACCAGCCTGATCGCCAGGGACGGTGCGCAGCCGATGACCCTGAAGGTCCTGTCCGACGAGGAGGCGGTCGAGCTGCTGACTCGACGCCTCGGCGCGCGACGTGTCGAATCCGACCCCTACGCCGTTCAGGAGCTCATCAAGCTCTGTGCCCGACTGCCACTCGCCCTGGGGTTGGTCACGGCACACGCGGCCACGCACCCGGACCTGCCGCTGACGACCCTGGCCGAGGAGCTGCAGGACGAGCGGTTGCGGCTCGACATCCTCGATGCCGGCGACAGCTACAGCGGCGCCCGCGCGGTCTTCTCCTGGTCCTACCGCGCCCTTACCGCCGGCGCAGCCACGTTGTTCCGCCTGCTCGGAATTCACCCCGGCCCCACCATCAGCTTGCCCGCGGCGGCCGCGCTGCTCGGTGTTCCCGTGCCGGAAGTACGAGCGACGCTGGCCGAACTCACCCGTGCCCACCTGCTGGAGCAGCCGACCCCCGGGCGTTACCAGTTCCACGACTTGCTGCGCAGCTATGCCGCTGAGCTGGCCGCCGCGGAAGAGACGGGTGCGCGGCGTCAAGCCGCGGTCCGCCGAATGCTCGACTTCTACCTGCAGACCTGTTCGGCCGCCGATCGCCGGATCGCCCCTCAGCGGCAGCGCATCGATCTGCAGCAGCCGACTCCGGGCGTGCAACCACTCGACATCGTCGACGAGAAACGGGCACTGGACTGGTTCGTCGCCGAGCACGCCACGTTGCCGGTCGTCATCGACCAAGCGATCCGGCACGGATTCGACGTCCACGCCTGGCAGCTGGCCTGGACGCTCGCAACCTACTTCGAACGCCAGGGGCATTGGCAGGACTGGGTGGCGACCCAGCAGGCCGCGTTGTCCGCCGCAACGCGCCTGGAAGACCGCGGCGCCCAGGCCCAGGCCCACCGCTTCCTCAGCCGTGCCGCCATCCGTTTGGGACGCTACGACGAGGCGGTGCCCCACCTCGAGCACGCCCTGGATCTCTACCAGAACACGGGGAAACTGGTGGGTCAGGCGCGCACGCACATAGCTTTCAGCTGGGTGCGCGAGTTGCAGGAGCGCTACGCCGAGGCACTCGACCATGCCGCCCGGGCCCTGGACCTGTTCCGAACCGCCGGGAACCGGGCAGGAGAAGCCCGCGCGCTCGACCAACTCGGCTGGGAGCAGGCGCTGCTCGGCGACTACCCGCGAGGCCGCGCCAACTGCGAGGCAGCCCTGGCCCTGTTCCGGAAACTGGAGCACCGACCAGGACTGGCCGACACCCTCGACAGCCTCGGCTACATCCACCATCACCTCGACGACCACGCACAAGCCATTCACCACTACGAGCAGTCCATCGCCCTGTCAAGCCAGCTGGGTGACTACTACACCGAGGCCACAACCTGGGCGCGCATGGGCGACACCTACCTCGTCGCGGGCGAACACTCCACCGCCGAACGGATGTGGCACCAGGCGGTCGCCCTGCTCGACCGGCTCTCCCACCCCGATGCCCAGGATGTACGGGCGAAGCTCGCCGCGCTGAAGACGAGCCCGCCGTCAACCACCGAGACGTGATCGTGAGGGATTGGCACAAATGCCGGTCCGGAGGAAACCGCCTACGCGGCCAATCGGATCTGTTTCCCCGGCGGGGCGCGGAACCGGGGACGGAACGCCGATCCGAGGTGGTGTGGCGAATCACCGGGTGACGGTGGCGGCGCGACGGGCCGTTCGCCGAGATCTGTCCTCAGTGGACGTGCGGTCCGGGGAAGGGACTTGGGCCCCGCAGGGTGAGGGTGAAGGACCCTGCTCCGCGGTGTGGTGACGTGGCCAGCATGAACGGATGGCCAGTCTCCGCGACCTCCTGCAGCGCTACCGGCCGGTGGGCACACCGGGGGCGGCCGCACGCCCGGGAGTGCCCGCGGACCGCGCAGCCGAGGTGGCGACCGAGCTCGAACCGGTGCTCGCACTGCTCGCCGGCACGGAGGACGAGATGCGGCACCTGCGCGAGGAGGCGCGCGCGGAGGCTCACCGCATCCGGCAGGAGGCCGCTCGGCAGGCGGACGACCTCGTCGCCGCGGCGCACGACCGCGCTTCCGAGGTGCGTGCGCAGGCGGCCGCGAACGCCAGGGCTGCGGCCTCGCCGGACGGTGAGCTGATCGTCGAGGCCGCGAGAGAAAACGCACGCCGCCTGCGGGAACGTGCCGCGGTGATGCTGCCCGAGTACGTCGGCCGCGCTGTCGCGACGGCGTTGAGCACCGGTCAGGTCGCGCGATGAGCGCGGCGTGGATCGCGGGAGGAGTGCGGGCACGAGCCTTGTTGCGGCGCCGCGCCGGCGCGGTCCGAGCACGTGAGATCGCCGGGTGTTCGTCAGTGGCGGAGGCCGTGCAGCTGCTCGTCGCCGGTCCCTACCAGCGGGACGTGCGGGCGGGCCAGTCGCTGGAGGAGGCCGAGCACGGTGTCGCGGCGACGTTGCTGTGGCACCTGCGGGTGCTCGCCGGGTGGCAGCCGCGGGCGGGCGCCGAGCTGGTGCGGCTGCTCGCCGGGTGGTTCGAGATGGCGAACGTCGTGGAACACCTGCGTGTGCTGGCCGGAGAGGCTCCGGGCAGGGCCTTCCAGCTCGGCACGCTCGCCACGGCGTGGCCGCGGCTCGCGGCCACGTCGTCGGTCGCAGAGCTGCGGCAGGCTCTCGCGGCGTCGCCTTGGGGTGATCCGGGAGCCGACGACCCTCGCCGGATCGTGTCCGCGGTCCAGCTCGGCTGGGCGGCGCGGGTCGCCGGTGGTGTGCCGCAGGCACGGTTCTGGGCCGCCGGAGGCGCGGCGTTGCTGGTGGCGCGCGAGCACTTCCTGCTCGGTCACCCGGTGGCCGTCCCGGCGCTGCTCGGAGACGCCGGAGGGCGTGGGTTCGCCGAGTTCGTCACGCGGCTGCCCGGTGAGGCGGGGTGGGCGCTCGAGGACGTCGGCGACCCCGCGGACCTGTGGCAGGCCGAGGAACGCTGGTGGGCGCGCGTTGAGAGCGACGCGCGAACGTTGTTGCGCGGACGGGGTTTCGGTCCTGGTGCGGTGGTGGGGTGCGCCGCCCTGCTGGCGGTCGACGCTCGCCGGGTGCGGGCCGCGCTCGAGTGCGCCGCACGCGGCGGCAGTGAACTGGAGGCGTTCGATGCCATCACATGAGGTCATGACGCCGGTCCGGATGGAACGGATCGCCGTCGTCGCACCGGAGAACGCGCTGCGCGACGCTCTGGCCGTGGTCGCGCACGCGGGTGTGGTCGACGTCGACCGCGCTGATGACTCGCTGGAGGCGGTCGTGGGCGGCGCGGTCCGCCGGGAGTCGGCCGCTGCCGTCGCGGGGTGGTGTCCCGCGGAGGAACGGCCCGGCCTGGCCGCGAAGCTCGCCGGGGTGGGTGCCGCCGCGGTGCCGTTGCCCGTACCGCGCGGCGTGGATCCGCCTTCCCTGCTGCGTTCGGACGGAGCGGTGCGCCGGTCGTTCACGCCGCTCGTGAGCACGTACGGCACGGTGCCGTATCAGGACGTCGATCCGACGGTGCTCGCGGGTGCCGCCTATGTGCTGATGTTCGGGATGATGTTCGGCGACGCCGGGCAGGGGCTGCTGCTGGTCGCCGCGGCCCTTCTCCTGCGCGTGGGATGGCCGGAACGCTTGGCGCGCTGGCGATCCGCCTGGCCGTTCGTGCTGGGCGCCGGTGCCGCCAGCACCCTGTTCGGGGTGCTGTACGGGGAGTTCTTCGGGCCTACGGCCGTCGTTCCCGTGCTGTGGCTGAACCCGCTGGACGACCCGGTCCAGCTGCTGGGAGCGGGTGTCGCGGCCGGGGCGGTGCTGCTGGCCGCGGCCTACGCCGTGGCGATCGTCAACCGGTGGCGCGAGGGCGGAACGCGCCTCGCGGTGTACGCGTCGTCGGGCGTCGCCGGAGCCGCGTTGTTCCTCGGCATCGCCGGGATCGCGGGCGGCCTGCTGCTCAGCGCGGATCTGCTCGTCGTGTCCAGTGCCGCGATCGCGGTGGTGGGCCTGGTGCTCGCCGGCCTCGGGTTCGCCGCGGCCTCCGGTGGTGGTGCCGCGGGCTGGGTGCAGGCCGCCGTGGAGCTGTTCGACATCGTGATCAGGACCGGGTCGAACCTGGTGTCGTTCGCCCGGCTCGCGGCGTTCGGCCTGGTGCACGCCGCGATCGGCTCGGTCGTGTGGCTCGGGACGACCGCGCTGGCCGGCCGCGGCGGCGTCACGGGCATCGGCGCGGCGGTACTGCTCTTCCTGCTGGGCAACGCACTCGCGTTCTCCCTCGAGGCGTTGGTCGCCGCCATCCAGGCGTTGCGCCTGGAGTTCTACGAACTGTTCTCGCGGGTCTTCGAGATCGAGGGCCGGCCGTTCCGCCCGTGGCACGGGGAGGCTCGATGATGGTCTGGTTGGCAGGATTGCCGGTGCTTGTCGCGGTGTGCGCGGGTGCTGTGTTGTTGATGCGCCGCAAGGGCCGCGCGGTGCTCACCGTGTTCGCGGGCCTCAACGGGGTGTTGCTCGTCGGCGCGCTGGTCGTGCTGGTCATGGCCCTGCAGAGCGGTGAGGCGGCCGCGGCCGCCGCCCAGTCCCCCGCTCCCGCGGCGAACTGGGCGGCGCTCCTCGGGGCGGCGATCTCGGTCGCCGGGTCGTCGATCGGGGCGGCGATCGCGGTCGCCTACACCGGCGCGGCCGCGCTGGCCGCACTCAGCGAACGGCCGGAGCTGTTCGGCCGCGCGATGGTGATCGTGGGTCTGGCAGAGGGCATCGCGATCTACGGGCTGATCGTCGCGGTGATCCTCATCGGGAAGGCGTGAGCCGTGGGCGCCGTTGCCGTGATCGGTGCCGGGGTCGCCGACTGGGCGCTCGCCGGGGTGCGGGTGCGTGAAGCGACCGAACCCGCGTCCGTGCACCAGGCCTGGAACAGCCTCGGCGACGACGTGTCCGTGGTGCTGCTCACCGACGCCGCTGCCGCGGTGCTCAACGCCGAACTCGCGGTGACCGACTGGCCGCTCGTGGTGGTGATCCCGTCGTGACCGCCCAGCAGCAGGAGGCACTGGCGCCGGTGCGGGCCGCGTTGCTGGCCGGGGCGCGTGCCGAGGCCGAACGCGAACTCTCCGCCGCACGACTCGACGCGGACGCGACGCTCGCGAGCGCTCGTGCCAAGGCGAACTCGATCCTCGCCGCGGCCGCCGAAGAAGGCCGTGCGGACGCGGTGGCGTCGATCGCCGCCGGACACGAGAAGGCGCGCCGTGCGGCCCGCTCGATCGGGCTGGCCGCGCAACGCGAGATCTACGAGGAACTCCTCGAGCGCGTCACCGCCGCGGTCGCGCGTGCGTTCACGGAACCAGATCGGCGTGCACAGCTCGTGGCGGCCGTCCACGCCCAACTCGGTGCCGACGCGATCGTGCGGGACGCTCCGGGCGGAGGCGTGACCGGTGAGGTCGCCGGCCGGTTGGTGGATCTCGGTGTGCGGGCGGTGGCAGCCCGCGCGGTCGACGCGCTCGGCGACGAGGTGCGTGCGCTGTGGGCGCCGTGACCTCCGGACGGGTCGTCCGGGTGTCGGGTCCGCTGGTCGAGGTCGAGGACGTCGGCCCGGTCGCGATGCACGACCTGGTCGCTTTGGGACCCGACGCGATACCGGGCGAGGTCGTCGCCATCGAGGACGGCCGGGTGAGCGTGCAGGCCTACGAGTACACCGGTGGCCTGGCACCGGGTGCAGCCGCCGTGGCCGCGGGCAGGCCGCTGTCCGTCCGGCTCGGTCCCGGACTGCTCGGCCGAGTCTTCGACGGCCTGCTGCGGTCGTTGTCCGCCGCGCCTGTCTTCCTGACTCCCGGCGCCACCGCCGACGAATCGGACCGCAAGTGGCGGTTCGAACCGAGGGTGCGCGTCGGTGACCAGGTCGGTGCCGGGCAGGTGCTCGGTGTCGTGACCGACGCCGGACCGCTCGAACACCGGGTGCTGGTACCTCAGGGCGCCGGCGGCCCGGTCGAGGCGCTGGCAGACGGCAAGTGCGGAGCGGACACCGCGGTCGCCGTGGTCGGCGGCACCGACGTGCGCCTGTTCTCCGGGTGGCCGGTCCGAACGCCCCGGCCGTGCCGGTCCCGCCTCACCGACGTGACGCCCCTGCGCACCGGGCAACGCGTGCTGGACCTGCTCTACCCTCTGGCACGAGGTGGGGCCGCCGCGGTGCCGGGTGGCTTCGGCACCGGAAAAACCGTTCTCCTGCAACAGCTCGCGAAGTGGTGCGATGCGGACGTCATCGTCTACGTCGGCTGCGGTGAACGCGGTAACGAGCTGGCCGAGGTGGTCGCCGAGCTGTTCGAGCTCACCGACCCCCGCACCGGCGGCCGGTTGGCCGACCGCAGCGTGGTCGTGGCCAACACCTCGAACATGCCGATGATGGCGCGCGAGGCGAGCATCTACACCGGCGTCGCCGTCGCGGAGTACTACCGCGACATGGGCTACCACGCGGTCGTCATCGCCGACTCCACCTCGCGCTGGGCGGAGGCGTTGCGGGAGTTCGCGTCCCGCACCGGTGCGTTGCCCGCGGAAGAGGGTTATCCCGCCGATCTGGCCTCGGCGCTGGCGGCGTTCTACGAACGCGCGGGCTGCGTGGAGACGCTCGGCGGAGCGACCGGGTCGGTCACGATCATCGGAGCGGTCTCCCCACCGGGTGGTGACATGACCGAACCCGTCACCGCGCACACCGAGCGATTCGTCCGGGCCCGGTGGACGCTCGACCGTGACCTCGCCTACGCCAGGCACTACCCCGCGGTCTCCTGGTCGGGCTCGTTCTCCCGCGACGCACCGGCGGTCGGAGAGCACCACGTCCGTGCGGGCGACCACGGATGGCCCGCACGGCGGGCCCGGGTGATGACCGCGCTGGCCGAGGCGGATCGGCTCGGCGCCCTCGCGGAACTGGTCGGCGCGGCCGCCCTGTCCGGACCCGAGCGGGTCGCGTTGCTCACCGGACGGCTGCTGCGCGACGGAGTCCTCCAGCAAAGCGCTCTGTCCACTGTGGATGCGGCAGGAGGCGACGAGAAGGCGCGCGCACTCGTGGAAGCCGTTCTGGCGGTCGCGGACGAGTGTCGTGAGCTGGTGACCGCGGGCGTGGCCGCCGACTTGCTCGAGGAGTTCGACTTCACCGCGCTGGTGCGGCTGCGCGAAGAGGCGGCACCGGACGACGTGACGTTGATCAGCAGGCGACGCGACGAGGTGCTCGCCGGGTTGCGGAGGTTGCGATGACGGTCGAGTTCACCGACGTGCGGCAACTCCGCGGCCCACTGGTCGTCGTCGGCAATGCCGAGGGCGTCGGCTGGGACGAGTTCGTGCGCATCAGGCTGGGCTCCGGCGAGCTGCGGCACGGCCTCGTGCTGGAGGTGGACCGCGACCTCGCGGTCGTGCAGGTGCTGGAGGGAACCGCCGGCATGGCCACCACGGGCACCCGGCTGGAGTTCACCGGGCAACCGCTGAGCATCCCGGTCGGCACGGGGTGGCTCGGTCGTACCTGCGACGGCCGGGGCACCCCGGTCGACGGCGGACCACCGGTGTTCGGCGCGCGGCGCGAACCGGTCGCCGGCGCACCGCTGAACCCGACCTGGCGCGAGGCACCCGCCGAGCCCGTGCTCACCGGGGTGTCCGTGATCGACGCGCTGACCACCCTGGTCCGCGGCCAGAAGCTGCCGCTGTTCTCCCTGCCGGGACACCCGCACCTGGAGCTGGCGACCCAGATCGCCGCGCAGTCCACAGTGGAAGGTGAACCGTTCTGCGTGGTGTTCGCGGGCATCGGGCTCACCCACGCGGACGCCGCGTACACGCGCGAGGCACTCGAAGCGCGATCAGCGGCCGGAGAACTCGTACTGCTGATCAACACCGCCGACGACCCCGTCATCGAGCGGATCCTCACCCCCAGGCTGGCGCTGACCATCGCCGAGTCGCTCGCGTTCCGCGACGACAGGCACGTGCTGGTCGTGATGACCGACATGACGACCTACGCCGAGGCGTTGCGCGAGGTGTCCGCGGCACGTGGCGAGATTCCCGCGAGACGGTCGTACCCCGGCTATCTCTACAGCGACCTCGCCTCGTTGTTCGAACGCTGCGGCCGCATCCGCGGGAGGCCGGGGTCGGTGACGGTGCTGCCCGTGCTGACCATGCCGGGCGGCGACATCACCCACCCCGTCCCCGACCTCACCGGGTACATCACCGAGGGTCAGGTCGTCTTCTCCGCGGAAGCGCACGCGCACGGCCTCTACCCACCGGTGGACCCGCTCGCCTCCCTGTCCCGGCTCATGCGCAACGGCGCCGGGCCGGGCCGGACCCGCGCCGACCACCTGCACGTCGCGGCCCAGCTGCTGTCCGCACTGGCGCGGGCACGGCAGGTGCGCGACCTGGCCGAGCTCATCGGTGTCAGCGGCCTGAGCCGCACCGACCAGGCCTACCTCGACCTGGAGCAGGCGTTCCGAACCGACGTGCTCGGCCAGTCGCCCGGCGAGACGCGCACACTCGACGACACCCTGGAACGGGTGTGGCGGGTACTGCTGAGGCTGCCCCGATCCGAACTGTCGATGCTCCCCGCCTCGCTGCTGGAGGACCGGTGACCGCCATCCGCGTGCCTCCCGGCCGGTCGGGACGTCAGTGGCTGCGCGGACGTCTCGGCAGCGCCGAGCACGCCGCCGCGTTGCTGGAGCAGAAACTTCGTGCGTTGCGCACGGAACAGCGCCGCCTCGCTGAGGCAGCCGCGCACACCCACGACGAACTCGTCGCGCAGGCGGAGAAGACGAAGACCTGGACGCTCCGCGCCGCGCTCACCGGCGGCCGCCGCGGAATGCGCCTCGCGGCTACCGGCGCGGAAGCCGACGTGACGATCTCCTGGTCCACGACGACAGGCGTGCGACATCCCACCGGGGTCACCTGCACGACGCCCTCAGGTGTCGCCGATGTTCCGACCGGCACCGCGGTCGCACGTGCCGTGCAGGAACAACGCCGGATGCTCGATGCGGCTCTCCGGCACGCCGTGGCGGCTTCCGCGCTGCGCCTGCTCACCGCGGAGACCGACTCGACCCAGCGCCGCGTTCGGGTGCTGCGCCGGCACTGGGTGCCGCTGTTGCGGGAGACGCTCGCGCGCGTCGAGCTGGAGCTGGAGGAGCGGGAGCAGGCCGAGAACCTCCGGCATCGAGTTGCCTCGCACACCGATCGACCATGACGGGAACTCATCGAGTTCGCCGACGCGGAACACCGTATGTCACCAGGCGGACACGCTACGGCGGTGTCCGGTGCATTTCGGCGGCGTCTTTACGAAATCCGAATGCCTGTTTCCCCAGTTTCCCGTGTCAGCATTGGAACAACGCGTGGGGACGAGGGGGAAGCTGTTGCTGGGCCTGGCCGAGGTCGACGGCGCTCTCGCGCGTCTCGATGCCGACAGCGCGGGCGTCTCCGCGAACCTGGTCGCGCTGGAGAGCCACGCGGGCACGCGGTTCCTCGACGCCGCCGCGCTGAGCGGTGTCAGCGCCGTGCGGTGGGCCGAGGCCAAGGCGAAGATCGCGCTCATCTGGTCGTGGTTCGCGGCCTACCGCGACGTGCTGAACCGGGCGCACCTCGTCCGCTCGCGACCCTCCAGGCCGGGGGCGCAAGAGCTGCGTGAGCTCACCGAGTTGTTGCAGGGCAACGTGATCGCGCTCGGCACGGCCGATCTGCCGATCGAGCACCGCGACCTGCTCGGTCCACTCGTCACCACGACGGCGACCTCGCTGCCGCGGCTGATCCCGGACATGACCGCCTGCTTCCGCGAGGTCACCGCGGTGGTGGCGGTGGCGGAGCTCCGGCACGTCTTGTCCGTAACCCGCCTGCCGGGCAGTTACGTGGATGAAGGGCTCATTCATCCACACCAGGTGGAGGAAGGAGCCCTTCATCCACCTGTAGCTCGCCGAGCACCGCTGAGCCCTTGACCGGGGAGCTGCGGCAGGCCTTCGGTTCGCGCGCTACTCCTGCAGTTCGGCCAGCACGTCGGCGGCGTCGCTGTTGCCCAGCGCGGCCAGCCCGCGCAGTTCGCCGAGGTCCTCACGCTCACCCGCCAGCTCCACGAGGACGTCGACCGCATCCGAGCTGCCCGCGTCGGCCAGGCGCCGCAGCTCGTCCAGGTCGCCGGCCTCGCCCGCGAGTTCCACCAGCTGGTCGACCGCGTCCTGGTCGCCGGCGTCGGCTCGGCGGCGCAGGTCCTGCCGC
Organism: Lentzea sp. NPDC004782; assembly: GCF_040609115.1. Classification (NCBI taxonomy): domain Bacteria; kingdom Bacillati; phylum Actinomycetota; class Actinomycetes; order Pseudonocardiales; family Pseudonocardiaceae; genus Lentzea; species Lentzea sp. NPDC004782. The sequence continues at coordinate 60,625 of NZ_JBEXJN010000054.1, forward strand.
TCATCCATGGCGCACCTCGGCCAGTTCGCGGACGGCCTGCGCGACGGCCGGGGAGTCCTTGCGCAGGATCTTGCTGTGGTTGCTCGCGACCTTCG
>NZ_JBEXJN010000055.1:0-59625 GCF_040609115.1 Lentzea sp. NPDC004782
GGATGAAGGGCGCCTTCATCCACACCAGGTGGAGGAAGGCGCCCTTCATCCACCTAACTGACCGGCAGGCGGGTTACGGGCAAGACCTCTGGCGAGGCGCTTGGAACTTCAGGTCGGCGAGCACGGCGCGCGCCGCCCGGCGGCCGGAGTGCAGCGCGCCCTGGATCGAACTGGTGTCGCGGTGGTCGCCGCACACGTACCGGCGGCCGCCCGCGCGGACCGACCGGCGCAGCGGGTGAGGTGCGTCCATCGCCGGCAGTGCTCGCGGGATCTCGTACCGCCGCAGGACCTCCCATCGGCTGGTGTCCGTGCCGTACAAACGGTTCAGGTGGGCGCGAACGTCCTGTTCGGACGCCTGGTCCAGCACGGTGGCCTGCACCAGCGGGGCGCGCGGCGAGTACGGGCGGGAGACCTCCGACATCACCGCGGTGTTCACGACCGGGCCGCCGTTCGCGTCGACGACCAGGCACCCGTCGCGCAACGGGGAGCGGGGCGGCCGGAAGTACCAGGTGGTCACGCCGTTCCACCGCGGCTCGGCCAGGCCGGGCAGCAAGCGCGACGCCGTTGTGCCGTCCGTCGCCACCACGACCGCGTCGGCGTCCACTCGCCCGCCTTCCTCCAGATCGACCCCGTTGTCGTGCACTGCCCGCACTGCGCTCTGCAGCTGCACGGTCCCGTCGGGCAACCGCGCTGCCATCGCCTTGGGCAGCTCACCCATGCCCAGCGCCGGGACCGCCGCTCCCCCGCGCGCGAAGCTGCGCCACACCAGGTGGAAGAACCGCGACGACGTCCTCAGCTCCCGTTCCAGGAACACCCCGGACAGGAACGGCCGGCACACCTTCTCCACCGCGCGCTCGGTGATCCCGAGGCTGCGCAGCTCGTCGTACGCCGGGCGGTCAGGCGCGGTGAGCAACGGCCGGACCGGGCCGAACGCGTCGCGTGCCGAGAACCCGGCCAGTGCCGTCAGGTCACGCGCGCCCAGGACGTGCTGCAACAGCAGCCCGTTCCACGCCGAACGCCCGCTGCGCGGGTCGGCGAGCAGGTCGTGCCTGCCGTGGTCGTGCACGAACACACCGGATCTCAGGCGGCGCAGCGGAAACGGCCCGAGGTCGAGGCGTTCCAGTTCCGGGTAGGCCGGCAACAGGATCTGGAAGCCCCGGTCGAACCGCACGCCGTCCTCGACGTCCGTCCGCACCCTGCCGCCGACCTCGTCCGCCGCCTCCAGCACGGTGACCTCGGCACCGGCGGCGGTCAGCTCCAGCGCGGCGCTCAGCCCCGCCAGGCCTGCTCCCACCACCACGATCACAACGTCCTCCAACGGCGGGCCACCCCGCGCAACAACGGCACGCGGCCCTGCCGAGGCACGGTCCACAGGTCGGTGCCCGCGACACCCCATTGCCCCAGGAGGTGGTTGGCCGCCGCGAAGCCCGTGGTGGCGGCCCGTTCCATCAGCGCGACCGGGAGATCGACGCGCACCAGGTCGCCGGCGAGGACCAGGAAGTCGTCCGGGGTGCGCACGCCCGGCCGGTCCCGGTAGCCGCCCGCGGGGAAGAGCGGGCAGTCCTCGCGCAGCTCGTGCCGTTCGTCGACCACGCCGGCCGGTTTGGTCTCCGGGTACACCTCGGTGAGCTGCTCCCAGAGCCGGGCACGGGCTTCCGCCTCGCTCACGTCGGAAGGGAGCGCGTACCCGTGCAGCTCCACCACCGCGCCGCCGGTGCGCGCGGCCCACGCCCGCGCCTCGTGCTCGTAGTGGTTGAGCACGCTGATGTTGTCGAGCAGGTCGTGCCCGCTCGTGCCGAGGAACCCCGGCCGGTCCGGGTCCACCGGCCGGTCCAGCCAGTACCGCGACACCAGGAACCGCGGTGCCGTGCGCAGTTCGGCGACCTGCCCGCGCCACCGCGCGTCGCCGAGTGCGGGTGAGGCGCCGATGATCGCGCGCAGGCCGGACACGTCGGTGGCGAGCACCACGGCGTCCGCCTCGATCGAGCCGCCGCCGATGGTCACCGCGAACCGCTTCTGCTCACCCGGCCGCACGGACCGGACGTCCACGCCGGTGCACACCGCGGCGCCCAGCGAGGTGAGGTGGCGGCCGAGCGGTTCCCACAGGCCGTGCGGGAACGGGTCCGCCGCCACGTCGAACAGCAGCCCCTCGCTCGATCCGAGGAAGTAGATGTGGAACATCACCGCGAGCTCCGCGGCCGACATCCGGCTGGGGTGCGCGAAGAAGCTGCGCGAGAACACCTCGAACGCGAGCGCGTGCGCCGGGCGGGGAAAGCGGAGCCGTTGCAGGTAGGAGGCGGCGTCGAGGCCGTCCAGCTCCTCGTAGACCCGCGGCACCGACACGTCCAGCAACGACAACGCCGCCCGTGCGTCGACGCCCGGCAGGTCGCGCCACCGGAACGTCGGGCTGTCGCGCAGGAACGCGAGCGCGTTCCACGGCACGGAAGTCGGCAACCCGGCGAAACCGTCCCGATGCCCGGAGGCGTGCAGCAGCGGGTAGTCCGGCAGGCCGACGAGCGCGCGGCCGGCCGGATCGACCCGCCGCAGCAGCGCCCTCAGGTTGTAGTACTGGCGGAAGAACGCGTGAAAGCCGCGGGTCATCGTGACCTCGCTGCCGTCGGCGAGCCGCGTGCTCCAGCCCCCGACCCGGCCGCCGAGGTACTTCTCCCGTTCGCACAGCACGACCCGCGCACCGCGCTCGGCCAGCAGCGTCGCCGCGGACAGGCCCGCGATCCCGCCACCCACCACGACCACGACCGGCGCCTCGCCGCTGAACTGCGCACGTCCCCGCGGCGCGGGGACCCGCACCGCCCTGCGATCCCTCACCGCTGCTCCCGTTCCGGCCTGCGGCCGACGAAGGTGTGCACCATCCCGAGCTGCAGACCCGGCACCGGTGCGCTGCGCACGCCCACGAAACCGTTGCGCCGCAAACGGTCGCGCAACGCACCGGCACCGTCGAAGTCCATCACGCTGCGCCACAGGTAGGTGTAGAGCGAACGGTCACCGGTGGCCAGCCACCCCGCGGGCACGATGAACCCGCACAACACCGTCCACAGTGCCGTGCTCACCACCGAGTCGCGTACCGAATACTCGTGCAGCACCAACGGTCCGCCTGGTTTCAACAGGTCCCGCACGCGCCGCAACGCACCATCCGGCTCGGGCAGGTTGCGCACCAGGTAGGCGGCGAACACCGCGTCGAACTCTCCCTCGTCGACGTCCTCGGCGCGGCTGTGCACGAACCGCACGGTGGCCGGCCAGCGCTTGTCCCGCGCCCGCGCGAGCATGCCCTCCGACGCGTCCACCGCGACGATCTCCACCCCCGGCGCGGCCGCCACCAGAGCCGCGGTCGACGCGCCCGTGCCACAGCCGAGGTCGAGCACCCGCATGCCCGGCCGCAGCCCGAGCGCACGGGCCGAACGGCGCAAAGCCTCGTGATAGCCCGGATTCAGCCCGACGAGCAGGTCGTAGCCTCGGGCGGCCCGGTCGAACTTCCCCGGCACCTCAAGCTTGTTCACGTGCCGCCCTTCCCCGCTCCCACAGCAACAACACGGCGGTGACCATCGCGAAGCCGTAGAGGAAGTCCTCGACCGGGATGTCCCAAGGCATCCGCACCCCGCTGATCGCCCAGTCCGCGTACACCACGACCGGCGCCTCGAGCTTGGTCAGCCACCCGTCCACCGGCACCTGGAACGCCAGCACGATCGCCATCGTGACCCAGTACGCGGGCCGGAGGAACAGCCCGGTGCGCAACACCAACAACTCCAGAGCGACCACGAGCAGCACCGCCGCGCACGCGGCCACCAGGTACTCCTCAACCATCGCTCGACCAACGCGCCGAACGTCCGCGCACAGCCTCGTAGGTCAGCACCGCACAGATCGGAATGGCAAGGAAGAACAGGACTTCCTCCACCGGCAGCAGTCCGCCGATCGCCACGCCCGTGATGGCCTCGGGGTGAAAACTCCAATGCCCGCGCGCAATCGCGATGACGTCCCAGACCACGAGAACGGTCATCACGGGAGCGACAGCGCGCACCAGCTCCCCGGCACGCCGGTAGACGCCACTGCCCAGCCACTCCAGCGGCACCGTGATGAGCACGGACACCGCCAACACGGCGAGGTACTCGTACTGGCTTCGCATCTCGACCTCCCGCATTGACCGTATGGGCGGGGCGGCGGGTCTGCACAACGGCAGCGCGTCAGACCGGCAGAGGGGAACGTCGGCGGAACCGCGCCGTCGCCACGGCGGTGAGCAGGAGCGCCACCGCCGCGATCGCCGACAGCACGGGTTGCCGCGCCTCCGCGGTGCCGACCACCACCGCGATGAGCGCCCAAGCGACCGCGAGCCCGTACGGCAGCAATCCGGACGTGCGGCGCAGCAACGCCACGGCGGTCGCGGTGGCTCCGGCGAGGATCGCGATCTGACCGGCCAGGCCGGCAGGTCCGTCAACGGGCGCTCCGCTGCCGACGAGGGCGGTGGTCAGGTTCACCCAGATCGCCACGCTGCTCCACCCGGTGTACACGCCCAGCATCGACCACAACAGCAACCGGGGTGCGCGCGCCCACCGCGCGATCTCGGCGCGGTGGTCCAGCGCGATGAAGAGGGCTCCGAGCAACCCGGCGAGCATCACGGCGAAGATCACGACTGTCGTCCACAGCGGTTCGAGCTCGGCGGCGATCAGCCAGGCGGTGAAACCGGCGAACACCAACGACAGCGGCCGTGCCAACCGGTCGCGCAGCTGCTGTCCGGAAGTCCGGGTCGCCAGCGCCCACACCGCGTACGCGAGGCACAAAACCTCGACCAGGCCCCAGATCGAGAACGCGTACCCGGCCGGCACGATCGGAGGCTCCCCGGCGCGGTTCGCCGTGGTGAACTCACCTCCGCCCACCGCGGCCACGACCAGCGGGCTCACCACCTGTCCCAGCGCCGTCACCACCAGCAGCACCCGTCGTGCCAGACCCGACTTCCCACCAGGCAACACGTGCTCACTCCTCTGCTCCCGTGACCGCACAGCGCGACGACATCCATGTTGGGAGGGCAGAAGACGGGCCGCATGACAGACGACCGATCAGCGGTGTTCTCCCCGGAAACACCTCGCTACAAACGAAAGGTGAGCGGTACGACGCACATCGATCCCGTCACCTACCCGTTCGGCTCGGCGGCGGGGCTGGAGGTTCACCCGGCTTACGCACAGGCGCGCGACGCGCCCGGAATGATGCGGATCCAGCTCCCCTACGGCGAGCCGGCGTGGCTGGCGGTCCGCTACGACGACGTCCGGTTCGTGCTGGGCGACCGGAGGTTCAGCCGGGCGATGGCCGTCGCGGCCGACGTGCCGAGGATGACACCGGGCAAGCTCGACAGCGGGATGATCGTGAAGGACCCGCCGGACCACACCCGGCTGCGCAAGCTCGTGGCGAAGGCGTTCACCGTGCGCCGGGTGGCGCAGCTGCGGCCGCGGATCCGGCGGCTGGCCGAGGAGCTCGTGGCCGAGATGGTGGCCAGGGGCCAACCGGTGGACCTGGTGGAGCACTTCGCGTTGTCGCTGCCGGTCGTGGTGATCTGCGAGCTGCTCGGCGTGCCGGTGGCCGACCGGCCGAAGTTCCGGGCGTGGAGCGACGCGTTCCTGTCCACGAACAAGACCACCGCCGAGCAGTTCGCCGCGAACCGCGAGGGTTTCCGCGAGTACATGAGCGGACTCATCGCCGCACGGCGCGCCGCGCCCGCCGACGACCTCATGACCGCGTTGATCGAGGCTCGCGACGAGCACGACCGGCTCTCCGAGCTGGAACTGATCGACATGTGCAACGGGCTGCTGGTCGCCGGGCACGAGACCACCGCCTCGCACCTGCCCAACTTCGTCGTGGTGCTGCTGGCCCACCCCGAACGGCTGGCCGAGCTGCGCGCCGACCTCGACCTGATGCCCGCCGCGGTCGAGGAGCTCATGCGGTTCACGCCGCTGAGCTACGGACCCGGTTTCCCGCGTTACGCCACCGAGGACGTCGAGGTCGGCGGCGTGCTGGTGCGCGCGGGCGAACCCGTGGTGGTCGACTTCGCGTCGGCCAACCGGGATCCCCGGCAGTTCCCCGGCCCCGACGTGCTGCGCTTCGACCGGGGCGAGAACCCGCACCTCGGCTTCGGGCACGGCGTGCACCACTGCCTCGGGTCGCAGCTCGCCAGGATCGAGCTGCAGGAAGGCCTGCGCGCGCTGCTCGGCGGCCTGCCCGGCCTGCACGTCGCCGGGGAGGTCGTGTGGAAGACAGAGATGCCGGTGCGCGGCGCCCAGCGCATGCCGGTCGGGTGGTGAGACGCTCCCGGGTTGCGATTGTCGTTTGAACGGCTAAAGTTCAGGGTGAGCAGTTGAGCCTGCAGCTGTGTTCTGCTTCCGACGTCCGGTCGTGAGGGGCTCAGCGATGGCGAACACCTTCCACCTTCCACTGCACGTGCAACGCGAAGTGCACGGGCTCGCGATCGTCGTGCGCGCCGCCGGTAACCTGGACCAGGACACCGTGCCCGCGCTGCGGCTCGAACTGCGGACCGCGCTGGCGATGGCGACACCACCGTTCCCGGTCGTCGTCGACCTGTCCGAGATCACGTTCTTCGGGTCGGCCGGGCTCAACGAGCTCCTGAAGCACCAGCGCCGCGCCCGCGAGGCGCGGATCCCGTTGCGGATCGCGGCGTCGCATCGTGCGGTGCTGCGCACGATCACGGCATCCGGGCTCGACCAGGTGCTGGAGCTGTACCCGGACGTGGAGCAGGCCCTGCACGCGGCTCGGAGCGCCAGGTCGGCCGGCTGAGGAACGCGTCAGGCCGGGTGCGGCGAGTCGAACGAGAACTCGGCCCAGACCGTCTTGCGGTCACCGCGGTTCAGCACACCCCACCGGCTCGCGATGCACTCGACCAGCGTCAGGCCGCGCCCGCGGAACGCCCCGGCCGACGACCTGCCCGGTGCGGGCAGCGCCTGCGGGCTGCCGTCGTCGACCTCCACGCGGACCACCCGGCCGCCCGCCTCCAGCTCGACCCGGACATCACGCGGACCGCGGGCGTGGTCGTAGGCGTTGCTGACGAGCTCCGTGCACACGAGCAGGATGTCGCCGAGGAGGTCGTCCGGAAAGCTCACGAGCTTCGCCCGCAGCCACCGCCTGATCTGCACCAACGGGGGCGACACGTCGGGGAGCCCGTGGCTCGTCATGTCACCTGCTTCCGACGGCTTCTTCTCACCTGACTCACACGTGTCCAATGCCCCGCCCCGCTGTTCTCCGCAGATGGAGGAAGCAACCGGGTACCCGGTGCGCAGGCGGGCAAACGGAGCAGCGTCAGTCCTCGTCGTGCACCTGGCGAAGGGTGCTCCTGGTCTCGCGGTCGATCTCGGCCTGTTCACGATCAGTGCGGCGCTCGGCGCGCCGCAGCGCGGCGTCCGCCCGCTCCAGCCGCTGCTGGGACCGGTGGATCGCGGCGCGGGCGAGATCCAGGGTGTCCTTGCTCCGGTCGATGTGGCTGTCGGCGGCGAGGCGCATCCGGCGGCCGCGTTCGTCCAGTTCGGCCTGCCGTTCGGTGAGCCGGTGCTCGCGGACGTCCGCTCTGTTCTCGCGCTCGTCAGCGGTCTGCTCGCGCACGTCGGCGAGCCGCTCCCGCTCGTCCGCCATCCACTCTCGCAGGTCGGCCGCGCGTTCACGGCTGTCCGCCGCGTGTTCGCGGTCGACCAGTTCCCGCTCCCGCCGATCTTGGGCGTTGTCACCATTCACTCAGAGCTACCGCCCGTCAGTGCCACAAGACACCTGACCTTACCCGCTCGGTCCGGCACCGGTCTGAAATTCCCGCCCGACGAGGAGCAAAACCCGACGTGGATGAAGGGCTCCTTCATCCACCTGGCGTGGATGAAGGGCGCCTTCATCCACGTCACCGCGCGCCTGGCGAGGCCCGAGCCTGCCCGCGAAGGCCGGCGCAACGTGTCGCCGCTTGAGTTCCTGGCATTGCACCCCAGGTGGAGGAAGGAGCCCTTCATCGAGCACCGGCGACGCCGCGGCGGACTCAACGGCACAGTTCGAGCTGGTGCCGCAGTTCGTCGACGTCCGCGCCGGGCAGCGCGAGCGCCGCGTCGAAGTCCCGCATCGCCAGCTCCGCCTGTGCGCACGCGAGGTAGGCCATGCCGCGGTTGAGCAGGACGTCCGGGTCGGCGCCGACCACGTCCAACGCCACGGTGAGGTCGTCGACGGCGGTCGCGGCGTTGCCCAGCCGGAAGTGCGCGACCGCGCGGTTGACCAGCGCGGCGGGATAGCGCGGGTCACCGGCGAGCGCGGCGTCCAGATGCGGCAGCGCCTGTTCCGGCTGGTCCTGTTCGAGCTCGATGGTGCCGAGCATGGCGAGCAGCCGCGGCTCGTCGGGGGCCAGCCGGAGCCCCGCCACGACGTCGGCGTGTGCCGCCGCCACGTCACCACCGGCGAGCAGCAGTTCCGCGCGGGTGAGGCGGGTGTCGACGTCACCGGGCTCCATCTCCAGCACGTAGTCGAAGTCGGCGAACGCGCCCTCGACGTCGTCGACCGCGAGCCGCGCGGTTCCCCGGTTGTAGTACAGCTCGGGGAACGGCGGGCCGATCTGCACGGCGCGGTCGTAGTCCGCGAGCGCGGCCTGGAGGTCACCGCGTTTGCGGGAGATCTTGGCCCGCTCGCTCAGGTAGTCGGTGTAGAGCGGGTCGAGCTCGATGAGCTCGGAGAACTCGGCGTAGGCCTCGTCGGTGCGGCCGAGCGCGGCGTGCAGGCGCGCGCGGTTGTAGAACAGCTGCGAGCGGTGCAGCACCCACTCCTGGTCGTCGAGCTCCTCGTCGAGCCGGGCGATGCCGCCGTCGACGAGCTCCAGCGCCCGCGCCAGGTTGCCGCGGTGCATCTCGACCAGCGCCAGCCCGTTGGCCTGGAACACCGAGTACGTGCGGCGCTCGTCGGGGTCGGGCAGCAGCGACGCCAGCGTGTAGGCGTTGTTCTGCCAGCCGACCGCGGCCTCGTGGTCGCGCGGGACGAAGAACCTGGTGTGCAGCATGGCGATGCTGTAGCTGGCCGTCATGTGCACCTTGGCGTCGGTGTACCGGGCGCGCAGGTCCAGGTACAGCTCAAGAGACTCGGTCAGCCGGTCCAGCGCCACCAGCGCGGAGGCCGCGTGCTGGGTGAACCGCAGGAACAGCTTGCGCTCCCGCACCGGGTCGATGACCGCGCGGCCACGCAGGCCCAGGTCCACCACGGCGGCGGAGAACCCGGTCTCGACGCAGAACTGGAACGCCCGGTCGAGCGCGTCCCGGCCGCGGCCGTGCGGGTCCGCGCCGCGTTCGCGGTGGTAGGTGACCGCGCCGATCAGCGTCCCCCAGCCGGCACCGGGTTCCAGCTCGTCCGCGCGTTCGTCGTGCAGCCGTTGCAGCACAACGGGATCAGCTGCGTGGTAAGCGTCGATCTCCGCCTGGTTGTCGCTGGTTCCGTCGGACCGGACGTAAGCGGCGACCAGCTGATGTCGACCGCGGTCATCATGCTCCGGCTCGGCGTCGCAGCACTCGTCGTCGGCGACTCGGTCCAGCACCTCGGCCAGTTCCGGCGCGACTTCGTCCGCAGTGGACACGACGACCCGCAGGGTGGCGGGGTCGCAGCGGCGGGCCAGCAGTGCGACGAACTCGCTCGTGGTCGGCTCGGCGGCGTGCATGTCCTCGAACACCAGGCACAGCGGCGCTTCCCCGGCCGCGGACCGGCCGCGGGCCAGCTCGATCAGGAACGTGACCACGCCCTGGCTCATGCACCGGATCATCTGCGCGCCGTAGAAGCGGGTGCGCTGGGCGAACGGCCCGGCCGACGCCAGCGTCGAGGGCGCGGGCCCGATCAGGTCGGCCAGCTCCGGGATTCCGTACAGCAGCTCCACCCGGTGGCGGGCGACCAGCTCGGGCCGGCGCCGCTGGGCGTCCGGCAGCACCTCGCGCAGGACCGTGTCCACGCCCGTGTACGGGCCGCGCAGCCGGTGGTGGCAGATCGCCGTGATCACGTGGGCGTCGCCGTCCCGCAGTGCCGCGAGGTGCCGCTGACGGTCGGCGCGCCGGCCGCCGCGCAGTCGCAGATGCCGTTGTGGTGAAGGCATGTCAGCTCACTTCTCTTCCGATCCGGCGCTTGCGCCGGGCGAGATGGGCGACCAGCGCGAGCTGGCCGACGTTGATCACCAGGGAGACCACCGCGTCCCAGAAGTAGAGGTCCAGCCGTCCGCTGGAGAGGTTGCGGCCGACGATCTCCACGTACTGCACGACGACCGGCAGCGAGCCGAACACCGCCAGCGCCAGCATCACCGCGATGCCCACCACGACGAACGGCCCGTACCAGCGGCCGGCCTTGCGGTCGTGCTCGGTCCACCGCCCTTCGTCCACCACGCGCTCCGGGCGGCCCAGCACCCGCCACATCCTGTTGCGCAGCAACGTGACGCTGGCGTCGTGCAGGTCGTGGCAGTGCAACGCGGTGGCGAACACGTAGTAGAGGTCGGTGCGCAGGTAGAGCTGGAACTGCCAGACCAGGCGCATCACGACGGTGAACCCCAGCGCGATCGCGACCCCGCCGGTCAGCGACAGCGCGCCGCTCGCGTCGCGGGTCACGTGCGCGAGCAGCCCCAGCAGGCCGAGCACGACGACGTCGGCGAGCATGCCGGACAGGAACGGCAGGTACCGCTTCCCGCTCGGGACGCTGAACAGGCCGTTCATCCGCGTCTCGAACACCACGTACATGAACCGGTTGCTCATGCCGAGCTTGCTGGGCAGGCCGAGCCGCCGTCCCGCGAGGGTGTGGAAGCCCTCGTGCAGGAAGATCAGCGGCAGCTGGCCGAAGGTGATCACCACCTGCACCACCAGCGCGGACTTCACGAAGAAGAACTGGCTCGGGTCGGGCAGCAGGTCGTCGTGCCGGGCACCGAGCAGCAGCCACGTCACCGTGATCGCGAGGTAGGCCACCCAGGCCACCGGTGAGAACGCCGCCGCGCCGAGCCGCTGGAACCGGACCGGGCGCGCCTGCGCGACCGGCTCGCCGGTCCGCACGAAACCCAGGTCCCGCAACGTCTCCAGGAAGTCCTCGATGTCGATCGGTTCGCCGAACTCCGTCTCGTACCACTGGGCGGCGCGCTCCGGCGACATGCCGTCGGCCATCCTGCCCAGCAGGGCCGCGCCGTCGGCGGGCAGCACCGCGTAGGACCCGGTGTCGAGGCGGCCGACGACGGTCTCGTCGCCTTCGGGGACGAAGCTGAGGTCGTGGAAAAGCACCGGCGTGTCGCCGCTCATTGACGCCTCCTGGTGGCCGGGGACCGCGCACGGCGGCGCGGTCCCCGACTGGCTCAGCCGATCAGGCCTCGACGCTGTACGGACACTTGCAGGTGGCCGTGGTCAGGCGGACGTCTCCGGTCCGGCGGACGGTGATCTTCTTCATCTTGGTCGTCGTCTTCACGGTTTCCTCCCTGAGAATTAACGCGGCGGGAATTTCGGCCGCACCAAATTCCTAACACGCCGCCGACCGCGTTCTGCGGCAACAGAACAAGTTCAGAACAGCAGGAGAACACCTCGATACGACCGCTGAACAGTACCCATAGGAGATCCTGCTACCTCGTAGCCCGTTCGGCTGATGCAGCATCCGACGGCCCGCGTCAGTATCAGACGCGGCGAACGGGGGAGGGAGAAAGAAATTGGGGGGCGCCTACAAACTGCTCGGCCAGGAATTGCTCCGCCTGCGGCTCGAACGCGGACTTTCACTGCGCAAGCTCGCCCGGCAGCTCGGGATGACCGCGCACAGCGGAATGGTGGACTACGAGCGAGGAATTCGAATTCCGCCGCCGGATCTCATGTCTTCGTACGTGCAGGTTCTGCAGCCGGACGGCAACCACCTGACGCAACTGTACGAATCCGCCATGGCCGATCGCGCACAACAGCGGATCCACAACTCGGTCCCCACCGGCGCTCCGCCGGGCACCGCCGACCTGGAACAGGTGGCCCGGCAGTACGCAGAGCAGATCGCGGCGCTCAACGACGTCGTGCGCGCGTTGGAGGAACTCACGCGCAAGCTCTGCACCGCCATCACCTGAGCGTTCTGCCACCCTTTGTGCGCACGCTGTCAGCGCCTGATGCGCGCCGTGCCAGCGATCCGGACCAATCTCGGAGTGTCGCCGAGATTCGGCTTCGGAAAGGGATTTCGAGATGCATGACGTGGTGATCGCGGGCGCGGGCCCGGTCGGCCTGCTGCTCGCCTGCGAGCTCGGCCTCAGGGGCTGTTCCGTCCTCGTGCTCGAACGCGAGCCCGACTCCGGCTCCCCGTGGCGGGCCGCACCCCTGGGCATGCGGGGCCTGTCCACCGCCTCTGTCGACCTGTTCCACCGTCGCGGAGTGCTGGACCCGCTGCTCGACCGCGGACACGCCGATTTCGGCATGGAGGGGCCGGGAAGGCCGCGCGGGGCGGGCCACTTCGCCGGCATCGTGCTCGATCCGGCCGACGCCGATCTCGACGCGCTGCCGTTCCGGCTGCCCAGCACGACGCCGGAGATCGTGATGACGAGCCTCGCCGCGGTCGAGGAGGTGCTGTCCGAGCGGGCCGTCAAGCTCGGCGTCGAGATTCGGTACGGCGTCACGGTTTCCGGTATCACCCAGGACGAGGAGACCGTGGTCGTGAGCGACGGCCGGCACGAGTACCCGGCGCGGTGGGCCGTGGGCTGCGACGGCGGGCGCAGCGCGGTGCGCAGGCTCGCGGGCTTCGACTTCAGCGGCACGGAACCGAACTTCACCGGTTACGTCATGCTCGCCACCGTCGCGGAGCCCGAGCTGCTCAAGCCGGGGTTCAACCTCACGCCGACGGGCATGTACCTGCAGATGCCCGCCACCGGGCACATCGGGATGATGGACTTCGACGGCGGGGCGTTCGACCGCTCGCAGGAGCTGACCCGCGACCACCTGCAGACGGTGTTGCGCCGCGTGTCCGGCATCGACGTGACGCTCACCGACGTCCGGCTCGCCTCCAGCTTCACCGACCGCGCGAAGCAGGCGACGACCTACCGGCGGGGACGCGTCCTGCTCGCGGGCGACGCGGCGCACATCATGTCCCCGTTGGGCGGGCAGGGCCTCAACACCGGCATCGGCGACGCCGTGAACCTGGGCTGGAAGCTCGCCGCGACCGTGCGGGGAAACGCACCGGAGGGTCTCCTCGACACCTACGACCGGGAACGCCGCCCGGTCGGCGCCCTGGCGCTCGACTGGACCCGCGCCCAGGTGGCGATCATGCGACCGGACCCGCACGGTCAGGCGATCCAGGCGGTGGTCAGGGAGCTGCTCGCGACCGGTGCGGGGACGAACTACGTGATCGCGAGGATCACGGGGTTGTCGACCAGGTACGACCTCGGCAGCGAGCAGCCGCTGGTCGGGCGCAACGCCCCGCGCTGGCGCCTCGAGGACGGCACGCACCTCGGCGAGTTGATGCGGGACGGGCGCGGGGTCGTGCTCGACTTCAGCGCCGACCGGCGGCTGGCGGGTCCGGTCGCGGCCTGGGAGCACGAGCTGCGGTACGCGGCCGGTGCCGCCGTCGACGACCTCGGAGCCGGGGCCGTGCTGATCCGGCCCGACGGCGTCGTCGCCTGGGCGGGCGAGCGCACACCTGACCTGGAATCGTTCGAACAGGCCGTCCTCCGGTGGTTCGGGAGTGAACGCGAAAATAGTTCAACTGCGTGAGGCCGGATTCTTCGCATGGCTCAGTGAAATCACCCAATTGGACCCAAACATCGTAGTTCGGCGAACCGGGGCGCGATTGGTTCGGACCACTTGAGCCTCAATTCCGCAGGCCACGACGGCGCCTTCCACCTAGCGGGAGTGGAATACCGGACGTCGTTGCTCCATCCGATCTCCTTTGCTGCGGGCGGAAGGGGTTGCGCGCACAGCTAGGCTTGGCGACCTCGATTGCACCTGGGATTGACGAACCTTTTCGTCCAGATGCATGACAAAAGACACGGAGTCACGGGGACCTCCGCATTTAGGCACGTCAAAAATGCGTACAGGAAGTGTTCACACCCGATGACCGAGGCCAGCGGCATACGCTCCGTTGTCGAACCCGGGCTGCCTCCGATCTGAGGGTCGTCAACCCCTCCCCCACAACGGAAACTCACAGGAGTTCGGTTTGTTCTCCCGCCGCATCAACCGTTTTCTGGTCGCACTGGTGTTGTTGTTGCTGTGCGGCACGGCCTGCACCTCCTCCCCCGCGACCGCGGGCAAGATCACGCTGGGATTCAGCGCGTGGCCCGGCTGGTTCCCGTGGCAGGTCGCGCAGGACCAGGGGTTCTTCCGCCAGAACGGCGTCGACGTCGAGCTGAAGTACTTCGACAGCTACACCGACAGCCTCAACGCGTTGTCGAGCGGCGCCATCGACGCCAACAGCCAGACGCTCAACGACACCCTCGCCTCGGTCAGCGGTGGCGCGCAGCAGACGGTCATCCTGGTCAACGACAACTCCACGGGCAACGACCAGGTGATCGCCCGTGAGGGCATCTCGGGGGTCGCCGACCTGAAGGGCAAGAAGGTCGCCGTCGAGCAGGGCACCGTCGACCACTACCTGCTGCTGCTCGCGCTGACCGAGGCCGGTCTGTCGCAGAAGGACGTCGAGCTGGTGCCGCTCGCCACCGACGCGGCGGCAGCCGCCTTCGTCGCGGGCAAGGTCGACGCGGTCGGCGCCTTCGCGCCGTTCACCACCACCGCCCTGCAACGCGCGGGCAGCCGCGCGATCGCGACCTCCGCCGAGTTCCCCGGCGCCATCCCCGACCACCTCGTCGTCTCCGGCGCGTTCGCGAAGAACCGCCCGGAGGCGGCGCAGGCGCTGGTGAACACGTGGTTCGACACGCTCGACTGGATCAAGCAGAACCACGACCAGGCCGTCGAGATCATGGCCAAGCGCGGCGGGGTGAGCACCGGCGACTACCGGACCTACGACGCCGGCACCACCATCTTCACGTTGCGGCAGAACATCGACGCGTTCACGCCGGGCGTCACCCCGACGCATCTCAACCACCAGGCCGGGCAGATCGCGGACTTCATGACGAGCACCGGTCTCACGCCGAAGCGACCGTCCCTGGACGGGCTGTTCGACGACAAGTTCGTCAAGGCGGTGCAACGATGAGCGCCGCGCTGGCCGACCGCGCGCCGGGCGTGCGCGCCGCGTGGCCACCGCTGCCGCGCCGGACCCGTCCGCCCCGCACGGTGCTCACCATCCGCACGCCGATCTCGCGCCGGGCCGCGACCGTGCTCGCCGCCGGATCGCTGGCCGTGCCGTTCGCCTGCTGGGTCGTGCTCAGCGCGAGCGGTGCCGTGCCCGCCACGTTCCTGCCGTCGCCGGGCGCCGTGCTGGCCGCGGGCTGGGAGATGGCGCGTTCGGGCGAGCTCGCGGTCGACGTGGGGACGACCACCCTGCGGGTGCTGGAGGGCTTCGGCCTCGCGGTGCTGGTGTCCGTGCCGCTCGGGATCGTGATGGGCACGTTCCACGCGGGGCAGGCGTTGTTCGAACCGGTGATCGGGTTGCTGCGGTACCTGCCCGCGAGCGCGTTCATCCCGTTGCTCATCATCTGGCTCGGGCTGGGTGAACCCTCCAAGATCGCGATCCTGTTCCTGGGCACGGTCTTCTTCAACACGCTGATGACCGCCGACGTCGTCCGCGGTGTGCCGCGCTCGCTCGTCGACGTCTCGTACACGCTCGGCGCACGCCGCGGTGAGGTGCTGCGCAAGGTGGTGGTGCCGCACTCGGTGCCGGGCGTGATCGACGCGGTGCGGGTCAACGCCGCGGCGGCGTGGAACTTCGTGGTGGTGGCGGAGCTCGTCAACTCCACGGCCGGACTCGGCTACCGGATCGTTCGCGCGCAACGCTTCCTGCAGACGGACAGGATCTTCGCGGTGCTCGTCGTGATCGGCGTCATCGGCGTGATGATCGACGTTGCCCTGCGGCTGGTGCGCGCCCTGGTGGGGCGGTGGGCCGCGTGACGCTGGAACTGGTCGACGTCTGCAAGGACTACCGGGTGCGCGGTCAGCGGAAACGCGCGCTCGACGGCGTGAGCCTCACGGTGTCCCCGCGCGAGTTCCTCTGCGTGGTCGGCGCGAGCGGCTCCGGGAAGTCCACCCTGCTGTCGCTGGTCGCGGGCCTCACGACGCCGACGAGCGGCGAGATCACCGTCGAGGGCCGTCCGATCACCGGCCCGGGACCTGACCGCGGGCTGGTCTTCCAGACCGGATCGCTCTACCCGTGGCGCACCGTGGAGCGCAACGTCGCTTTTGGACTCGAGCTGCTCGCGCTGGACACCGCGGAACGCCGCCGCAGGGTCGACTGGTACCTCGCGGAGACCGGACTCGCGGCCGTGCGGCGGTCGCTGCCGCGCCAGCTCTCCGGCGGCCAGCAGCAGCGCGTCGCGATCGCCAGGGCGCTGGTGTGCGAGCCGGACGTGCTGCTGCTCGACGAACCGTTCGGCGCGCTCGACGTGCAG
This sequence comes from Lentzea sp. NPDC004782, assembly GCF_040609115.1. Classification (NCBI taxonomy): domain Bacteria; kingdom Bacillati; phylum Actinomycetota; class Actinomycetes; order Pseudonocardiales; family Pseudonocardiaceae; genus Lentzea; species Lentzea sp. NPDC004782. Next base: position 16,490 of record NZ_JBEXJN010000055.1, read on the forward strand.
ACCAAGGAGGACATGCAGCTGTTGATCAGGCAGATCTGGCGCGACACCGGCACCACGGTGCTCATGGTCACCCACGACGTCGAGGAGGCGGTGTTCCTGGGCACCAGGGTGGTCGTGCTCGCCAGCGACCCCGGTCGCGTCGCCGCCGAGACCCGCATCCCGCTCGCGGACGACAGGGACCTCACCGCCAAGCGGACACCGGTGTTCCACGAGCTGCGCGCGTCCGTCGAGGATCTCGTGCGCGCATCGCACCGCCGTGAGGTGATCAGATGAGACGGGTACGAAGCCTGCTCCACGGGCACTCCATCGGCCGGAAGCTGAACCTGCTGATCGTGCCGGGACTGGTCGCGGCCGTGCTCGTGGCGGTGCCGTTCCTCCTCGGCCAGGCCGGGGACGCGCGGTCGTCCGCGACCACCGCCGAGTCCGCGCGGCAGGCACGCGAGCTGGGCAACCTGATCTGGGAGCTGCAACGGGAACGCGTGCTCACCGCCGCGCACCTCTCGTCGCCCTCCGACGACGGTGCGGACCTGAAGCGCCAGCAGAGCGCGGTGGACTCCGCGGCACAGAGCGTGCGCACCGAGCTCGGGTCCGACATGTCCGACGAGCTCGCGAACGCGTTGGTGCGCCTGGGTTCGCTGACCGGGCTGCGGCAGAACGCCCTGCGCGGCAGCGCCTCGTCCGACAGCGTCACGCGGACCTACCACGCCGCCGTCAGCGGGATCATCGACGCGCTGCGGCTGGTGCCGCAGCGGACCGGCGACGCGGAGGGCACGAGACAGCTGACCGCGCTCGAAGCGCTGCTGCGCGCCACCGAGCAGCAGTCGTTGCGCGACACCGGCCTGATCATCGCCGCGACGAGGCGGCAGACCGGGCAGGAGCTGCTCGGCGACGCGGTGATGCAGGCCCGCGCGTTCACCGAGCGGTTCGTGCAGCAGGCCGACCCGGACCACGCGGCCCTCGTCGTCGCGGTGGAGGAAGGCACCGAGGGACGCCGGGTCGACGAGCTCGCCGCCCGGCTGCCTGGCCAGCCGAGCCCGGCGTTCGCGGCGGAGGCGCTCGCCGCGGTGAGCGCGCAGGCCAAACTGCGCAAGGCGGCGCAGGACGAGGTCACCGACGAGATCACCGCCGAGGCCGCGGCACGGGCGAGCCACGCCAACGCCGTCGCGTGGGCGGTGGGCATCGGCGGCGCCCTGCTGTTCGCGCTGGTGGCGTGGCTCGCGATCGTCGTCCGCCGCTCGATCTCGCACCCGTTGCGCAGCCTCACCGACGCGGCGGGCGCGGTGGCCGACCTCGCCGGCCGGGAGCTGGTGCGCGTGACCGACACCGAGGAGGCCGACGACCAGGTGCCGCGGTTGCGCGACATCGACGTGGCGTCCGGCGACGAGCTGGGCAGGCTCGCCGAGGCGTTCAACCGCGTGCAGGGCACGGCCGCGCAGCTCGTGGAACGGCAGGCGATCACGCGGCGCAACGTCAGCCTGATGTTCGCCAACGTCGCCAAGCGCACGCGCAGCCTCGTCGGCAGACAGCTCGCCCTCGTCGACGAGCTGGAGCGCGACGAGCAGAACGAGAAGCTGCTCGCCGGCCTGTACCAGCTCGACCACCTCTCCACCCGGTTGCGGCGCACCGCGGACAGCCTGCTCGTGATCGCGGGCACGCGCGAGGACAGCAAGATCTCCGGCCCGATGGAGGTCGGCACCGCCCTGCGCTCGGCACTCGCGGAGATCGAGGACTACCAACGGGTCCGGCTCGGTGCCGTCGGCAAGATCGCGGTCGCCCCCGCGCTCGGGGCGGACCTGATCCAGCTGTTCGCCGAGCTGCTGGACAACGCGACCTCGTTCTCGCCGCCGCAGTCCTCCGTGGAGGTCGAGCTCGCCCGCGGAGCCGACGGGTCCTGCGTCGTGGCGATCGCCGACCACGGCATCGGCATGACCGAGGCCAGGCTCGCCGAGGAGAACCTGCGGCTGGTGGAGCGCGAGCGGCTGGACATCACGCCGACCAGCGTCCTCGGCCTCTTCGTGGTGGGACGACTGGCACGCAGGCACTCGCTCACCGTCGAGCTGCTGCCGACGACGGGTGGCGGCGTGACCGCGCGGGTGACGGTGCCACCCGCGCTGCTGACGCGGGAGAGCCTCACCGCGCCACCACCGGCCGCGCCGCCGAAACCGGTGCGGGACCCGGACTTCGGCTGGTTCATGGGCGACGACGAACCCACGATCACGCTGGCGAGCGTGCCCGCGGAGCCCGACCACCTCTCCGGCGAGCTCTCCACGGAGATCACGCTGGTGACGTCGGCCATCGCCCGCGTGGCGGTTCTGCCGCAACCCGCCGCACCGTCGGCGATCGCGCCGGAACGGGAAGGCCGCGCGGGGCTCACCCGGCGGGTGCCTGGTGCCAGCCTCGCACCGAGCCTGCGCGCCGACACCCCCGCGCCGCCGGCGAAACACGCTCTCGAGAACACCGCCTCCTGGCAGCAGCGCGACCCCGCCGCCGAACGCGCGTCGCTCGACGCGTTCGCGAACGGTGTGGCGCTGGGCGCCGCCGCCGGAGCAGGCACGCAACCGACGAAAGAGGACAGTGAATGAGCGCCCTCCCCGCAGCACGGACCAGCGTCGAGGCACAGAACTTCAACTGGCTCGTGACCCGTTTCGCGCAAGGCACTCCCGGTGCGCTGGCCGCGATCGCCGTGTCCTCCGACGGTCTGCTCATCGCGATGTCGTCGGACCTGGTGCGGGAGAACGCCGACCGGCTGGCGGCGATCGCGTCGGCCGTGCTGAGCCTCGCGGGCGGTGTGTCCGACTGCCACCCGCTCGGCGCGCCGGACAAGGTCATCGTCGAGCTGGCGCACGGTTACCTGGTCGTCTGCACCATCAGCGTCGGCTGCGCGCTGGGCGTGCTGGCGTCCAAACAGGCCAGTCTCGGCACGATCGGCTACGAGATGGCGATGTTCGCCAACCGCGCCAGCGCCGTCCTCAGTCCGCAGGTGATCGAGGAACTCAAGTTCACGGTCGGGCGGTAGGGCATGCCGGACCGAGACGTCTCACTGCTGCGGCCGTACCTGCTCACGTCCGGGCGGACCGAGCCGATCGACCGCAACCTCGAGCTCGAGGCCCAGGTTCAGACCAGTGAGCTCGGCGCGGCATCTCACCCGAGCCTGACGTTCGAGCGCCGCGACATCGTGGCGCTGTGCCGCAGGACGATGTCGGTGGCCGAGGTCGCCGCGATGCTCGGGCTGCACCTCGGTGTGGCCCGGGTCCTCGTGGCGGACCTGGCCGCGCTCGGCTACGTCGTCGTCCACCGGCCGCCCGCCGCCCTCACCGGTGACCCCGCCATGATCGAGAGGATCATCCGCCGCCTTGAAGCCATCAGCTGAGCCCCGCACCCCGACGCCGGTCAAGATCATCATCGCCGGTGGTTTCGGGGTCGGCAAGACGACCGCGGTGTCGTCCATCTCCGAGATCACCCCGCTGCGCACCGAGGCGGCCATCACCACCGCGTCCGAGGAGGCGGACCGCACCGGCCTCATCCCGGACAAGACCACCACCACGGTGGCGCTGGACTTCGGCTGCATCACGATCGACGACGACATCAAGCTGTACCTGTTCGGCACGCCGGGACAGGACCGGTTCGGCTTCATGTGGCGCGACCTGGTGCTGGGGGCGTTGGGAGCGCTCGTGATCGTCGACACCCGCCGCATCGACGAGTGCTACCCCGCCGTGGACTACTTCGAGAAGGCGGGCCTGCCGTTCGTCGTCGCCGTCAACCTCTTCGAGGGCAAGCTCAGCCACGCCGTCGCGGACATCCGCTGGGCGCTCGCGATCGGCGACCACGTCCCGCTGGTCACCTTCGACGCCCGCGTGAAGCTGTCGGTCCGCGACGCGCTGCTGACCGTCCTGCGCACCACGCTGGAACGAGCGACCACCGCTACCTGAGGGCATCCGTTGATCTCCATGAAGGGCGCCTTCATCCACGTGAGGTGGAGTAAGGCGCCCTTCATGGAGATCAACTAGAGCTGCGCGCGGTCAGCCCTGTTCCGCGCGGCGCTCCCGGAACGCGATCATGTTCATCCGGTTGCCGCACCGCACGCTGCAGAACCGCTTGAGGCCGTTGCGGGACAGGTCCACCAGCAGGCCGGCGCAGTCGTCGGCCGCGCAGATCCGCAGGCGGTCCATCTCGTTCATGCGGATCACGTCGATGAGGGCGAGCGCGGACTCGACCCGGATCCGTTCGGCCAGCGGTGAGTCCGGCTCGGTGGCGTGGATGTGCCAGTCGAGGCCGTCGTGCCGCGCGAGGTACGGCAGCGCCTTGGCGTCGCGCAGCATCTTGTTCACGACGTCGACGGCGTCATCGCGATCAAGGGTCCACACGTGCCGGAGCAGCGCACGTGTGCGATGAACGTCGCGCAGTTCCGCCTCGTCGTAGTCGATGCGGCCCGTGTACGGGTAGCGGCCGAGCAACGCCTTGAGCTCCTCGACCGTGGCCAGCTCGTCCTCACCACTGCGCGAGGCCGACGGATCGGTGTTGCACAGCACCACGACGAAGGCGAGCGACTCCTCCGTGTCAGGGGCAAAACGCAAATTGACTCCTTACGTCGACCCGCCTAGCGTCAGGGGTGTCGATCAGGTTAGGCCATGACACGGCTGGAGGCGCGAGCATGGGGATCCCGTCCAAGTCCACCGGTCTGTTAGCCGCCGTGGTGTCGTTCACCTCGTTCGGCACCTCCGGGGCGTTCGTCAAACCGCTGCTGGAAGCGGGCTGGTCTCCCACGGCCGCCGTCACGGCCCGCGCGCTCACCGCCGGACTCGTGCTGCTCCCGTTCGTCGTCCTGTCGCTGCGCGGCCGGTGGTCCGTGCTCCGGCAGGCCGGGTGGCCGGTGCTGGGCATGGGCCTGGTGGGCGTGGCGATCACCCAGGTCCTCTACTTCGCGGCCATCCAGCGCATCCCGGTGGCGACCGCGCTGCTCATCGAGTTCCTCGCGCCTCTGCTGCTGGTGGGCTTCACCTGGGCGACCACCAGGCGCACGCCCGCCCCCGTCGTCCTGGCCGGCTCGGTGCTCGCGGCCGGCGGCCTGGTGCTCGTGATCGGTCCCGGCGCGATCCGGGCCGTCGACCCGATCGGCCTGGCGGCGGCCTTCGGAGCCGCCATCGGCTGCGCCGGGTACTTCGTGATCGCCGCACGCCCCAACAACGGCCTGCCGCCCGTCGCCCTCGCCGGAGGCGGACTGCTGCTCGCCGCGCCCGTACTCGCGCTCGTCGGGCTGACCGGCCTGCTGCCGTTCACCGCCAGGTTCGACGATCTGCCTCTGCTCGGCACCACCGCGCCCTGGTGGGTGCCGCTGCTCGTCGTCGCGGTCTTCGGCACGGCGCTCGCCTACGCGACCGGCATCACCGCCTCCGGGATCCTCGGGTCGAGGGTCGCGTCGTTCATCGCGCTGCTGGAGGTCGTGTCCGCCTCCCTGTTCGCCTGGCTCCTGCTGGGCGAGGCGCTCTCCCCGCTGCAGCTCGCGGGCGGCGCGCTGATCCTGGCGGGCATCGCCGCGGTCCGGGCCGAACGACAGCCGGCCGAACCGTCCATCTCCGTTGCCCACCTCGCAACCACCGCGGATCGCTAGTGCGCGCCCGACGTGGATGAAGGGCTCCTTCATCCACGTGAGGTGGAGGAAGGAGCCCTTCATCGAGCCAGGCCAGGCCTCAGGCGAACGGGCTCTTGTCGATCCCGCACGTCTTCTGCGTCGGCAGCACACCGGTGAAGAGGTAGTCCCGCTTCACCTTCTCCGCGCACGTGCTGTGCACGAACATGGTGCTGTGGCCGTAGCCCTCGACGGTGAGGAACCCGGTGCGGGCCATCTCCGCCGCACCGTCGTGCGCACCGTGCAGCGGCGTCGACGGGTCGTACCTGTTGTTGATGAACAGGATCGGCGCCGACGTCCAGCGGTTCCACGGGCCGGTGTAGCGGTCTTCGTCACGGGCCTGCCAGAACGCGCAGGCCATCATGTCGAAGACCACGGGACGGCCCCAGTACGGCACGCGCTCGTCCTCGCTCTTGCCGTACTTGGTGTACGCGGCGGTGTCGCGCGGGAAGTCGCTGTCCGCGCACTGGATCGCGTTGAACGCCTCGGTGCGGTTGGTGATGTAGGGCTCGGACGCCGCGCGCAGCGACGCCGGCGCCTCCCACACGCCCTGCAGGATCCTGGCGGTGTCCTGCCAGGTCTCCGGCTGCGCGAGCGCGTCAGAGACGGTGCTGATCAGCGCGACGCGGTCGAAGGTGCCGTCCGGCGTGGTGACGGGCGACGCCGCCACCTTGGCCACCAGGTCCGCCCACTTCTTGTGCAGATCGCCACCGGCGAACGCGCACTTCGCTCCCGGGGCCGCGCACAGCCGCAGGAACTGCTCGAACGTCTCGGCGATCCCGCGCGGCACGTCCTGGCGGGTGTCCAGCGGCACGGTCGTGCCCTGGTCGCCGTGCCCGGTGGCGTTGCCGACGAAGTCGAGCGAGCCGTCGAACGCCATCGCGCGAACCTTGTCCGGGAACAGGTTCGCGTAGATCGCGCCGAGGTGCGTGCCGTACGAGATGCCGTGGTACGTCAGCTTCTTGTCGCCGACGGCCTTGCGCAGCAGGTCGAGGTCACGCGCCGTGTTGGCGGACGAGACGTGGTTCAGCAGGTCGCCGGACTTCGCCTGGCAGCGCCGGACGAACTCCCGGTAGGAGTCGTAGAACGCCGGCTCCTGCGCGGCGGTGTCCGGGTAGACCGGGATCGAGTTGAGGAAGTTCTGCTGCTCCTCAACGGTGTCGAAGCACCGCACGGTCGCGGACCGCCCGATGCCGCGCGGATCCCAGGACACCAGGTCGAACCGTGCCCTCAGTTCCGGCGAGAACAGCCACTCCCACTTGCCGCGGCCCCGCAGCCGGTCGACGCCGGACGCGCCGGGACCGCCGAAGTTCACGAACAGCGAGCCGATCTTCTTGGACGGGTCGGTCGCGGGCAGCCGGATGACCGCCAGGTCGATCTTCGCGCCGGACGGCTGGTCGTAGTCGAGCGGCACCTTCGCCGTCGAGCACTGGAAACCGTCCTGGCAGTCCTGCCACGTCAGGACGGGTGTCGCCGCGTCCTCGGCCGCGCCGGCCGCCGGGGCCAGCCCGATCAGCAGCGCGGCCGTGACCAGTATTGATCTCAAATAACACTCCCCAGTTCAGACCTCTCGATCAGGCAAGACGCCGGCGAGGTCCACCGGGTTGCTTCGCAACAGCGATCAGCTCAGCCCGTGCGGCAGGCGTCGGAGCTCGGGCACCGCACGTACGGGCCTCCGAGCAGCATGAAGAAGTTCTGCGGATCGTCCCTCACCGTGACGTGATCACTGTCGGAGACGTCCAGTCCGATGCCGTAGGAGCCGGAACCGTCGTTGGTGCACGCGAGCTGGACCTGACCCACCCCGACCTTGGCGGCCGGTACCGTGCACGCCTCCTGTCTGAAGCCCGTGCCGACCCCGAGGTTCTGCGGGGTCGCGACGACGACCCAGTGGAAGACGAGCTGCCCCGCGTCCTCCTCGACGATCATGACCGCGTGCTCGTTCTTCCACTTGCCCGTGATCACGGCGGCGCCGGGGGCCGGTGGGAGCACCGCGTCGCGGTCCTGCGGTCCGGTCGTCCCGGCGGGCCGGTCGAACGCCGTGTTCGTCTTCGGGTCGACCATGGTGAAGGTCGTGATCTCGGCCTTCGCCGCCCGCACGACCGTCACGCCGCCCGCGGAGAAGCCCGGCCAGCTCGGCCCCGTGTAGCGGCGGATCCGGTTCTCGACCGGTGGGCTCAACGGGTTGCCGCAGAAGCACTTCGCGACCGGCAGGCCACGCCGGTCCACGAGCACCGCCGTGCCGGCCTGGAGCACGGCGGGCACGGGCGTCGCCTTGCCGTCGCCGAACCCGTGGTTGGTGACGTAGGTGTCGGAGCGCAGGACGGCAGGCGTCAACCGCGAGACGAACTCGGGGATCTGCTCCGGCCGGATGCCCGCCACGCCCGCCCAGGCCACCGCCTTGTCCGGATGCTGCTGGAGGAACTGCACCATCTTCCCGGGATCGCAGGACGACTCGCTGCGCGTCCCGCCGTACAGCCCCGGCTGGTTGCCGGCGAACGCGCCACCGGTGTCCGACGGCGCGGTGACTCCCGCCCGGTCGGTCCCCACCGAAGCCATGAACGGCTGGTCACCGGTCGTGCCACCCGGTTCACGGGTCACGGGGATCGACAGCACGTTGAGATAGAGCCAGGTTCCGGCGACCACGAGAACGGCGACCAGTGCGGCCGCGAACCAGATCCGTCCCGTTCTCCGACGCACTCGGGCCCCGGCGGCATCGGGCTTCGGCTCCTGGCCCAGCACCTCCGCGGCGACGGCGAGACCGAACTTCACCGCGCGTTCGGCGGCGACGGCCTGCCAGCCGGTGTCGTCGGCGTAGGTCGCCCCGTCCGCCTTGTCGCTGATGCCGCGAACGGTCAGCACGGGCAGCGACCGGTTCAGATGGCCCGCCTGGGACACCCCGGCGCTTTCCATCTCGACCGCCACGGCGTCGTTGTAGTTGCGGCGCAACTGGCGGGCGAGCGGCGTCTCCCTCGAGTTGAGCACGACCTCCCCGGCCGCGACCGGTTTGAAGTGCACCTGCGTCGCCCAGGTGCCCGCTCTGGCGACGTGCCGGGCGATCTGCTCCAGTTCGTGCGGTGCCTGCCAGGCCTCCGGCCGTGCCCCGAACCCGTCGTCGCCTTCCGCACCACCGTGGTAGCCGTAGACCTTCGTCGCCACAACGACATCGCCGAGGCCGATGTCCTCGTTCAGCGCACCGCCGACGCCGACGAACAACAGTGCGCGTGGCCCGAACATCGCGATCGCCCGCTCGGCCAGCACCGCGGCACCGGGATTGCCCTTGCCCGTGATCGCGACAGCGATCTCGCCCGTGCCGTCGGCCAGATCGCCGACCTCGAACCAGGTACCGGCGCGGTGGCGCTGGACTCGGACGTGCGCGAGCCGATCACGCACCGCCCGGTACTCGAGTTCCAACGCGGTCAGCACCACCACCGTGGCCATCGGCACAGGCTTCCGGAGACGTCCGGCCGAATCAATGACAACTGGTGGCCAACTCGTCGCTCACCCGATCAGCTCAGCGCGTGCGTGGCGGTCGCCCCTCCGTCCACGACGAACTCGGCGCCGGTGCAGTACGCGCTGTCGTCACTGGCGAGGAACAGCACGACGTTCGCGACGTCGTCGGGCTGGCCGACCCGCCGCAGCGCCACCTTCTTGCCGATCGGGGAGATGTCGATCGGACGGCCCAGCGCCTCACCGATCATCGGCGTGTCGATCGCGCCCGGATGCACCGAGTTGACCCGGATCCCGTGCTGGCCGAGCTCCATCGCGGCCACCTTCGTCATACCGCGGATGGCGAACTTGCTCGCCGTGTAGGCGACCAGGTACGGCATGCCGCCCAGACCCTCCACAGAGGACACGTTCACGATGGAACCACCACCGGCGCGCGTCATCGGCTCCACGACGGCGCGCATGCCGAGGAACGTGCCGACCTGGTTGATGCCGATCACCCGCTGGTAGTCGGCGAGTGCGGTGTCCGCCAGCGCCGAGAAGTGCAGAACGCCCGCGTTGTTCACGAGAACCGTGATGTCGCCGAACGTGCTGACCGTGAACGCGACCGCCTCCGCCCACTCGTCCTCGTTCGAGACGTCGAGGTGGCAGTACTCCGCACCCAGCTCGGCGGCCAGTTCCTTGCCCTGGTCGTCGAGCACGTCCGTGATCATCACCCGTGCGCCCTCGGCGACGAACCGGCGCGCCGCCGCCGCGCCCTGACCACGCGCCGCGCCGGTGATCAGGGCGACCTTCCCGTCGAGTCGCATCTACATCAGCTCGTCGGTCAGCGGCATCATCACGGTCTTGAGCTCGGTGTAGGCCTCGTAGGCGCTCTGCCCGCCCTCGCGGCCCAGACCGGACTGCTTGTAGCCGCCGAACGGCACGTGCGGTTCGAGCTGGAAACCGTTGACGCCGACCATGCCCACGCGCAGCCTCTTCGACACGCGGAACGCGCGCCGGACGTCGTTCGTGTAGACGCCCGCGCCCAGGCCGTACTCGGTGTCGTTGGCGAGCCGGATCGCTTCTTCTTCGTCGTCGAACGGCACCACCGTGAGCACCGGACCGAAGATCTCGTCACGGGCGATGGTCATGTCGTTGCTCGCGTCGGCGAAGATCGTGGGGGCGACGAAGTTCCCGGACGCCAGGTCGCCTTCGAGCCGGGTGCCGCCGGTCACCAGGCGTGCGCCGTCCTCCTGGCCGCGCTCGATGTAGCCGAGCACGCGGTCGAGCTGCTTGGAGTTGATCAACGGGCTGGCGAGCACGGCCGGGTCGAACGGGTCGCCGAACGTCACGGCGCTCGCGAGCATCGACGCCATGTTGACGAACTCGTCCTGCACCTCCCGTGCGACCAGCGCCCGCGTGTGCGCGACGCAGGCCTGGCCGGAGAGCCCCATCGTGACCATGCCCATGCAGGTCATCGCGGCGAGGCCGACGTTCGGCGCGTCCGCGAACACGATGGCGGGCGATTTTCCGCCCAGTTCCAGGGAAACGCGCTTCATCGTGCCCGCGGAGGCCTCGACGATCCGGCGGCCGACCGCGCGGCTGCCGGTGAAGCTGATCTTGTCGACGCCGGGGTGGGTGATCAGCGCTTCGCCGGTCGGGTCGCCGGGGCCGGTGACCAGGTTGATCGCGCCCTCGGGCAGGCCCGCCTCGAGCAGCAGCTCGACCATGCGGATCACGCAGAACGACGCGTACTCCGAGGGTTTCACCACGACCGTGCACCCGGCGGCGAGTGCGGGCGCCAGCTTCTGCGCGAACAGCACGAACGGCGCGTTCCACGGCAGGATCGCCGCGACGACGCCGACCGGTTCGCGGAACGTCATCGCCAGGTGGTCACCGCCCTGGTACGGCGGCAGGGTCTGGCCGCCGACCTTGTCGATCCAGCCCGCGTGGTGGTCGAAGATGTCGGCGGCGATGCCGACCGACGTGGCGTAGATCTGCCCGAACGACAGCGGTACGCCGTTGTCCAGCGCCTGCAGGCCGCGCAGCTCGTCGGAGTGCTCCCGGAGCAGGTCGCTGTACTTCCGCAGGACCCTGATGCGGTCGGCCGCCCTCGACCGTCCCCACGTGCCCTCGTCGAACGCCTTGCGCGCGGCCTTGACCGCGGCGTCGACGTCCGCGGCCGACGCGACGGCGAAGTGACCGATCTCCTCGCCGGTCGCGGGGTGGTGGTGGGTCCAGGTCTCGTCCGTCTCGCGGAACTCGCCGCCGATGAGGAGCCGGCCGTCCTTCAGGCCCAGCGTCTCGCGATGCGGTTGGACGGTGAGCGTCACAACTCCTCCTACAGGGCCATCGTTTCGGTACACGAGAACGTCTTCTGCGGATCGCGGTCGGCGAAGTAGCCGTCGAGTTCGCTCAGCGCGTCGAACTTCCGCTCGACGGTGGGCGGCGCCATCAGCGCGACCATGCCGCCGTGCACGACGAAGACCTGTCCGTTGATCTTGTCGCCGGACGGGCCTGCCAGGTGCGCCACGAACTTCGCGACGTGTTCGGGTGCCAGCGAGTCGTCGCCTTCCGGTGCCTCACCGAACACGTGCGCGGTCATGCCGGTGCGGGCACGCGGGCAGATCGCGTTGGCACGAACGCCGTAACGCGACGTGCCGCGCGCGGTGGCGACCGTCAGCGCGGCGATCCCGGCCTTCGCCGCGGCGTAGTTCGCCTGACCTTCCGACCCGAGCAGGAACGCCTCGGACGCGGTGTTGACGATCCGGCCGTAGACCGGCTCACCGGCGGACTTCGACTGCTGCCGCCACAGCGAGACCGCGTTGCGCGACAACAGGAAGTGACCGCGCAGGTGGACCTTGACCACGAGGTCCCAGTCCTCGTCGGACATGTTGAACAGCATCCGGTCGCGCAGCACGCCGGCGTTGTTCACGACCACGTGCAGCCCGCCGAACTGCTCCAGTGCCGCGGTGACGAGGGCGTCGGCGGTGCTCCGCTCCCCCACGTCACCCTCGACCACCACGCACTTCGCGCCGAGCTCCTCGATCTCGGCCGCGACGGCCTGCGCCGAGCCCGGCAGGTCGTTCAGCACGAGCGACGCGCCGGCTCTCGCGAGCTCCAGCGCTTCGGCCCGGCCGAGCCCGGCACCCGCGCCGGTGACGACGGCGACCTTCCCCGCAAGGTCCACTTGAGACTCCCCAAAGGAATGTGTCAGTCGAAGAGAACGACCTGGCGGATCAGGGATCCACCGCCGCGCAGGGCCTGCAGACCCTCGTTGACGTCCTCGAGGCGGATCCGCTTGCTGATCATGCCTTCGAGGTCGAGCCGGCCCTGCCGCCACAGCGCGATCATGCGCGGCACGTCCCGGCGGAAGTTCGCCGTCCCGTAGAACGACCCGTGCAACGTCTTGTCGTGCAGGAACAGCTCCTGCGCGCTGAACGACACCATCGCGTCCGCCCGGCCGGCGCCGACGACGACCGTGTGGCCACCGCGGCGGGTCAGGTCCCACGCCTGCCGGATCGTCGCCGGAATGCCGACCACGTCGAAGACGTAGTCGAAGCCCATGCCGAAGTTGAGTTGGTTGTTCAGATCCGCGATGCCGTCGGGTGTCGTCGCGTGCGTCGCCCCGAACCGCTGCGCCACCTCGTGCTTCTCGACGACCGGGTCCACGGCCACGATCCGCGCCGCGGCGGCGAGCCGCGCGCCCTGGATCACCGCGATCCCGACACCGCCGCAGCCGATCACCGCGACGCTGGAGCCCGCTTCGACCTTCGCGGTGTTCAGCACGGCACCGACGCCGGTCAGGATGCCGCACGACAGCAGCGCCGCGATCTCCCACGGCACGTCGTCGTCGATCTTCATCGCGGCATCGGCCGGAACGACCATCTCCTCGGCGAACGCGCCCAGGCCCGCGTAGCCGAACGCGGGGTTGCCGCCGACCACGAACCTCGGTGACGTGAAGGCGGAAATGGTGTGCACGAGGCACAAATGCGCCTGACCGGTCACGCACTGCGCGCACTTCCCGCACGGCGGTACGAACGTGATCGCCACGTGGTCGCCCACCGCCAGTGACGTCACGGCACTGCCGATCTCGACCACCTCACCGGCGCCTTCGTGCCCGATGACACCGGGTGCGAGCGCGGGCAGCGTTCCGTCCATGGCGGACAGATCGCTGTGGCACACCCCGCACGCCCTGATCTTGATCTTGACTTCCTGCGGCCCCGGCGCGGTGGTCGTCACGTCGTCCCGGAGCTCGAGCTTGTCGTCGCCTACCTGGTTGAGCACGGCAGCCTTCACCGGTATCACTCCTCGCTGAGCTCACGGCCGAACTACCCGTCGGACACTAGAATCTGTTCCTGTTCTTGACAAGGTCCATCAGCGTGAGAGCCGCAGCGCGCCCATCGGGCACGACGCGACGGCACGTTCGGCGCGCGCCACCTCGTCCGCGGCCAGCTCACCCTCCCGGATCTGCAGCACCTCATCGTCATCGAGGTCGAAAACCTCGGGCAGGATCGACACGCACTCGCCGTGCGCCTCACACACGGCCGGGTCGACCTCGACCTTCATCGCAACCTCCTGACATCAAGTAGAACTTGTTCTAGAGTAGCGGCCATGCGCATCGGTTTCACGCCCGAACAGGAGCAGTTGCGCCAGGAGCTGCGGGCGTACTTCGCCGCGCTCATGACGCCGGAACGCCGGGAGCGACTCGCCGGCAGCAGCGACTACGGCGACGCCGAGGTGTACAAGGACACCGTCCGCCAGATGGGCAAAGACGGATGGCTCACCATCGGCTGGCCAGAGGAGTACGGCGGCCGCGACCGGCCGATGATCGAGCAGTTGATCTTCCTGGACGAGGCCTCCGCCGCCGGCGCACCGGTGCCGTTCCTGACGCTGAACTCGATCGGGCCGACCATCATGGCGTTCGGCACGCCCGAGCAAAAGGCCTTCTACCTCCCGAAAATCGCCTCCGGGGAGATCCACTTCGCGATCGGTTACTCCGAGCCGGAAGCGGGCACCGACCTGGCCGCGCTGCGCACTCGGGCGGTGCGCGACGGGTCCGACTACGTGGTCAACGGCCAGAAGATGTGGACCAGCCTCATCCAGTACGCGGACTACGTGTGGCTGGCGTGCCGCACCGATCAGGAGTCGCAGCGGCACCGGGGTCTGAGCATCATCATCGTGCCGACCACCGCGTCCGGTTTCTCCTGGACGCCGGTGCCGACGATGTCCGGGCCGACCACCAGCGCCACCTTCTACGACAACGTCCGCGTGCCGGCCGCGAACCTGATCGGCGAGGAGCACAAGGGCTGGAAGCTCATCACCAACCAGCTCAACCACGAACGCGTCGCCCTGTGCTCGGCCGCGCCCCTGCAGACGGCGTTGCGCGAGGTTCGACAATGGGCGGAGGAAACCGGTGCGCTGCAACAGGAGTGGGTGCGGTTGCACCTCGCCCGCGTGCACGCGAAGACCGAGTTCCTCAAGCTGATCAACTGGCGGATCGCCTCCGGTGGCGACGAGGCGCCCTCGCCCGCGGAAGCCTCGGCCACCAAGGTGTTCGGCACCGAGTTCGCGACCGAGGGCTACCGGCTGCTGATGGAAGTGCTGGGCGCCAACGGAATCGTCCGCACCGGATCGCCGGGGGCGTTGCTGCACGGCCGGGTGGAGCGCATGCACCGGTCGTCGCTGATCCTGACGTTCGGCGGCGGCACCAACGAGATCCAGCGGGACATCATCGCGCGGGCAGGCCTCGGGCTGCCCGCCGTGCCGCGGTGAGGGAGAGCTGAAGTGGACTTCACGCTGACCGAGACACAACGGGAACTGGCCGCGCTGACCCGCAAGATCCTCGACTCGTCCGACTCGCCGTGGGCCGACCTGGTCAAGTCGGGCGTCGTCCCGGAGGACCCGGCCGAGTTCGGCGTCCTGGAGCACTGCGCGGTCCAGGTCGAGCTGGGCCGTGCCGTCGCGGCCGTCCCGTACCTGCCGACCGTGCTCGCCCAGCAGGCGCTGGCGCAGTTCGACACCCCACAACCCGGAACCGTGCTCTCGGTGGCCCTCGCCGAGGACCAGAACGGCGCGAAGACGACGGTCCCGTTCGCGACGACGGCCTCGGCGTTCCTGGTGGCGCACCACGGCCAGGTCTTCCTCGTCGAGGCCGGCCAGCTCGACGTCACCGCGCAGGAACTGGTCGACGGCACCGAAGCGGGCACGTTCGAGTTCTCCGGCGGCCGGCTGATCGAGGGGCTCACGCCCGAGTGGCTCAGCACGCGCTACACGGTGGGGCTGTGCGCTTTCCAGCTCGGCGTGACCGAACGCGCGTTGGAGCTCACGGCCGAGTACGCGCGCACCCGCGTGCAGTTCGACCGGCCGATCGGCAGCTTCCAGGCCGTGGCGCAACGGCTCGCTGACGCGTACATCGACGTGGCGGCGATCCGGTTGACGCTGTGGCAGGCGGCCTGGCGGCTCTCCGAAGGCCTGGACGCGGACGCCGAGGTGGCGACGGCGAAGTTCTGGGCCGCTGATGCCGGGCACCGTGTGGCGCACACGGCCGTGCACGTTCACGGCGGTACCGGCATCGACATGAGCCACGAGGTGCACCGGTACTTCACGGCGGCGAAGCGGGCCGAGTTCGAGCTGGGCGGGGCGACCGCCCAGCTCCTGAAGCTCAGCGCGGTGCTCTGATCGGCAGCACCAGCGAGCCGCCTGCCGCACTCGAAAGGCAGACAGGCCCTCACAACCTGTGATTGTCAGTAAAGGACACCCCACCAGCCAGTGCACCTGGCAGCAGCCGTGCAGGCCCCGAGAGGTCGGCAGCGGACAACCGCTCGCCAAGCTGACGTAGCACCGTTTTCGACTGTTCGGCGTCCAAGCTCACCCGGTCGAGCGAGTGGACAACCTCCTGGTAGGCCTCGACCGCTGCTTTCTGCTCTTCGATGAGCGTGGAGCTCTGGTGTTCCAGGAAGACCAGCGGCTCGTACGCCGGGAAGGTCAGCCGGGTGAACGCCCCGCTCATGCCCGCGTGCGCACCGACCACTGTCGGCAAGATCCTGATCGTGACGTTCCTGCGGACCGCCATCAGCAACAGGTGATGCACCTGGCCGACGTGAACCTCGTGACCCCCGACCGGCAGCTGCAGCGCCTGCTCGTGGAGGAAGAACGTGCACCGCAGGCCACGGCCGAACAGCAGCTCCTGCAACTCCTGAGCGGCTTTGACACGTCGGTCCATCTCGACGTCCGGCACGTTCGGAGACGCCTCGATCACCGCACGCAGGTACTCCGCCGACTGCAGAAACACTGGAAGCCCATGGGGGTTCCATGTCGTCAAGGTCTTCGCCGCCACAACGTTCTGGATGAGCGTGCGAAGCCGTGCGGGCGCGCACGAGCCGTGCTGCTGCCACCAACCTTGGACGTGCGTCTCGGGCACGAGCTTCAACAGCCGGTCGCGTTCCTCAACGGGCGTGCGGCAGATGCCCAGCAGAAGCGCGAGTTCTGTCCTCGAACATCCAATCTTGCCGTTGAGGAAATCCGACAGCTTCGCTTCCTGCCAGCCGACGAGCTCAGCAACCCGTCGCGCGGTCATGCCGGAGGCGTTGATCGCCGCCCGCACTCCTTCGCCGAACTCGCGGCCGCGAGCCGTGGAGATTCTCTGCGGCATGGGAATTCCTTGCTGTAGCTGGGATCTGTTGTGCCTGGCACAATCAGCCAACTGCCCCAGCACAGTTCAGACCAGCTCATCAATCGCGCAGCGACCTAGCACGAATCACGCAGCTACTACGTCTCGCCTGCGGAGATGCCGCAGCATGCAGAGGTGGCCCGATCGGGTGTTTGCGTCACAGCCAGGACGCTTCACAGAAGCGTTTCGGCGTGGGCAGAGAGCGCCCCAGCGAGGTCTGGGTGATCACCCTTGTCCATCCGGCGGAAGAGCCTGGCGACGACGTAGAGCTGAGCAAGCCGCCCTGACTCACACTCAAGGACATCGGCGAAGATGGAACGGATCCGCTCGACCACTTCCGGCACGAGGAGGCTGTAGCAGAGCAAGGTCGCGGCGTCTGTGCCCGCCAGACCGCGCCCCCACCACTCCCAGTCGAGCAGGCCGAAGCTCGGCCGCATGAGGTTCGCCCAGTGCAGGTCGCCGTGCACGGTTTCCCACTGAGCGACGGCAGGATCCGCGGCGTTCCCGAATCGCTGACGGATCCGGCTGACGACCAACTCCTCGTCGGCATTGACGCGTTCTGTGGGCATGGAGGCCACGGCGTTGACCGTGCGACGGAGTTCGCCCCACCACGCGTCGGGTAGGTCGATTGGCTCGCGGAGCGCGTCAGTCTGAGAGCACGGCGAGCCTGGCAGCAAGGTGAGGACCTCGGCGCGCTGTTGCCGGCTCTCCTCCCACTCGTAGATGTCCAGCACACGCGGTTTGGCCAGGCCGGTAAAGACGTTGGCGTCGAGGTTGCCGGTCCAGAAGTTGCCGCCGATCCACCGTTTGTTCTCGGACACGACCCGCAACCAGAACTGCTCCCCACCGCGGCCGGCGAGCGCGCCGATCGAACGGTCCATCCAGCCGAGCTGGGGCTCGGCGGCGAGTTCGAGCCCGAAGTGCGCCGCGGCTCGCCGCAGGTTCTCGCGCATCCATTCGCGGAACTGGGCGTCGGCGTCGCTGAGGTCTTCGTGCACCGCTACTCCTCGGTGACGTGGCGCAGGTAGGCCTCGGGCGTGGCCATGTACCGGCGCCAGTGGTCGACCAGCGCCAGATCCTCCCACTTGGACCGGCGGAAACCGTGCTCCCCCACTTCGATGATGTCCGCGTCCGGTGTGGACGCCAGGATCGGCGAGTGCGTCGCGCAGATGATCTGCGCACCTGACTTGCCGAGCTCGTACATCAGGTGCATCAACCGCAGACAGGACTGGAACGACAGCGCCGCCTCGGGCTCGTCCATCAGGTAGAAGCCCGGCTCGCGGAACATCGCGGCGAACACGGTGAGGAACCCCTCGCCGTGGCTCATCTCGCTGGTGTCCTCGTCCCAATAGCCGCGCATGCCGCTGACCGCGTTCATGAACCCGAACGCGGTCTCCGCGCGCAGGAAGTAGCCCTTGCGCTTGGTCCGCGGACCGCTCCGGTGCCGGGCACCGGCTGCGGTGGTCTCGAACCGCACCATCTCGCCCAGCGCGGACTTCGGCCGGTCGTTGACGTACTTCCGCCCAGCCCGCCCACCCTGCGCGTCCAGCCCCCACGCCTCGGCGAAGGCCTCCACCAGCGTGGACTTCCCGGAGCCGTTCTCGCCGACCAGGAAGGTCACCGGCCGCTCGAACGTCATCCCCTCGTCCGCCAGCTGGGCGACGCACGGCACGTCAAGCGGCCATGTCCTGCGTGAGCCACGAGGCAGCAGCTCGTCAGGGATGTACGCGCGGCGGGCGAGCATGAGCGAAAGGTTCCCTCGATCAGTCGTAGTCCGGAGCGCAGGCTCCCGTAGGTGTGCAGTTGCCGGCCGGTCGACACGCCGGGCTGCAGCTCGGCCCGCACTGCGGATCACACATCTTGGGCACGCACGGGTTGGCAGGTCGCCGGGCGAACTCCGTCGCGAGCACTGCCGCGGTCTCCGTCATCCTCGATCCCGTCAGGATGTCGGCGAGCGACTCCTCCCGCACGTTGCCCACCGGCAACCACCGGGAGAACACGCACGGCCACACCGACCCGTCCGGTGCGATCGCGACCCTACCGTCACCGCACTGCCCACACAGTTCACCCAGGTCAGGACGCCGGTCCCGGACACCGCGGCCGACCTGCCGCAGACGGTCGACCCGCACCTCGCCCCCGATGTCGAGACCCTTCAACTGGGCCACCGCCTCCTCGACGCGCTGTCCCTCGCCGACATCGATCACGCCTACCCGCACCGGGATCGAGCGTCGGATGGCTTCGACGAGGTTCTGCCTTGTGCGCTCGTAGCTGCGTCGGCCTCGTGTGATCCGCTCATGCTGCTCGACGTCATCGGAGTAGTAGCTGGTGGCGAGCTGAACGCCGGACCGCGAGAAGATCTCCCACAGCCCGGGACGGACGTGCACCAGATTCGTGAACACCTCGACTGCCAGCCCGCGGTCAAGAGCGTGATGGATGAGCCCTGGCAGCGCGTGGTGCAGCGTCGGCTCACCTCCGATGAACTGAACCATCCTCGTGCCGAGATCGGCGAGTTGGTCGATCGACCTCTCCCAGTCCTCGGCCGTCATCGCGCCGTGCGAACCAGCCGGACCGGAGTCGGCATAGCAGTGATCACACCGCAGCTGGCATTTCCCAGTCAATTCAAGCCACGCGAACGTCACCCGCGCCCGCAGGTCGAATTGAGCCCCCACCGTCTTCCCCTCACTTCTCGAACTCCGCCGTACTACCTGCGTAGTTCTTGGAGGCCCTCCAAGCCAGAGAACCTGAACGAGGTTCGCCTGTCTGCCGCTGAAGTCGATCAACCAGCGGATGAGTCATCACCATGACCGCACGGTCTGCGACCAGCTGCGGTCGCGTTGCCCCCTGAGTGAGCCGATCAGGTGATCAGAGATCAGACGCCGGGCGCCGAGCCGCCCGCGTGGCAAGGGCAGGAATGGCGGCGATCTTCGCCGAGTCCAGCTCTGACCACTGGATCCCCGCCGGTCGTCGAGGCGGTCCGCACTCGATAACCTGGGTCGGGGTGACGATCACGTCGACGGAGAAGTCGTGGCTGGTCTCCGGGAGATCGCCATCGACGACCTGGAGGTCGTGGACCGTCGTGACGATCGTCGTCGCCGCACTGATCAGCCCGGCCTCCTGCAGCAAGGCGACTTCGATGTCGGCGTATCCCGCGCCCTTGCCCAGCCTCACACCCCGACGGTTCACCGCGACCGTTCCGCAGACGAGCAGATCGATCTTCGGCATCTCGTCCGTGTCGACGGTCCTCGCGAACAACGCGGCCTTCTTCGGTATCGCCGCTTCCTCAGGCGAAACAGGCAACTTCTCGGGGTCGAGTTCGTAGAACGGCTTCGCGGACGCGATCTTGGGCACCGCCACGTACAGCAGCTTGCCTTGCTGGAGACCGAGCACTCTGACCGGAGCCTGCGGCTTGTCCGGTACCGCCTTCACCACGCGCGCCTGCTTCCAGGCTGGAAGCTCGGCGAGCCTCTGCGCGGCCAGCTCGGCACCCTCGAAGTTCGGGATCGAGCCGTGCACGTCCGGCGGAGCAGCGCGGTGTTCGGCGAGCAGATCCCAGACGCGGTGACGAACCTCGTTCTTGGCCTCGTCCGGATTCGCCACAGGGCAACCCTCTCTACGACGCCGCCATCATGGTGAACAGGCGGTCATACACCTGATCTACCACAGGTTCCTGCCGCCAACGACGGAGTTCCCGCGCCGCGCCGAAGATCACTTTGAGGCCACCGCCGCCCCATGTTGTCTCAACGCAGTCAATCGCGGCGTGCAGCACCGCCGCAGCGTTCTCGAGCTCTCGCTGCTGGATGTGCGCCAAGCTCAAGTTCGCCAGCACGATGCTGCGGGACTTCGAACGAGACGAAGCCTGCGAAGCGACCCGTTCCAGCGTCGCCTGGGCCCGCGCGGCGTCGTTCAGACGCAGATAGCAAGATCCGGCGAGGCGGTCGTACTGCGTCTCCGAGAACATCTCCACGACCGGCTCATCGCCCGATATTCGTCCAAAGTGGTCCAGCGCCCTGCCCAGTGAACGCTCGCAGGCAACACGTTCGCCGATCATCGCGTGGGCCTCGGCTGAATGCAGTTCTGCCAGCCCCGTCAACACCTCACTGTGCCCCCGAGCCACGCCGGCAGCACGCTCGGTCAGGACGAGGCCGTCTGCTGGGTTCTCGGTGCCGTACAGCTCAACGTAGGAGGTTCGCAGGAGTGCGACAGCTTCAAGAACAGGATCGTTGACACTGCGCGCTGCCGCCGCTGCTGCAGTGAAGTGCTCTTTTGCTGTGTCGTGATCACGGCGCTGAGACGCGTCCCAGACGAACTGCCCCATCACGGTGGAGGCTTCTGCTTCCGCCGCGAGCAGATCCCGCTTCACGCGATACTCGCGTGCGTGTTCACGCAGCAGTCGAGTCTGCCCCAGCGCCTGCCCTGCCTCAGCCAGCAACCCGGTTGATCGTTCAGCGTCGTAACGGACGCTCAGCAGTGATACACGCTGACGAAATTCTGCCACCGTGACGAGATCCACCTTCGACGGGTTCGCCAGTGCACGCTCCAAACGATCAGCGTCCACCGTCTCAGCGGCCAGCGTCCCGCTGCACGGCCGCAGGAGATCGATGAGCTCCTGAACAGACAGGCCAAGGACCTTCGCGAGGCGCGGCTGAAGCCAGGCTTCTGGAGTCGACTTGCGCTGTTCCCAGCGACCGACGGTTCCAGGTGTGACTCCGAGGGTCTCGGCCAGGCGCTCCTGCGAATACCCCATTGCCTTGCGGCGGGCGGCCAGCCCTTCCCTCGGCGTAGCCATCGCTCTCCCCTGACGCGAATTCAGCGCATTGTGCCTGCACAGGCTAGCTCGAAACATCTGCCGAACAACCGTTCCACCAAAGAAGACTTTCGTTTCACCCAATTGGGGCATCCCGGCGTTTGCGCAGGCAGGAGCGTCAGCTGACAGATTCTTGCTGGGTCATGGATAGATCCTCGCCCTGGTTCTTCGCCGTCATGTCGATTTCCGTGGATCACTGCCGACATCACGTGCGCTGGTCGCGCACACGTTCACGGAAAGTGATCGAGCATGGCCCGAACCTACAAGTGGCAGCCACATAAGGGAGGGCGCCACGCAATCCCTCAGGCGCTCGCCGTCAACGACGCCGGACACACCCTCTGCGGCATCGAGGTGACGGCGGGTTCTGACAGGTGGCCGGACGAATCCCGCTACTGGCCGACCTGCGACGAATGCGATCTGGCGTGGCGGGATCATGAAGGCCTCCCGCCGTGGCCGCGGAAGGGCAAGAACGTCGCAGCCTTGTCTCCACATAGCCCCGGAGCTTCCGAAACCGACAACCCGGTCGACGTGCTTGCGCTCGTCATCGACACGTTGATCAGTCAGACCGCCCACCAGCAGACGCAGGACGGCGACACGTCGACGCCCCTCAGCATCTCCCAACTTCTGTCAGCTCGGCGATGAAGATCACCGATCGGGTCTCCAAGGACAAGCGCCTCTCCTGGGCCTGCAAAGGCGGCATCGTCCTGGTGGCCTTCCTCGAACGCGTGGAGGTCGAGCACACCGTTGCCCGTCTCGCCGACCTGACCCGCCTCGCTGACATCGACCTGCTCAAGCAACTGCGTCGGTTCACGAAGGTGTGCGTGCTCAGTCGGCGCACGGACGTCGACGCCATCCCCGCCGAGGATCACTTCTGGTTGCTGGCGGAGCACGTCGACCGCGCACGTGCCCTGGTCCAACACGCGGACAACACAGACCTACGGGAGCTGGTGGCCGAGCGCGGACTCGACATCGACCGCGCGTTGGGCGACTTCTCGACCCAGCAGCCGTATGCAGTCGCGTTGGGCCAGGCACTACGCGACGCGCGCATCGCGTTGGGACCGAGTCAGGCCGAGGTCGCGGAGAAGGTGTCGACGGTCTCGAACACAGAGCTGTCGCAGTTCGAGAACGGCCACGCCCTACCGACCTTGATCACGCTCGCCGAGCTCGCGCACCTCTACCAGGTCGACGCCGCGGATCTGATCATCCAGGCCGCGTGCCGCTCGAAGCCCGACAAGCAGGTGCTGGCGTTGCGAGTTGCCGAACCGGCGTTCCGCGCCGTGCTCACGCACAAGTTCGCGGAAAGCCGCGTCCGAGAACTCACTCGGAAGAAGCCGATGCGCTCGAAGCCCACCACATTTCGGTGATCCAGAACCTTCTATCAGACCTTTGGTTTCCAGCCAGTTGCAGAGGCGAAGATGAGAAGTGGCGACCTCGTCCTGGTTGATGTGCCGGCAAGTTCGCACCTGTTTCCGAATCACTCCAAGAACCTGGCAACCGAACACATGTCAACAGAACGGTCAGCTCGCGGGAACAAACCACCGTCGGGCGGTCCGCGTTTCAGCGCAGCTTGGTGAGCCTTTCGAGGGTCTCGTCGAACTCCCGCAGCAGGTCCGCCATCACCTCGGCGACCGGACGCACCTGGTTCATCCGCCCGACGACCTGCCCGACCGGCATCGACACCACGGACGGGTCGTCGGACCGGGCGATCCGCAGGTGCGCCTCGCTGACCAGCAGGTTCTGCAGCGGCATCGGCAGCGGTTCCGGCGCGTCGTCGGACGTCCAGGCCTCGGTCCACCGCGTCTTCAGCAGCCGTGCCGGCTTGCCCGTGTAGATCCGGGTGCGCACGGTGTCGCTGGACCCGGCGGCGAGCAACGCCTGCTGGGTGCTGGAGTTGCCCAGGGCGTACTCGGCGGCGGTGAGCCAGTACGAACCCATCCACACGCCCGAGGCGCCCAGCGCCAGCGCCGCCGCGGCCTGGCGTCCCGAACCGATGCCGCCCGCGGCGAGCACCGGCACGTCCACCGCGTCGGCGATCTCCGGGACCAGCACCATCGTGGCGACCTCGCCGGTGTGGCCGCCGGCCTCGTAGCCCTGCGCCACCACGATGTCGACGCCGTTGGCCACGTGGCGGCGGGCGTGCTCGGCCTTGCCCGCGAGGGCGGCGACCGGCACTCCGGCCGCGTGTGCCCGTTCGATGACATCGGCGGGTGGTGAGCCCAGTGCGTTGGCGATCAGGCGGATCGGGTGTTCCAGCGCCACGTCGACGTGCGAGCGCGCCACGGAGTGCAGCCACCCCAGGACACCCTCGCCACCTTCGCCGTCCGGCAGTGGCGGCACGCCGAGCTCCAGCAGGGTCTGCTGGACGAAGTCCTTGTGGCCCTGAGGGATGAGCGCGGACAGGTCGAGCTGGGTGCCCTCGGTCGGCACCTTGGCGGGCATGACGATGTCGACGCCGTACGGCTTGCCGTCGGTGTTCTCGTCCATCCACGTCAACGCGCGGTCGAGGTCCTCCGCGTCGTTGAACCGCACGCATCCCAGGACACCGAACCCGCCCGCCCGGCTGATCGCCGCCGCCACGTGCTCGGACGGGGTGAAGCCGAAGATCGGGTGCTCGATGCCGAACTGGTCACACAGGCTGGTGCGCATGATCCTCCACGTGGCGCTTCGCCCACTGGTAGTCGGGTTTTCCACTCGGCGTCCGGCCGATCTCGTCGACCAGCCAGAGCGACCGCGGCACCTTGTAGCCGGCGAGCGCCTGCCGCACGTGGGCGTCCAGTTCGGACAGTGTCGGCGTGGCGCCGTCACGCGGCCGCACGATCGCGCCGACGCGTTGCCCCAGCAGGTCGTCGGGAATGCCGATCACGAGGGCGTCGAACACGTCCGGGTGCGACTTCAGCACGCCCTCGACCTCCTCCGGGAACACCTTCTCGCCACCGGTGTTCACGCAGGTGTTGCCGCGGCCGAGCAACGTGATGTCGCCGTCCTCCTCGAAGCGCGCGTAGTCGCCGGGCACGGTGAAGCGCCTGCCGTCGACCTCGACGAACATCCGCGCGGTCTTCTCCGGGTCCTTGTAGTAGCCGAGCGGGATGTGGCCGCCGCGCGCGAGCTTGCCGATGACGCCCGGCACGGGTTCGAGCTTGTTGCCGTCGTCGTCGATGACGATGGTGTCCTCGTTGAGCTTCACCTTGGTGCCGTCGGTCTGCACGATCTCCTTGGGCACCGCGCCGATGCCGGTGGACCCGGTCTCGCTCGACCCGATCGACTCCAGCAGCGTCGTGTGCGGCAGGAGCTCCTGGTACTTCTTCTTCACCGGGTAGGAGAACAGCGCGGCACTGCTGTTGATGACGAACAGCGACGAGCCGTCGTACTGGCCGCGCTCGAACTCCTCGATCAACGGGCGGCCCATCGCGTCGCCGGTGATCGCCGCGACCTGGACCTTCTCCCGCTCGATCGCCCGCCAGATCTCGGCCGGGTCGAACTTCGGCACGAGCACCACGGTGCTGCCGCAGAACAACGCGCCGAGCACGGCCCACTGCGCGGCGCCGTGGATCAGCGGCGGCAGGCAGAGCCGGACCAGGCCGTAGTCCTTGCCCGACCTCGCCTGCTGCCACTCGTCGGTGAGCCGTTCGCCGGTCACGAAGTCGATGCCGCCGCCGAGCGTGCGCCACACGTCCTCGTGCCGCCACATCACGCCCTTGGGCATGCCGGTCGTGCCGCCGGTGAACAGGATGTAGAGGTCGTCCGGGCTGCGCGGCCCGAAGTCGCGGTCGCCCGACTCCCCGGCGAGAGCCGTCTCGTACTCGGTACCGGTGAACTCCTCGTCGGACTCGTCGTCGATCACGACGGTGTGCCCGGGAACGCCGACCTCCGCGACCAACGGCGAGTACCGCCGTTCGTGTACGAGAGCGACCAGGTCCGCTTCGCCGAACAAGTACTGCAACTCGTTCTTGGTGTAGCGGTAGTTGACGTTGATGGCCACCGCGCGCAGCTTGTACACGGCGAGCATCGCCTCGACGAGCTCGATCGAGTTGCGTGCGTACAGCCCGACGTGCGCACCCGCTGTCACGCCGTTCTTTGCCAGGTGGTGAGCCAGTTTGTTGGCTCGGGACTCCAGTTCGGCGTAGGTGACCCGGCGGTCGCCGCACACGATGGCGGTCCGGTCGGGCACGGTGTCTGCGGCGTGTTCAACGAGGTCTGCGACGTTGAGGGCCATGCAAGGAAAGTAGAACGTGTTACTGTTTTGGACAATCCCCCGTGCGGTCAATCTCGATCCAGGAGGCGCTGGAATGACGACCACGACGGAACCGCACGCGTTGGTGGACCTGGTCGGCAACGTTCTCGTCGTCACGATGAACCGGCCAGAGGTCCGCAACGCGTTGTCCGGACCCATGATGGCGATCATGCGCGAGGCCTGGGACCGCGTGGACAACGACCCGGACGTGCGCGTTTGCATCCTGACCGGCGCCGGCGGCTCGTTCTGCGCGGGCGCCGACCTGAAGGCGATGACGGCCAACCACCCCAGCGAGTCCGACGGCAAGTTCGACTTCTCCGTCATCGAACCGCTGCTCAAAGGTCGTCGATTGACGAAACCGCTCATCGCCGCGGTGGAGGGACCCGCGGTCGCCGGCGGCACGGAAATCCTTCAGGCGACCGACATCCGCGTGGCCGGCGAGAGCGCGCGGTTCGGCGTCTCCGAGGCGCGGTGGGGGCTGTTCCCGCTCGGCGGGTCGGCGGTGCGGCTGCCGCGCCAGATCCCCTACACGGTCGCGGCGGACCTGCTGCTGACCGGACGGCACATCAGAGCCGCCGAGGCCAAGGAGATCGGCCTGATCGGACACGTGGTCCCGGACGGGCAGGCGCTCGACAAGGCGATGGAGCTGGCCGAGCTGATCACCGCCAACGGGCCGCTGGCGGTGCGGGCGATCCTGCGGACCATGCGGGAGACCGAGGCCATGCACGAGAACGAGGCGTTCACTGTGGACGCTCGGCTCGGCATGGAGGTGTTCCGCAGCGAGGACGCGAAAGAAGGCCCGCGTGCCTTCGCCGAGAAGCGCAAGCCGGAGTTCAAGGGCCGCTGAAACACCTTCTCGCACACCTTCAGGGAAGCCGGACGACCTGAGCGACGTAGCCGAGGCCGAGAGCCGGCGGGATCGACGCGGAGCTCGGGTTGGATGCCCGCCGCGTGGTACGAGTCACGAGTGTGGAGCGGCTCGATCCGTGGGAGCGATCCCATCGAGAATTCCGGACGTGTCCGCAGGTGTTGATCTTCATGAAGGGACCCTTCCTGAACCTGGGGTGGATGAAGGAGCCCTTCATAAAGATCAACTGGAGTCTGCGGGGCGATCACCACCGGCCGACGCCTTCGGTGGCTCGGCTCACGTGGTGGCCGACGCCACCAAGACCGTACGGGTTTCGCTCTGCCCCAGCAGACAGCACGTCACCGGGGCCTCCGGTGAGACAGCTCCCGCTCGGCTTCGCGGCGAAGGACTGCTTTCGCGCCTTCGCCGCGAAACGCGAGCCTCAGGGCGAGACGGCCGGACAGCTGCCGGCAGGCACCTTCAGGTCGAGCAGATAGGCGTCGACGCCACCGCGCGTGCAGTCGCTGCGCGGGTAGGTGATGTGGCCCCAGCCCTCGTAGGTCAGCAACGCGGTGTTGCGCGGCGCCATCCGGTGGATGTTCGCCGCCCATTCGTACGGGGTGGTGGGATCGTGCTTCGCGTTGATCACCAGGATCTTCGGCGCGTCCGGGATGTTCAGGCGATGCGGAGGGTTCGCGGGCGCTCCGGGAACGCCGGCGCACGCGACCGCCTCGTCGTGGCCGAGGGGACTGCCGTGCATGATCGACGACAGGCGGAGCTCCTCGGCGCGCATCCGCGAGTACTCCTGGAAGTTCTTGATGCGCAAGGAGAAGTCCTGACAGACGGACGTCAACCGGACCGACTCGTAGTTCGGCGTGAAGTCCAGGGTCGCCGCCGCCCTGGCGGTGGTGCCGGCACCGGCGATGAGGCGCGCGGACCAGTTCCAGTCCGGGTCGCGCAACGACAGGTACATCGAGTAGATCAGCCGTTCCCTGCCGAGCGGTTCGCCGTCGGCGCGGACGAGCGCGGCCTCCCAGGCCTGGTAGACGTCCTGTCCGTGCAGTGAGCAGGATTCCGTGCGATCGCACCACTTGACGAACTCGGCGAACGAGTCGTCGGAGGCCACGGCCCGGTCACCCACGAAACGGCTGGCGTCCGCGCTGTGGTCGACGACGCTGTCGAGCACCATCGCGCGCAGGTGGCCGCCGAACTTCTCGGCGTACAGCTGGCCGAACACGGTGCCGTAGGACAGGCCGAAGTAGCTGATCTTCCGTTCGCCCAGCGCCCGCCGCACCGCGTCCATGTCCTGCGTCACGGTGGCGCTGTCCGCGTGGTCGAAGATCGGCCCGCTGCGCGCACGGCACTTCTCGAGCACACCTCGGTTGAAGCTCAGCAGCGTGTCGAAGGCCGCGGCGTCGGCGGGGTAGCTCGACGGCGGGTTGGTCATGAGGTCGGCACAGCGGATCGGCAGGCTGTTCCCGGTGCCCCGCGAGTCGAGGCCGACGATGTCGAACCGTGTCCGGATCTCCGGGCTGAACAGGCGGGACAGGGCGAACGCCGCCGCCGAGCCGCCGGGACCACCGGGGTCGACCATCAGCACGCCCACCCGGCGCGCCGGGTCGGACGCCCTGTGCCGGGCCACGGCGACGTCGATGCGCGGGCCCCGCGGTTTGCTCCAGTCCAGCGGCACGTTCAGGGTGCCGCAATCACCTTCGGGATTGTCCTCGCACGGTGCCCATGCGATGGACCGGGCGGGTTCGGCGTCGGCCGGACCCGCCCAGCTCACCAGCATCGCGGCGGCCACGAGGGTGGCCAGTGCTCGTCTCGTCGAGCGCAAGGTGTCTCCAGTTCTGGGTGTGGGAACGTTCCCCTACCCGTACTGACGCACCCTGATCAGATGTCGTTGCCTGCGACGTAGCCGAACGTCATGGCGGGGCCGATCGTCGACCCGGCCCCGGCGTAGCTGTGCCCCATCACGGCCGAGCTCACGTTGCCCGCCGCGTACAGGCCGGGAATCACCGAACCGTCCGGGCGCAGGACCCGCGCACGGGCGTCGGTGACCATGCCGCCCTTGGTGCCGAGGTCGCCCGGCACGATCTTGAACGCGTAGTACGGCGCCACCCAGAGCGGGGCGAGGCACGAGTTCGGGAAGACCGCCGGGTCGGTGTAGTAGTGGTCGTAGGCGCTGTCGCCGCGCTTGAAGTCCGTGTCCCTGCCCGAGAGCGCCTGGTTGTTGAACCGGCTGACGGTGGCCTTCAACGCGGCCGCCGGCACGCCGATCGCCGACGCCAGACCGTCGAGCGACCAGTTCTTCACGACCGCGCCCGACTGGTACCACGCGTCCGGCAGCGGCAGGGCGGGCGCCACGTCGGAGAACAGGTACCGGTTGCGGTAGTTCTGGTCGACGATCAGCCACGCCGGGATGCACGGGTTCGCGGGGTTCTTGTCGTACATGACGTGCACGACGTCGCTGTAGGGCGCGGCCTCGTTGACGAACCGCTGACCCGCCGCGTTGATCATCAGGCCGCCGGGCAGCGTGCGTTCGGCCAGGCAGAAGTACGGTGAGCCCGGGGTCGGGATGACCGGCCCCCACCAGGCGTCGTCCATCAGGTCGAGGGCGGCACCCACGCGCAGGCCCGCGCGGTGGCCGTCGCCGGTGTTCTCCTTCGCGCCGACCGTCCATTGTGTACCGATCGGCTGGCGCTGGTACTGCGCGCGCATTTCCGCGTTGTGCTCGAAGCCGCCGGAGCCCATGATCACGCCGCGGCGCGCCCGGACGAGACCGCGTGACGTCAGCACGCCCTTCACCGCGCCGTTCTCCACGTGCAGGTCTTCCAGGCCGGTGTTCAGCCACACCGGCACGTTCGCCTGCATCAGGCCCGCGCGCAGACCACCGGCGAGCGCCTGGCCCATCGTCAACGGCTTCTGCCCCGCGAGCGCGGCCGCCGTTCCCCGTGCCAGGGCGGCCGCGGCCGTCGCGGCGCCCTTCGCGTTGACCAGGGCGAGGGCGAGCCACTTGTAGTCGGCGCCGTAGATGACCATGCCCGCGGGCACGGCGAGGTAGGGCGGGTTGAGGTTCGCGAGCTCGGCTCCGAGGATCCGGCCGTCGAGCACCTCCGGCTCGATCGAGCGGCCTCTCGCGATGCCGCCGGGGTACTCGGGGTAGTAGTCGCTGTAGCCGTCCATGTACCGGAAGTTCAGCGGGCTGTTCCGCATGACGAACGAGATCATCTGCGGCCCGTGGGTCAGATACGCCTGCTGCCGCGACACCGGGATGTCACCGACGACGGCCGCGAGGTACTGCCGCGCCTTCTCCGGCGTGTCCGGCACACCGGCGGCGAGGATGATCTCGTTGTTGGGGATCCAGATGCCGGCACCGGACCGCGCGGCCGAGCCGCCGAACGTGGGTGCCTTCTCCAGCACGACGCAGCTCAGGCCGCGTTTGGCCGCGGTGAGCGCGGCGGTCATGCCGGCCGCACCGGCGCCGACCACGACGACGTCGAACTCACCGAGCGGGTCCGCACTCGCCGGCGACGTTCTGACCAGGCCGGAAGCCAGTGCGAGACCGGCTCCGGCGATCACCTGACGGCGGTTCAGGGTCATGGGGTCACTCCCGACATCAGCTTCCGGTGGTCCCAGCTGGCCGTCCTGGTGGGACGGAAGATCACGGCGACGCGCCGGGACATGGCCTTCTTCACGGCCTCCCGTGCTTCGTCGTTGTCGCCGACCTCGCCGAAGTTGCGCGCCACCACGGCGTCGACGACCCGGCCCAGGTCCGGCGTGAACTCGGCGACGCCCTCCATGTGGACGCCGCGCAGCTGGTCGTACGTCTCCCCCGCCTCCGCGAGCACGCTGCAGCGCGGGTCGCGCCGGAGGTTCACGATCTTCTGCGACTTGCGGTCCGTGCAGAACACGATCTCGCCGTCCAGCACCGCGAACCACATCGGGACGAGGTGCGGCAGGCCGTTCCGGCCGATGGTGGCCACGATCAACGTCTTCTGCTCACCCAGGAAGGCCTCGACCTCGGCGGGCGTCATCCTGATGAGATCACGCACGGTCCCTCAGCTTTCGCTTGTACAGCTTGCCGTTCGGATCACGCGGCAGCTCGGGGAGGTACTCGATCGTGCGCGGCAGCTTGAACTTCGCGAGCCTCGTGCCGGCGAACGCGAGCAGCTCCTCGGTCAGAGCGTCGTCCGGCTCGACGCCGTCGGCGGGCTGAACGACCGCCTTGATCTCCTCGCCCCAGTCCGGATGCGGCACGCCGAACACCGCCACGTCCGCGACCTTGGGGTGGCACACGAGCTCTCCCTCGATCTCCGCCGGGTAGATGTTCACGCCACCGGAGATGATCATGTCGTTCTTCCGGTCGCACAGGAACAGGTAGCCGTCCTCGTCGAGATAGCCGATGTCCTGCAACGTGAAGAGCTTGCCGACGCGCGCGGCCTTCGTCTTCTCGGTGTCCTTGTGGTACTCGAACGTGGAGTCACCCATCCGCATGTAGACCAGGCCGCGTTCGCCCGCCGGCAGCTCGTTGCCGTCCTCGTCCAGGATCTTGATCTCCGACGTCGGCCAGGGCAGGCCGACGGATCCGGGTTTGCGCAGCCACTCCTGCGCGGAGATCGCGGTGCCGCCGCCCTCGGTCGCCGCGTAGTACTCGATCACGACCGGTCCCCACCAGTCGAGCATCCGGCGCTTGACCTCCAGCGGGCACGGTGCCGCGCCGTGGATCATCGCGCGCAACGACGACAGGTCGTACTTGTTCCGGACGTCGTCCGGCAGCGCGAGCAGGCGGTGGAACTGGGTCGGCACCATGTGGCTGTGGGTGACCTTGTACCGCTCGATCAGCCGCAGCATCTCCTCCGGCGACCAGTGGTCCATCAGCACCGCGGTGTGGCCGAGCTGGATGGAGATGACGACGAAGTTGAGCACCGCCGTGTGGTAGAGCGGCGACCCGCACAGGTGCACGTGCCCGTCATGCGGCTTGATCCCGAAGATGCCGAAGAACCAAGGGGCTGACGCGGGAACCACGTCCGGATCCGCGCCGGTCAGCGGCCTGCGCACGCCCTTCGGCCGGCCGGTGGTGCCCGAGGTGTAGAGCATCGGCGAGCCGGCCGTGCGGACGTCCGGCCTGCCTTGCTCGCCTTTGCCGAGCGTGCTCAGCTGTTCGAAACCGGCGATGTCCCCGACGGCGAACCGGGCGTTCGCGGGCAGGCTCGCGGCGGCCTCCGTCGCGGCCTGCGCGAACCGCTCGTGCCCCACGAAGGCCTTGGCACCGCTGTCCCGCACGAGGTACGCGACCTCGGTGCCGGTCAGGTGCCAGTTGGCCATCACGACGTAGAGGCCGGTCTGGTAGGCGGCGAAGTACACCGCCACCAGTTCGGCGCTGTTGGGCAGCATCAGCACGATGCTGTCGCCGGGTGCCAGCCCCAGTGCCTGGAACCCGCGCCCGTACCTGTCGGCCTCCGCCGCGAGCTCGGAGTAGGTGATCTCGCGACCGCTCGGATCGACCAGCGCGGTCAGGTCCGGGCGGTCGGCGGCGATGTTCCAGAGTCCAGTGACCACCCGCTCAAAGTAGAACGCGTTTCACCTACTGACAAGCCTCCGCGACGGCCTTGATCGAGGCAACGTCGCGGCATCCGACGAGCAGCATGGTGACGCCGGCCTTCTCCCACCGCCGCACCTCGTCGCGGACGTGCTCGGCCGTGCCGACGATGGTGATCTCGGCGACCAGCTCGTCCGGAACCACCTGTGCCGCCTCGTCTTTGCGCCCTGACTGGAACAACCTGCCGATGTCCTTCACCGCTTCGCCGTATCCCATGCGGGTGAAGACCTCGGCGTGGAAGTTCATGCCGGGCGCACCCATTCCGCCGATGTACAAAGCGACGAAGGGCTTGAGCATGGCCCGCACGCCCACCGGATCGTCCGTCACGACGACCTGACAAGTCGCCGCGACCTCGAAGTTCTCCCTGCTCCGGCCGGATTTCGCGAACCCGTCGGCCAGCCACTCGTCGTACATCCCGGCGAGCCTGGGCGCGTAGTAGATCGCGAGCCAGCCGTCGGCGATCTCCGAGGTCAGCGCGACGTTCTTCGGGCCTTCCGCGCCGAGCCAGATCGGCAGGTCGGCGCGCAGCGGGTGGGTGATGGGCTTGAGCGGCTTGCCCAGCCCGAGCGCGCCCGGCCCCTGGTACGGCAACGGGTAGTGCGGACCGTCGTTGGTGACCGGCGCCTCGCGAGCCAGCACCTGCCGCAGGATCGAGACGTATTCCCTGGTCCTGGCAAGGGGTTTGGCGAACGGCAGGCCGTACCAGCCCTCCACCACCTGCGGTCCGGACACGCCCAGACCGAGCACGAAACGCCCGCCGGACAGGTGGTCGAGGGTGAGTGCGTGCATGGCGCACGCGGCCGGTGTACGGGCCGACATCTGCACGACGGACGTGCCCAGCCGGACCCGTCGTGTCCCGGATCCCCACCACGCCAACGGGGTGAAGGCGTCCGAGCCCCACGCCTCGGCCGCGAACACCGCGTCGAAGCCGGATTCTTCCGCCGCCGCCACGAGTTCGGCGGCGTTCGAGGGTGGCGCGGCACCCCAGTACCCGAGCTGCAGACCGAGCTTCATGGCACCCATCTTGCCACCATTTCGAGAACCTGTTTCACTTTGATCTGTGACTCGGCCACCCGAGATAAAGCCGCTCAGCGCTCCGCTCGACGTGGGCTTCGACTACACGCGCTCGCTCGGCCCGACACTGGGCCGGTTCCTCACGGATCTGCGCCGCCGCAAGGTGACCGGGATCCGCGGTTCCGACGGCCGCGTGCACGTGCCGCCGCTCGAGTACGACCCGGTGACGGCGCAGAGGTTGACGGACTTCGTCGACGTGGCGTCGACCGGTGTGGTGCGCGGGTGGTCGTGGATCCCCGAACCCCTGGAAGGCCAGCCGCTGGACCGCCCGTTCGCGTGGGCGCTGATCCAGCTCGACGGCGCGGACACCTCGCTGCTGCACGCCGTGGACGCGGGCTCACCGGACCGGATGTCGACCGGCGCGCGCGTACGGGTGCGCTGGCGTGACGACCGCGTCGGCGCGATCACCGACATCGAGTGCTTCGAGCTCTCCGACGAACCTGCCGCCGGCCCGGTCGAGGCCGACGAGGTCACGATGGTGACGACGCCCGTGCACCTGCACTACACGCATTCCGCGTCGCCGACCGAGGACCCGTTCCTGCGCGGCCTGATGGAGGGGCGGCTGATCGCCCAGCGGTGCCCGGCGTGCTCGAAGGTCTACTTCCCGCCGCGGCCCGCCTGCCCGACCGACGGCGTGCCGACCACCGACCAGGTCGAGCTGCCCGACCGCGGCACCGTCACGACGTTCTGCGTGGTCAACGTGCCGTTCCTCGGCCAGCGCATCCCACCGCCGTACGTCTCGGCCTACGTGCTGCTGGACGGCGCGGACATCGCGTTCCTGCACCTGCTGCTCGGCGTCGCGCCCGAGGACGTGCGGATGGGCATGCGCGTGGAGGCGGTGTGGAAGCCGCGCGAGGAGTGGGGCCCGACCATGCAGAACATCGACCACTTCAAACCCTCCGGCGAGCCGGACGCGCCGTTCGACTCCTACTCCCAGCACCTGTGAGGCTCGCATGCGTGACGCCGCGCCAGAAATTGCAGTAGTCGGTTTCGCGCAGACGCCCTGCGTGCGCGAGACCGACGGCACCACCAACGGTGTCGAGATGCTGGTGCCGATCTTCCACGAGGTGCTCGGCTCGCTCGGCCTCACCAAGTCCGACATCGGGTTCTGGTGCTCGGGCTCGTCGGACTACCTGGCGGGCCGCGCGTTCTCGTTCGTCTCCGCGGTCGACGCGATCGGTGCCTTCCCCCCGATCATGGAGTCGCACGTCGAGATGGACGCGGCCTGGGCTTTGTACGAGGCGTGGGTGAAGCTGCTGTGCGGTGAGGTCGACACGGCACTGGTCTACGGCTTCGGCAAGTCGTCGGCCGGTCAGCTGCGGCGGGTGATGGCGATGCAGCTCGATCCGTACGTCGTGACGCCGCTGTGGCCGGATTCCGTCGGCCTGGCCGGGATTCAGGCGCGCATGGGCATCGAGGCCGGGCTGTGGGACGAGCGGGAGATGGCGTCCGTTGCCGTGCGGAGCCGTGCCGCGGCCATGTCGAACCCCTTGGCGCAGCTGTCCGGATCGTTCGACGTCGACGACCTGCTCGCGTCCGGCTACGTGGCGGACCCGTTGCGGCGGCACGACTGCGCGCCGATCACCGACGGCGCGGCGACGATCGTGCTGGCCGCGGGCGACCGCGCGCGGGAGCTGTGCGAACGGCCGGCGTGGATCACCGGGTTCGCGCACCGGGTGGACTCGCCGTCGTTCGGCACCCGCGACCTGACCACTTCACCGTCGACCGTGGCCGCGGGCAAGGCGGCCGGGGCCGAGGGCGTGGAGGTCGCCGAGTTGCACGCGCCGTTCAGCCATCAGGAGATCCTGCTGCGCCAGGCGCTCGGCCTCGGGGACGACGTGCTGGTGAACCCGTCCGGCGGGGTGCTGGCGGGCAACCCGATGTTCGCGGCCGGGCTGGCGCGGATCGGTGAGGCCGCGCGGCGGGTGCACGACGGGTCGGCGTCGAAGGTGCTGGGGCACGCCACGAGCGGGCCGCTGCTGCAGCAGAACCTGGTGTGCGTGATGGAAGGGCGAGACTGATGCGACCAGCAGCCGTCGTCGGCACCGGCCAGACGCACCACGCCGCGAAACGCCTCGACGTGTCCATGGCCGGCCTGTGCCGCGAGGCCATCGACCGCGCGATGGCCGACGCGGGCGTGGACTGGCCGGACATCGACGCCGTGGTCCTCGGCAAGGCACCGGACCTGTTCGAGGGCGTGATGATGCCCGAACTGTTCCTGGCGGACGCACTGGGCGCCGTCGGGAAACCGTTGCTGCGCGTGCACACCGCGGGCTCGGTCGGCGGCAGCACCGGCAACGTCGCCGCGTCGCTCGTCCAGTCCGGCGTGCACGACCGCGTGCTGGCGGTGGCGTTCGAGAAGCAGTCCGAGTCCAACGCGATGTGGGCGCTGTCCGTGCCGACGCCGTTCACCATGCCGGTGCACGCCGGCGCGGGCGGCTACTTCGCGCCGCACGTGCGCGCCTACATCCGCCGCGCGGGCGCTCCCGAGCACGTGGGCGCGATGGTCGCGGCCAAGGACCGGCGCAACGGCGCGTTGAACCCGTACGCCCACCTGAAGCAACCGGACATCACCGTCGAGTCGGTGCGCGCGTCCACCATGCTGTGGGACCCGATCCGGTACGACGAAACGTGTCCGTCGTCCGACGGCGCGTGCGCCGTGGTGATCTCGGCCGAGCCCACGTCGAGCAAAGCCGCGTGGATCCACGCGACCGCGATGCGCACCGAACCGACGACGTTCGCCGGACGTGACCAGGTCAACCCGCAGGCCGGCCGCGACGCGGCACGGGCGTTGTGGCGGCAGGCGGGGATCACCGACCCGCTGTCCGAAGTGGACGCCGCCGAGATCTACGTGCCGTTCTCCTGGTTCGAGCCGATGTGGCTGGAGAACCTCGGCTTCACCGACGTCGGGCAGGGCTGGAAGCTCACCGAGGCGGGCGAGACCGAGATCGGCGGACGGCTGCCGGTGAACCCGAGCGGTGGCGTGCTGTCGTCCAACCCGATCGGCGCGTCCGGGCTGCTGCGGTTCGCCGAGGCGGCCATGCAGGTCATGGGCACCGCCGGTGAGCACCAGGTGGACGGCGCGCGGGTCGCGCTCGGGCACGCGTACGGCGGTGGGTCGCAGTTCTTCGCCATGTGGGTCGTCGGATCGGAGAGGCCATGAAGTTCACCGTCGGCATCGCGATGAGCCCGCTCGACCAGCTGACCGAACTGGCGCGGTGCGCCGAGGAGTGCGGGTACGCGTCGATCGCGCTGCCGGACTCGTTGTTCTTCTCGGAGAAGGTGTCCGCCGACTACCCCTACACGCCCGACGGCTCCCGCATGTGGAACGCCGACACCCCGTGGGTCGACCCGTTCGTCGCCGCCGCCGCGATGGGCGCCGTGACGTCGCGGATCCACTTCTACACCCAGGTCCTGAAACTGGGCTCCCGCAACCCGTTGCTGCTGGCGCGTCAGGTCGGTTCGGTCGCGCACCTGACCGGCAACCGCTTCGGGCTCGGCGTCGGGCTGGGGTGGTCGCCGGAGGAGTTCGAGTGGTGCGGCGCGCCGTACAAGAACCGCGGCCCTCGCGTCGACGAGATGATCGACGTGCTGAAGCTCGTGCTCGGCGGCGGGATGGTCGAGTACCACGGCGAGTACTTCGACTTCGACCGGCTGCAGATGTCGCCCGCGCCGACCCGGCCGGTGCCGTTCTACGTCGGCGGCCACTCCCCCGCCGCGTTGAAGCGCGCCGCGCGCGTCGGTGACGGCTGGACGTCCGCGATGATCAAGTTCGCGGACCTGAAGTCGGTGATCGCGCAGCTGAAGGACCTGGGGGCGTTCGAGCGGCCGTTCGAGATCCAGGCCGTGTGCGTCGACCGGTTCGGGTTCGACGGCTACCGGCAGCTCGCCGAGATCGGCGTGACGGACGTGATCGTGGTGCCGTGGCTGTTCTACGGCGTCGGGTTCGACGGCGGGCTGCAGGCCAAGAAGGACGGGCTTCGGCGCTTCGCCGACGAGGTGATCGGAGAGTTCTCATGACCGCCGTGACCTGGAAGGCTTCCCGCACCGAAACTCCCGCTCGCGTGGCGTCGTGGCGCTCGATGGACGCCGTGACGCGCGGTGCCAAGGACGAGTGGCTGGCGTTGTTCGCCGAGGACGCCGTGGTCGAGGACCCGGTGGGCCCGTCGATGTTCGACGCCGAGGGCAAAGGACATCACGGCAAGGAGGCGATCGCGGCGTTCTGGGATCTCGCGATCGCGAACGTGGAACGGTTCGAGTTCGCGATGCACGACTCGTTCGCGGCGGGTTCCGAATGCGCGAACGTCGGTGTGATCACCGCGTTCCTGCCCGGTGGCGCCCGTGTCGACACCGAAGGCGTGTTCGTCTACCACGTCGGCGAGGACGGGCTGATCAGGTCGATGCGCGCGTTCTGGGAGATCGAACGCGCGATGGCCACCTTCCGCCAGGTCGGCTGACGGACTGGCACGACCCCCTGTGCGTGCCAGTCCGTGCGTTCAGTGTGTGCCATCGTTTCCGTGAATCCTCAGCGGTTCTCAACAATCCGCAGCTCAGAGCTGATATACCGGGGCAGGTACCCCGTCACCTTCGCTGAAACGAGCAGATGGAACTCGTCCTTCTCGGCGGAACGGCAGTGCTCGTCGACGGCACGGCGCTCGACCTCGGACCGCCACGGCAGCGATGTGTGCTGGTCGCGCTCGCGGTCGACGCGGGCCAGGTGGTGTCGGTCGACCGGCTGACGCACCGGGTGTGGGGCGACGACCCACCGCTGCGGGCCAGGGCGACGTTG
The DNA here is from genome assembly GCF_040609115.1 of Lentzea sp. NPDC004782. Taxonomy (NCBI): domain Bacteria; kingdom Bacillati; phylum Actinomycetota; class Actinomycetes; order Pseudonocardiales; family Pseudonocardiaceae; genus Lentzea; species Lentzea sp. NPDC004782. The sequence continues at coordinate 54,561 of NZ_JBEXJN010000055.1, forward strand.
CTGAACTACCTGTCCCGCCTGCGTCTGCTGCTCGGTGGAGCCGTCGTCCGGCGTCCTGGCGGCTACGCGCTGGAGGTCGAACGGTCGGCCGTCGACCTGTTGCGGTTCCGCACCCTGTGCGGTCAGGCCCGTGCCGCGGACGACCGGCGGGCGGTGGCGCTGCTGCGGCAGGCGCTGGAACTGTGGCGGGGAGAGGCCCTGACCGGTGTCGAGGGCGACTGGGCGGCGGCCGAACGCGACCGGCTGCACCAGGAACTCCTGGAGGCCGAGTGCGACCTGACCGACGTCCAGCTGCGCCTGGGTCACGGGGACGACCTCGTGGCCGCGCTGACCACGCGCAGCGCCCAATGGCCGTTGGACGAACGCGTGGCCGCCCAGTTGATGCTCGCCCTGCACCGCGCCGGACGCACCGCCGACGCCCTGGCCCACTACCGGCGGCTGCGCGAGCGGCTGGTCGGCGAGCTCGGCACCGATCCCGGCGCCGCCCTGCGGGAACTGCATCAACAGATCCTCGACGACGACCCGGCCCTCACACCGTCGTCGCGCAAGGCCGGCGGCGGAGATCCGGTTCCCCGGCAGCTGCCGGCGCCGCCGCGGTGGTTCACCGGCCGCGGCACCGAACTGGCGAGCCTGGACAAGGCGCTGGCGGACGCGAACACCGTGATGATCTCGGCGATCGGCGGGGCGGGTGGAATCGGCAAGACCTGGCTGGCGCTGGCGTGGGCGCACCGGAACGCCGAGCGGTTCCCCGACGGGCAGCTGTTCACCGACCTGCGCGGGTTCAGCCCCACCGAACAACCCGTCGCGCCCGACACCGCGCTCCTCGGTTTCCTCACCGCGCTGGGTGTCGCCCCGAACCGCGTCCCCGCTGAGCTGGACGCCAGAGCCGCGCTGTACCGCAGCCTGACCGCCGATCGGCGGATGCTGGTCGTGCTCGACAACGCCGCCACCGCCGACCAGGTGACGCCGCTGCTGCCCGGTGGCCCGAACTGCACGGTGCTGGTCACCGGCCGCGGCGTGCTCGCCTCCCTGATCGACCGGCACGGCGCCGGCCAGCTGCGGCTGGACGTCCTGGACCGCACCGAAGCCCGCGACCTGCTGACCGCACGCCTGGGCGCCGATCGCCTCGCCGCCGAGCCCGACTCCGTCGACGAGCTGATCGACCTGTGCGGGGGCTACCCGCTCGCCCTGGCGATCACCGCCCGTCACGCCGCCGGCCGCTCCCTGGCCGAGGTGGCCGCCGAGTTGCGCGAGCTGGGGCTGGACATGCTCAGCCACGACACCGACCCGGCCGCCAGCCTGCCCGCCGTGCTGTCCTGGTCACTGCGGCGGCTCACCGGCGAACAACGCACGGTGTTCGCGCTGCTGGGCACCGCACCCGGCCCCGACACGACCCTGCCCGCCGTGGCCGCCCTCACCGCGCTGCCGCCGGAACAGGCGCGCAAGGCCTTGTCGGCGTTGGAAGAGGCGTCTCTGCTCGAACGGCGGCCGGACGACCGGTACGCGATGCACGACCTCGTCCGCGCCTACGCCGCCACCATCGCCCACGACCTGCCCGACGACACGCGCGAGACAGCTCTTGTGCGGGTGATGGACTTCCACCTGCACACCACCATCGCCGCCGACCGCCTCCTGAACCCCCATCGCCAGCTCATGCCGGTCGATCCGCCCGCATCCGGTGTTCACCCGCACCCGCTGCCCGATGCCGCCGCCGCGGCGGCCTGGCTGGAGGCGGAGTACGTCACCCTGCTGGCCACGCAACGCGCCGCCGCCGAGTCGGGCCACCACCACGTCGTCTGGCATTTCGCCTGGGCCCTGGGCACTTTCCAGCACTGGCGAGGGCTCCTGCGCGACGCGCTCGCCTCGTGGCAGGCCGGGCTGGACGCCGCGGCTCACCTGCCCGAGTCCACCTTCCGGTTGCACGCCCACCGGCTGCTCGGCACCGAGTACTCGTTGCTCGGCCTGCACGGGGAGGCGACCGGCCACCTGAACGAGGCCCTGGCCCTGGCGGTGGGTCATCCTCCCGCCGACCAGATGCACACACACCTGTCGGTCATGCAGGCGTGGCAGCTGCAGGGTGACGACAGGCGGGCGCTGGAGCACGGCCGGCAGGCCCTCGACCTCTGCCGCACCCTCGACCACCCGGTGTGGGAAGCTCTCGCGCTCAACGCGGTGGGCTGGCTCGCCGCGCGCCTGGGTGACTTCGACACCGCCCGCGACCACTGCCTGGCCGCGCTTTCCCTGCACCGGCGGCACCACAGCCCCACCGCCGAGGCGGCCACCCTGGACAGCCTGGGGTTCATCGCCCAGCGCACCGGCGACCACCGCCAGGCCGCCGAGCACTACCGCGAGGCCCTCGTCCTGTCCCGCGAGCACGGCGACGTCTTCCAGGTCGCGGACACCCTCGACAACCTCGGCCATTCGTACGCCGCCCTGGGAGAACACGACCAGGCCCGCGAGGTGTGGGAGGAGGCGCTGGAGCTGTACCGGGAACAGGCGCGCGACGAGGACGCCGCCAGGATGCGGCGTCAACTCGACGACGTCAGGCGTACTGGACCCGGAACTCCTTGATCCCGTTCAGCCACCCGGACCGCAGCCGGCGCGGTTCCTCCAGCTGCCGGATGTCCGGCATGGCGTCGGCGATGGCGTTGAAGATCAGGTCGATCTCCAGCCGGGCGAGGTTCGCGCCGATGCAGAAGTGCGCGCCACTGCCGCCGAACCCGAGGTGGGGGTTGGGATCCCGGGTGATGTCGAACTTCTCCGGGCTCTCGAACACCTCCTCGTCGAAGTTGGCCGACGAGTAGAAGAGCCCGACCCGCTGTCCCTGCTTGATCTCGACGCCGCTCAGCTCGGTGTCCACCATCGCGGTGCGCTGGAAGACGACGACGGGCGTGGCGTACCGGACGATCTCGTCGGCGGCCGTCGCCGGGCGCCGGGACTTGAACAGCTCCCACTGGTCGGGGTGGTCGAAGAACGCCTTCATGCCGTGCGTGATCGCGTTGCGGGTGGTCTCGTTGCCGGCGACGGCGAGCAGCAGCACGAAGAAGCCGAACTCCTCCGACGCGAGTCCCGCACCGTCCACATCGGCCTGGACGAGCTTGGTGACGATGTCCCCGCGCGGGCACTTGCGGCGGTCCTCGGCCATCGTCCACGAGTAGCCGAGCAGCTCGGTGGCGGCGGCGAGCGGTTCGACCTCGAACTCCGGGTCGTCGTAGGCGATCATCTGGTTGGACCAGTCGAAGATCTTGCGGCGGTCCTCCTGCGGGATGCCGATGAGCTCCGCGATCGCCTGCAGCGGCAGCTCGCACGCCACGTCGGACACGAAGTCGCCGCTGCCCTTGGCGAGCGCCTCCGCCACGATCAGCTCGGCACGCCGGTGCAGCGCGTCTTTCAGCGCGTTGATCGCCTTGGGGGTGAACCCGCGGGAGATGATGCCGCGCTGCTTGGTGTGCGTGGGCGGGTCCATGTTCAGCAGGAGCAGCCGCTGCATCTCGATGTTGTCGCGCGGCATGTCGTCCTTGAACCGGATGATCGCGGTGTTCTCGCGCGTGGAGAAGACCTCGCTGTTGCGCGAGACCTCCTTGACGTCGTGGTGCTTGGTCACCACCCAGAAGCCCTCGTCCGGGAAGCCGCCCTGGCCGAGCGGTTTCGAGTTCCACCAGATCGGCGCCGTCCGCCGCAGCTCCGCGAGCTCCTCCAGGGGTAAGCGTTTCGCGTACATGTCGGGGTCGGTGAAGTCGAAGCCTTCCGGGATGCGCGGCTTGCTCACAGGCACCTCCTAGGTGGAACGCGTTCTATCCGATTCAAACACGCTTGCGCCTTGTGTTGAAGCCCCCAGGACGCCAATCTGGAGCCGTACAGGAACGTGTTCTAGTTTTCCGAGGAGGCTCGCGTGGGCAGTCCGGTGATCGTGGGAGCGGTGCGCACGCCCATCGGCAGGCGCAACGGCTGGTTGTCCGGCCTGCACGCCGCCGAGCTCCTCGGCGCGGCACAACGAGGGCTGCTCGACCGGACCGGCGTGGACCCGTCCGCGGTCGAGCAGGCCATCGGCGGCACCGTCACGCAGGCGGGCGAGCAGTCGAACAACATCACCCGGACCGCCTGGCTGCACGCGGGCCTGCCGCACAGCACCGGCGGCACGACCGTCGACGCCCAGTGCGGCTCCGCGCAGCAGTCCACCCACCTCATCGCGGGCCTCATCGCGGTCGGTGCGATCTCCTGCGGCATCGCGTGCGGCGTCGAGGCGATGAGCCGGGTCCCGCTGCGCAGCAACCTCGGTGACGCCGGATCGCCCCGCCCCGACTCGTGGAGCATCGACCAGCCGAACCAGTTCGTCGGCGCGGAACGGATCGCAGAGCGGCGCGGCATCGGCCGCGAGGAGGTGGACCGGTTCGGCGTCCAGTCGCAGGCACGGGCCCAGCGCGCCTGGGCGGAGGGACGGTTCACCGCCGAGGTCGTCCCGGTGAAGGTGGGCGAGGAGCTGGTGGAGACCGACCAGGGCCTGCGGGCGACGTCACTCGAAGCGCTGGCGGCGTTGAAGCCGGTGCTGCCCGACGGCGTGCACACCGCGGGCACGTCGTCCCAGATCTCCGACGGCGCGTCGGCCGTGATGGTCGTGGACGAGGACTTCGCACGGGCGCACGGGCTGCGGCCGCGCGCCCGGATCGTCTCGCAGTGCCTCGTCGGTTCCGACCCGTACTACCTGCTGGACGGCCCGGTCGACGCGACCACGCGGCTGCTCGAACGCAGCGGCATGAAGATGTCGGACATCGACCTGTTCGAGGTCAACGAGGCGTTCGCGTCCGTCGTGCTGTCGTGGGCCTCGGTGCACCGGCCCAACCTGGACCGGGTCAACGTCAACGGCGGCGCGATCGCCCTCGGGCACCCGGTGGGCAGCACGGGCACGCGGCTCATCACGACGGCTCTGCACGAGCTGGAACGCCGTGACGCCACCACCGCGCTGATCACGATGTGCGCCGGCGGCGCCATGGCCAGCGGCACGATCATCGAGCGGATCTGACCGCCCGCCGTCGATGAAGGGCGCCTTCATCCACGTCAGGTGGAT
>NZ_JBEXJN010000056.1:0-57955 GCF_040609115.1 Lentzea sp. NPDC004782
GTTCTTCCTTTTTTTTGGGGCCCAACCACCCACCGCTGGTGGTGCACCCCCCCCTTCATCCACCTCACCAGACGACGCGCGGCTGCGCGGCTGAGTGGCGGCAGACGCCGAGCCACGGCGGACATCGGGACACGGCGGACAGCGAGTCACCGCTGGTGGTGGCGCCGCCGAGCACCCGGACGCGAGCGAGGCGAGCAGCAGCGCGTGGCGATCGCGTTCGCCCCCGGTACCCGAACCATCCAAGCCGAACAGTCCACTCACGTCGAAGCCGTCGTCGAATGCCGAACCGGTTCGACACCCGACCCCTTGCCATCCCCGAGCAACTGCGCGTACTTTCAGGCAGCGATCGAACCGGTTCGAGTCTCCGTCACCCCTGACCCAGTTTCGGAGTCCTCATGGTTCACCGACGCACCAGCAAGACACTCCTCGCGATCACCGCATCCCTGCTTGCCCTCGCCATGCCCGCGCAAGCCGCCAACGAGTCGATCGGCGTTGACTTCTCCGTCACGAACGGCACTCCCACCTACCGCGCCTCCGGCTGGATCTACGGCATGACGGAGAACGCGGCGGCCCCTGCCGACCACTTCTACCGCGACGTCAAGTTCCGCTACATGCGTGCCGGTGGCGCGCAGCTCGACAGCCCCGGCGGCTGGGTCTCGGGCAAGTACGACCGGCGGTGGAACGCGACGCGCGCGCAGCTGCTGCGGACGAAGCAGCTGGGCGGCGAGTTCGTGTTGCTCGTGCACGATCTCTGGGGCGCGGACGGGTATCCGATCTCGCGCTTTCCCGGCGACAACGGCAACTGGTCCGACTACGACGCCTTCCTCACCCGCGTGATCGACGACGTGCGGGCGACCGGGGTGCCGGTGCAGTGGGACCTGTGGAACGAGCCCAACATCACGACGTTCTGGAACCGGCCGCAGTCGCAGTACTTCGAGCTGTGGCGGCGCGCGTTCCAGCGCATCCGGGCGGCCTTCCCGGCGCAGCTGATCGTCGGGCCGAGCCTGGCGGGCGTGCCGTCGAACGGGGGCTGGTGGACGCAGTACCTGGACTTCGTGCGGGCCAACAACGTCGTGCCGGACATCGTCAGCTGGCACGCGTTGCCGAGTGATCCGGTGGCCAACGTGGCGACGGCGAACTCGACGCTCAACGCACGCGGTATTCCGCACCCGCGGCCGTACCAGATCAACGAGTACGGCGCGAGCAACGAGCAGAACCCCGGTGACGGCGCCTGGTACATCGCGCGGCTGGAGCGGGCCGGGGCCGACGGGCTGCGGGCCAACTGGGCCAGTGGCGGCAACCTGCACAACGACCTCGCCAACCTGCTCGTCCACAACTCCTCCGGGCAGCACCAGCCCAAGGGCGAGTGGTGGGCGTACCGGTTCTACGGGTCGCAGACCGGGCAGGTGGTCACCACGACGCCGAGCCAGTCGTACGACTCGTTCGCGACCAAGGCGAACGGCGAGGCGAAGATCCTCGTCGGCGGCGGCAGCACCACCGGCAACCTCGCGGTCGGGCTGCAGCGGCTCGACACCACGACCGGCATCGTGCAGAACAACCAGGTGCGGGTGCTCGTGCAACGCATCCCGTACAACAACGGCGGCGCCGTGCAGGGGCCGGTCACCGTCCAGAACAGCGTGGTGTCGTTGTCCGGCAACGCGGTCACGGTCAACGTGCCGCACAACAACATCGACGAGACGTTCACCATCACGCTGCTCCCGCCCAGTTCCAGCGGCTTCCAGTCCGTCGCCGCCGCCCAGCACTCCCAGCAGTGCCTGGACAACACGGACCTCAGCACGGCCGACGGCACGCAGCAGCAACAGTTCTACTGCGAGGGCGGCGACCAGCAGCTGTGGAACTTCGCGCCGGTGCAGGGCGTCGCGGACACCTACACCGTCAGCAACCAGCTGTCGGGCAAGTGCCTCGACATCAGCGGGACCACGGACGGTACCGCCGTCACGCAGCAGGCCTGCGCCGCGAACGCGACCAACCAGCAGTTCACGTTGCGCAAGGTCACCTACAGCGGCAACGACCCGCACGACTACCAGCTCGTCGCCCGGCACAGCGGCAAGTGCCTCGACGTCAACGGCATCTCCACGGCCGCGCGCGCCCAGATCATCCAGTGGACCTGCAAGCCGGTCTCCCAGGGCACCGAACTGAACCAGACCTGGCGGATCTGGGGCCGGTAGAGCCCGAACCTTCCCGAGGAGAAAGACAATGCTGTCTTCATCCCACCCCCGTCGCTGGCTCGCGACGGTCGGCGCATGCCTCGCGGTGATGTTCGCCGTCGCACCCGCGCCCAACTCGTTGGCGGCTAGCACGGGGCCGTGCGACATCTACGCGTCCGGCGGCACACCGTGCGTCGCCGCACACAGCACGACCCGAGCGCTTTACGGCTCGTACAGCGGAAACCTCTACCAGGTAAGGCGTTCGTCGGACAACGCCACGAAGAACATCCCCGTGCTGGCCGCGGGCGGCACGGCGGACGGCGCGGCCCAGGACGCGTTCTGCGCCGGCACCTCGTGCGTGATCACGGTGATCTACGACCAGTCCGGTCGCGGCAACGACCTGTGGTACCAGGGTTCGGCCCAGGTGCCGGGCTCACCGCAGAGCAGGCCGGCGAACGCCACCTCCGAGTCGCTGACCGTCGGCGGCGGCAAGGCGTACTCGCTCTACATCAACCCCAGCAACAGCTATTGGCGCGACGGCCACCTGACCGGTGTTCCGACCGGCAGCGCGCCGGAGGGCATGTACATGGTCACCAGCGGCACGCACGTCAACGGCGGCTGCTGCTTCGACTACGGCAACAGCGAGACGACCAGGAGCGCGGACGCCGCCGGGGCGATGGACGCGATCAACTTCAGCACCCAGTGCTGGTTCGGCGGCTGCTCCGGTACCGGCCCGTGGGTCCAGGCGGACCTGGAGTGGGGCCTGTTCCCCGGAGGCAGCAAGTCGTGGAACCCCAACCAGAAGGCGTTCCCGAACAAGTTCGTCACCGCGATGCTCAAGAACAACGGCACCTCGCGGTTCGCGCTGAAGGGCGGCAACGCGCAGTCCGGCACGATGACGACGTTGTGGGACGGTTCGCTGCCGTCCGGCTACAGCCCCATGAAGAAGCAGGGGGCGATCATCCTGGGCAGCGGCGGTGACTGCTGCAAACCGGGCGGTGGCGCCAACCTCAGCGCGGGCACGTTCTACGAGGGTGCGATGGTGGCCGGGTATCCGTCCGACGCCACCGAGAACGCGGTGCAGGCCAACATCATCGCGGCGGGCTACAGCACCGGCGGCACCGGCAACGGCGGAGCGGTCCGCGGCACCGGATCCGGCCGTTGCCTGGACGTCGGCAACACCGCGCCCGGCACGCAGCTGCAGATCTGGGACTGCAACGGCGGCGCCAACCAGGCGTGGACGCGGACCGCGTCCGGCCAGCTGACCGTCTACAGTGGAACGAACCTGAAGTGTGCGACGGCGTCCGGCACGAACACCGGCGCCGCGGTCACGATCGCGTCGTGCGACGGCGGCACCGCGCAACAGTGGCAGTTCAACGCCAACAGCACCGTCACGAACACCGGGTCCGGCCTGTGCCTGGACGTCAACGGCGCCGCCACCGGCAACGGCGCCAAGGTGATCGTGTGGACCTGCCACGGCGCGTCCAACCAGCAGTGGACGATCGGCTGACCTCAGCCGCGCGTTGATCTCGATGAAGGGCTCCTTGTTCCACCTGAGGTGGAGGAAGGAGCCCTTCATCGAGCACCAGCACGCCGCGCTCGGGCGCGGTCAGCGGCTCACCGCGGCGAACACCGGGTTCGAGTAGAACCAGAGGTCCTCCCACGGGTCGGCCTTGCCGACCACGTCGAGCGCCGGCCCGGCCGGGTCCACCGCGGCACCGTGGTAACCGACGGAGCCGCGCTTGCCGTCGGTGCCGCGCACCCGCACGTAGAACGGCCCGTCGACGGTGATCCGGTGCACCAGCTCGACGGTGCCGGTGCGCTGCCCGACGTCCCACGAGCGGACGACCTCGGTGGCGGGGGTGTGGAACACCGAACGGTCCGACGCCGGACCGGTGATGCCGCCGACGATCAGGTCGACCCGTGCGAGCTTCGGCACGAACCCGGCGAAGTTCGGCCGGTCGGCCAGGTCGACCCGGACCACGACCTCCACCACGTCACCGCGACGTGCCCGCAGCGTGCCGCCCATCACCGCGCCCTGCCCGTGCGGCCCGCGCAGCCGGACGTCCAGTCCCGCCACGAGGTCGCCGAGGCAGACCCACATCCGGCCGGCTCGCATCGCCCGCATCACCTCGCCGTGCCCGCACCGGGTCACGCCGACCCAGGTCTTGTTGTAGGCACCGGGCGGGAACGAGCTGTACTCGACGACCGGGCGACCGGCGTTCACCGGGTCCGGGAAGCGGCCGGTGGTGGCGAACGTGTGCCCCTCGCCGTCGTACGGGATCTCGTCGTAGGACTGCTGGTCCAGCCGGTCGACCGGGTTCTTCACCCAGTCACCGCAGCCCTGGTGGCCGTCCGAGGTGGTGGTGATCCACCACGGTTTGCCCTCGGCGAGCAGGCTGTCCCAGAGGCCGCCGACCGTGGCCGCCGCCCAGTCGAACCCGCCCCACGTGCGGTAGCTCTCGGCGGGATAGCCGGGGAACGAGAACTTGCCCGGCGCCGAGTCGTACAGCCCGCGGCCGCGCGCCATGCCCGGTGCGGGCAGTCCGGCGGCCTGGTGGCCCGGTGCGCCCTCCATGCCGATGACGATGCCGGGCGCCGTGTCGCGCCAGGCACGGGTCTCCTGCGGCGAGTTGATGCCCAGCCGGGACGGGTGGTTGGGCAGCACTAGCGCGTCGGCGATGCGGCCGGTGGCCACGGCGTTCTGCAGGAACTTCAACGCCTGCACCGCGATCGCCTCGTTGGCGGGGGTGCCGTCGCGCGTGCCGTTGACCCGCGCGTCGAACCTGGTGACGAACTCCTGCAGCAGGCTGCCCTCGTTGCGGCCGGGCGCCAGCATCAGCGTGGTGTGCTCGCCGGCCGGGATGTTCCACTCCAGACCGGTGAACACCAGCACGTCGGGGTGCGCCCGCCGGGCCGCGGCGATGTCGGCGACCAGCGGGGTGACGCTGTACTTCGCGAACGGGACGTTGCCGTGGTCGGTGATGGTCAGCCAGCTCAGGCCGTGCCGGGCCGCGCGCTCGACCTGCGTGGCGACCGGGTACATCGCGTCGTTGCTGTACTGCGTGTGGATGTGGTGATCACCGGCGAGCCACTGGTAGCCGCCGCTCGACGCGTGTGCGGGAGTGCTGCTCAACGCGGCTCCGGCGACGAGGCCGGAGCCGATCAGGAAGGTGCGCCGATCGGTCATGACGCGAGGCTAAGATAACGCGAGAAACTTTCGGATATCGTGGACATGACAACACCGTGTACACGAAGCAACGAACTCTTGTCCTTTATGGACTGAATTCGATCTGAAAACTGTCTGTTCGACGACATTCGACGAAGAGGTGCGGAACAAGATTCCGCAAGCTTCGGACGAAGATCCGCGACTCGCCGAACAACCGACGTCCTCACTGTTCCCGCGAACGGGTGACGGGGGATGATCGGCGCCTTCACCCGGAGCGCAGCGACCAGAAAGGATCTGTGCGATGTCCGCCGGCCCGCCGCAGGCCCCCGCTCGCGCGACCAACCGCAGCACCTCCGCGACGATCGCACCCATCATCCTGCGGTACCTCACGGCGGTGACCGACGAGCTCGGTGCCGACCTGCGGCCCGCACTCGCGCACGTCGGACTGCACGAGCAGCTGCTCCAGTCGCCTGATCTGCGGGTCTCCTACCGCCAGGGCAGCGAGGTCATCCGCCGTGCCCTGGCGCTCACCGGGAGCGACGACCTGGGCCTGCGCGTGGGCGCGCGGCAGCACCCGACCGCGTGGGGCCTGATGGGGTTCGCGCTGATGGCCGCGGGCACGCTGCGCACCGCGGTCGAGACGGGCGTGCGGTTCCAGAACCTGTCCGGTGCCATGGTGGTGTGGTCGGCGGGCGAGGGCGACGCGGGGTTCACGCTGTGGGCGGACCTGCCCGATCCGGCGGTGGACGGAGGCGTCGGCGCTTTCCTCGCGCAGGAGGCGTTCGCCAGCGTCGTGACGGTCAGCAGGCTCGCGCTCGGCGCCGACTTCCGCCCGCGCCAGGTCGAGTTCACCTCTCCCGAGCCGCGCGACACCGCGCCGTTCACCGAGATGTTCGGATGTCCGGTCCGCTTCTCCGCGCCGCGCAACGGTTTGGTGTTCCCCGCCGACTGGGTGCGCACCGAGATGCCCGGCCACGACCCGGTCACCTACGCGTCGCTGCAGACCCTGCTGGACGACCAGATCGCGTCCCGCCGGACCCGCCAGGACCTGTTGGAGGTGCTGGAGATCTCGATCGCGCAGAGCCTGCCGGACGTGCCGACGTTCGCCGAGCAGGCCCGCAGGCACGCGGCGGGCGAACGCACGTTGCGCCGCCGCCTGTCCGAGTGCGGCACGACCTACGAGGCCCTCGTCGACGGCGTTCGGCGTGAGCGGGTCGAGCAGCTGCTGCGCCAACCGGAGATCACGCTGGCCGACATCGCCCGCAGGGTCGGCTTCTCCGACGTCCGCGCGCTGCGGCGGGCGATTCGCCGTTGGCACGACATGACTCCCCTGCAGCTGCGCGGCACGGTCCTGGACCAGACCTGATCACCGGGTCCGGAGCCAGACGGTCTTCTCCCTGGTCCACTGGTCGAACGCGGTCGTGGACTTCTCCGCCCCGCCGAACCCCGACTGCTTCCACCCACCGAACGGCGAGGTGAGATCACCCTCGCTGTAGGTGTTGACCGAGACGACACCGGCCTGGATGCCGCGCGCGAGCCGCCACGCGACGTCGACGTCCCGCGTCCACACCGAGGCGGCGAGACCGTACCTGGTGGCGTTGGCGAGCTCGACGGCTTCCTCCTCGGTGGCGAACGTCTGCACGCTGACCACCGGCCCGAACAACTCGGTGGTGAGCAAGGAGTCTCCCGGCGCGACGTCGGTGACGACGGTCGGCGGGTAGTAGGAACCGCGCGGGTGCAACCCTTCCGGCAGCTCGGCCGTGTGCACCCGCGCACCCGCCGCCTGCGCGTTCTCCACCGCCCGCGCAACGCGTTTCACGGCGCTGTGGCTGATCAGCGGCCCGATCCGGGTGTCCGGACTGGACGGATCACCGATCACCAGGGTGCGCATCGCGGCGGTGAACCGCGCCACCACCTCGTCCGCGACGTCCCGGTGCACCAGGATGCGCGAGCCCGCCGTGCAGTTCTGGCCGGACGTGAGGAACGCGGCCCCGATCATGGTGTCGACGAGGTCGTCGAACTCGACGGCGTCGGGCATCAGCACCTGCGGGCTCTTGCCGCCCATCTCCAGCGAGACGCGCTTGAAGTTCGTGAGCGCGGCGGTGGCGAGAACCAGCCGCCCGGTCTCCGTGGAACCGGTGAACGACAACGCTCCCACCACGGGGTCCCGCGCGAGTGCCGCCCCGGTGACGTCGCCGAACCCGGGCAGCACGGTCAGCACGCCCTCCGGCAGACCCGCCTCCCGCGCCAGTCTCGCCAGGCGCAGTGCCGAGCGCGGGGTCGCCTCCGCGGGCTTGAGCAGCAGGCAGTTCCCGGCGGCGAGCGCGGGACCGATCTTCCACGCGGCCATGGCGAGCGGGTAGTTCCACGGCAGGATCGCGGCGACCACCCCGACCGGCTCACGGCTGATCACGCCGAGCTGCCCGGGACCGGTGGGGGCGACGCGGCCGAACACCTTGTCGGCGGCCTCGGCGAACCAGCGCACCGACTCGATCGCGCCGGGCACGTCACCGGTGCGGCACTCGGTGATCGGCTTGCCCGCGTCCTCGCTGTCCAACCGGGCCAGAACCTCGGCGTCGCGCTCCATCAGGGCCGCGAGGGCGAGCAGGACCGCCGCACGTTCTCGCGGCGGTCTCCGCGACCAGCCCTCGTGCGCCTCCGCCGCCCGCCGCACCGCCTCGGCCACTTCGGCTTCACCCGCCGCCGACACCACCGCGACGAGCTCGTCGGTCGCCGGATTGCGCACTTCCAGGGTCGTCACCGCGCCACCCCCGCCTCGGCCACCACGTCGACCGACTTCGTCTTTTTTGCGCGGTTTCAACATATTGGCCCGGGGGTCAAAGAGAACTGGCCTGAGCGGCCACGAGCAGGGCCGCCCGCGGAACCGCCAGACGGGCTACTCGACGGCCGGGCAGCTGCTGCCCTCGGCCGGCACCTTCAAGCGGAGCAGGTAGTCGTCCACACCACCGCGGGTGCAGGCGCCGTGCTCGCCCAGCGCCTGCCGAACCGCGTCCACGTCCTGCGCGACGACGGCGCTGTCGGCGTGGTCCAAGATCGCCCCGCTGCGCTCGCGGCACCTGCGCAGCACGTCCTGGTTGTGGCGCAACAGGGTGGCGAACCGCGCCTCGTCGGCCGGACAGCTCGTCGGCGGGTCCGTCATGAGGTCGTCACAGAGGATCCGCAGGCTGTTGCCGGTACCTCGCGAGTCGATGCCGACGATGTCGAACCGCCGGGACCGCCCGGGTCCACCATCAGCACACCGATTCGCCGCACCGGCCCTCGGGGTTGTCCGCGCACGGCGCCCATGCGATGACCGGCGCCGGTGCGGCGTTCACCGCACCGGCGCCGGTCATCAGGATCATGGCACCCAGGGGTACCACCAGCGCCCGCGTCATCGACCGCATGGTTCGCAACCCTGACAGAAGATCACCGGCGCGGAATCCCCTCACTAGCCGAAGTTCACGTCGCTGCACCACATGTAGGTCTGGTCCGCGTGCGAGGCCTGCCAGATCGTGAACACGATGTGGCGCCCGCGGTAGCCGGAGGTCTGGACGTTGAACGTGATGTCCTTGGCCGGTGCGAACCTGCCGGTCTGCGTGATGAAGTCGAGGTTGCCCCAACCGAGTTTCTGCGTGGTCGGGTCGTACCCGTTCTTGCTGACGTAGACCTTGAAGTAGTCAGCGCCGTGGCTCGCCTGGTCGTACAGGTGCATGGTGAAGCTGCTGCCCAGGTTGGTGGCCTTCCAGTCGCCGGGCGTGTTCAGGGAGTTGTTGCGCGACAGGGCGTTGCTGCAGAGCTGACCGTCCGGTGTGGAGCCCTGGAAGTTGCCGCGGAGGCCGTCCCGCAGCGCGCTCATCCAGTTCCACATCGTGTCGGCGTTGGCCTGGAAGGCCTGGTAGCACATGGGGTCCTGGGTCTTCATCGCCGGATCCAGGTGATGGCTGCCCCACGTCTGCCAGCACTGGTAGGCACGGGTGGCCGGGCTGACGATGGTGCCGTGCGCCGAGGCCGTCGGCGTCCATAGGAACGTGCAGACCAGCATGCCGATGATCAGTGTGACGACGCCCCGCCGTCTGGTGACGGACCCGAAGGTGCGCGTGAGCATGGATGTGCCTCCATTCTCCGATGATCGACAGCAGCGGCGGAATGGGAGCGCTCCCAGAACATTTAGCGTACTCCTCACTTTGTGAAACCTCAAGGACACATTCCGTAGCGGCCGACCTCGCCCCCACAGCCGCGTCCGTGGGCGTTAGCGTGTGCCGTACCAGAACGGCGCGGGGAGGCCAGGATGGAACGACCGACGTGGGCGGGTCCGGAGATCGACGTGGACAAGCCGAGCGCCGCCCGGATCTACGACGCCCACCTGGGCGGATTCCACAACTTCCAGGTCGACCGGGAAGCGGCCGCGAAGATCGTCGCGTTCATGCCGGAGCTGCCGGAGATCATGCGGGCCAACCGGTCGTTCCTGCGCCGGGCGGTGCACCACCTCGCCGGTGAGGGCATCACGCAGTTCCTCGACCTCGGTTCCGGCATCCCGACGGTCGGCAACGTGCACGAGATCGCCTGGAAGGCCAACCCGGACTGCCGGATCGTCTACGTCGACTCCGACCCGATCGCCGTCTCGCACAGCCGCACGATCCTCACCGGCCTGGATCGCGCCACCGCCATCCGGGCCGACCTGCGCCGTCCTCAGGAGATCCTCGCCCACGAGGAGACCCAGCGGCTGCTGGACTTCTCGCAACCGGTCGCGGTGCTGATGTTCGCGGTGCTGCACTTCGTGCCGGACAGCGACGACCCGCGGGCCATCGTCCGCGAGTACCTCGACGCGACCGTGCCGGGCAGCTGTCTCGCGATCTCGCACGCCAGCCTGGAGGGCCCGGAGCCGGAGCGGGCGGAGGACGCCACCAACCAGTTCCGCCGCAGCGTCACCGACTTCTCGATGCGCACCCGCGCGGAGATCACCGCGCTGTTCGACGGGCTGGAGCTGATCGACCCCGGCGTGGTCTACCTGCCGCAATGGCGGCCGGACCCCGGCGACGAGATCGGCGACGCACAGCGGACCTCCACGTTCGCGGGCGTGGCGCGCAAACGGGGCTGAGCACGCCGAGCGACACTGCAGGCGAACTCCACGATCATCGCGTCGCCGCCCACGCCCGTGCCGCCGCGGCCATGCCCCACTTCCAGGGCTGCGGGTCCTGCTCCGCGATTTCGCCCCACAGGCTCGCGCTCGCCGCGGCGAACACGCGGACACCGGCCTTCGGGGCCGAGCGCCACGCGGGTACGTCCGCGACACAGGCCTCGGCGGCCTCGGACGTGTGCCCGGCCGCGATCAGCCGGACGATCAAGACGCACGTGTCGATCCACGCCGCGCCTCGACACGGCCAGGCCCAGTCGACCATCCGCGCACCATCGGCTCCGATCAGAACGTTCTCCGGATTGAAGTCGATGTGCAGCAGCTGAGACCCGGCGAGGAGCTCAGTGGCAGCCGGATCATGGAGGTGGGCAGCGAACGCCGCGCGCACATCGCGGGCCGGTGCATCCGCCGGATACTCGATCTCGCCGATACGCGTCAGCAGTTCCACCGTTGCCAGAACGTCTGGTGAGCCAGGTGTGTAGTCGGCATGACGACCGTCGACGAACTCGAACCCGAGTACGTCCCAACCAGCCGCGTCAGGCAGGTGCCACAGCAGTTTCGGGGCGACACCCGCGACGTGCGGTGCGACCGCGGCCTCGCGCGCCTGACTCGCCGCACCACGAGAGCCCGCAGGCATTCCCTTGACGAACACGGGGCCGTTCTCGGCTTCGAGCACGGCCGCCAAAGGGCTGTTCGCGCCCGCACTGATCATCCGCACGGTCTGGATCCGCCCGGTGCGGTCAGCAATCGCAGCCTGGGCGGCAGAGGTCAGATCGTCCCAGGTGATCCTCGGGCGCATGAGTGTCCTTACACACGTGACGGCACGGCCGACGGCAGGTTACCGATGTCCGCGCGAGGGCCCGGAGCGACGCTCCGGGCCCTCATGCCCGTCGACTGTCAGTACGGAAGGTCGTCGCCGACAGCACACGAGCAGCGGTTGAATGCGCTCAACTGCTCAACGTCGTCGATCATCACAACGGCGTCAGGCGCCGTCGGTGGCGGTGTGAGCTCAATCGCGACAGCGGTCATGGTTCACCTCCCCGTGTGCTGGCAGTAGCGGTTCAAGGGGGCTCCGGACTCCTGGTACAGCCGTGCCAGCGGCCGACAGGTGAAGCACGTGCTCGACAGAGCACAGCCGGAGCATCCACCGGTGCGGGCCATCAGCCCGTCGGCGATTTCACCGAGGCGGAGCAGTCCGTCGAGGCCCTCGGTGACGAGATCCACGGCGGAGTCTCGCCCCACCTTGCACATGCTGGCCTTGCCGTGCGGGTCGACGTGAAAGTGCGTGTGTCCCGCACCGCAGCCCATGAAGGGCTTGCGGGCGCGAAGGAACGCGGCTGATTGCGACGGCAGGGTCTCGGCACCGCTGTGGATCGTGGGTGAGATGTTGCTGTACTCGTTGAACGGCAGGCGGTAGCGATCGGCCAGTGTCCGCATGGCGTCGATCTCGTGCTCGTTGTGCCGGGTGATGACCAGGCTGAGCGTGACGGGCAGACCGGCAGCGCAGGCAGCTTCCAGTCCGCGGCTGAACAGCCGGAACGAACCCTTGCGGCGCGTCAATCCGTCGTAGGACTGCTCGGTCGCTCCGTACACGCTCACGGTGATCCGATATGGACGACGGCTGGTCAACAGTTCCAGAATCGCCGGGTGGTGCAGCCGAGATCCGTTGGACAGCAACGTGATGACCATGCCGAGATCCCAGGCGAGGCGGTAGACCTCGCTGAACAACGGATCGATGGTCGGCTCGCCTCCAGTGAGCTGAAGCCAAAGCACGCCAGCGTCGCGCATGAGGCGCAAGACCAGTTCGCGAGCCCGCCAACTCATGCCCTCGAACCGCTTCACGCCCAGATAGCAGTGTTCGCAGTCGTAGTTGCAGCCCAGGTTGAGCTCGTAGGACGCTCGCCCGTACCCCAAGGCCGACGGTTCACGGACCAAGACTGTGTCCGTCAGCCTCCGCCCCGCCAGGTCGAGGTCCCATCGCTGCCGGGCGGCGTCAGCGAGCCAGGCTGGCACCACGTTGTCAGGTCTGGTGGCCGCTGCCAGCAGATCGCGATAGCGGTGGGCGCCGACCTTGACCGCTCGCGGGTCATCGGGCCGAAGGACCAGGTGCTCACCCAGGAACGGGCTGGCGATCAACGTGCGCAATGGTCTGCTCCCTCGTGTGGAACCTGTGCGAGGTAGCGGTCAACCACCTTCGTGCTGCGGTGTGGTTGGAGCGGTGGTGACCCACTACCGTCGCCAGATGCAGACAACACCCCGTGGAGCGCCGCGACCACGGCGTCAAGGCCGCAGGATTACCGCGTCCAAGCCGCACAAGCCGGTTTGACCAGCGAAGAGTCCCTTCTGGTGAAGCACGCCGAAGGCACACTGTCTGGTGCAGCCCTACCGCACGGGGCGAGCCACGAGCCGTACGTCGGAACCGCTACGAGCGACGTCGATCAGTTCGAGCCGGAGGATGTCCGACATGCTGTGGATGCCCGCGTCCTCCAGACCGCTCTTACCGGCGCCGAGAAGCGCAGGGGCCACGTAGTTGACGACGCGATCGACCAGGCCCCGCGCAATGAAACTGCCGGCCAGCGTCGGACCTCCCTCGAGGAAGACGGCCTTGATGTCGCGCGCGAACAGGCCGTGCATGACCGCACTGAGGTCGAGCCCCCGTTCGGCACGTCGGACCCGCAGAACGTCCACCACCCCGTCGAGGTGCGACGTGTCGGCATCGTCCGCGACGACGATGAGGGTGGGCGCGGCGTCGTCGCACACGTTGGCGTCGGCGGGCGTCTTGGCGTTGCTGTCGATCACGACGCGCCAAGGCTGCCGATCGGGGTTGGACACGATCGACAGATCGAGACGTGGATCGTCGTTCCCGCGCACTGCGAGATTGGGGTTGTCCGCCTGCTGCGTTCCTGACCCGACCACCGTCGCCTGACACCCGGCACGCAGCAGGTGCACCTCGGAACGACTCTCCGCGCTGGTGATCCACTGGCTGGTGCCGTCCTCGGCGGCGATCCTGCCGTCGAGCGTGGCCGCGAACTTGTACACGACGAATGGGCGTTGCTGCTCCTGGTTGACGGCCTCCCACTCATCACGTCCGACCAGCTCGTCAACGCTCAACACGCCCACTCGGCTTCTCCTTCGGTGGCAACAGCTTCCACAAAGTCGTCGACGCCAGCGTACGACCGCCACTGCTGCATACCGGCCGCGCTGCGGACGAGTTCTCGGATCGTTCGTCGCGACTGCGTTTCGCGAGCGATCGTCAGCGCTGCGAACCCACTCTCAACTGCGGCATCAGGGACCCCTGCACGCACCGCGACATGTGTGCGGCGTGCGAGGTGAAGCCCTCTTTCCCGGTGGAATTCCTGAGGCCAGTCGCCCAGTACGCGGTCGTACTCGTCGAGAGCATCGCGATGCTTGCCGAGAGTGTTCAGAACCGCCGCGCGCTGCACTGTCACATATACCGGAGTGCAGTAACCGGCCAGCGAATAAGGATCTTCCTCGTCGAGGTCCTTTCCGCTCAGATGGTAAGCGGCGTCGAGGTGCGACAGGGCCGAGACCTCGTCACCGTCCAGGGCTGACGCGTGGGCAGCCTGTTGACGGACAGCGGCTCGAACGCGAACGCTCCTGACCGAGCTGTCGTAGCGACCGGACGAGTGCGCCAACGCGGCTGCCGCGCCCTCGTCTCCGACAAGTTGCGCCTGCTGACTCATCCGCATGAGGACGTACGCCAGCAGATCAGCACTTCCCGACGCATGAGCCCATTCGAGCGCCTGGCGCGACCACGACCTCCCGTCCTCGAACTTCCCGAGGTCGTCGGCCAGCCAACCGCAGAACTCGGCGAACAGCGCCCCCACCTCGAACAACCGGCCCCGCGTCTTGAGATCCGCACGACCGAAAAGCCGCGCGACATTGGAAACCTGCTCGACAGCGGAGTTCACCAAGCTTCCCGAGCCGAGCAGGCTGTCGGCCGCGACAAGTGAGTCACGCAGGTCCACAAAGGTGTCCACAAGGGCTGGATTGAACGCCTGGGTCCTGCTTTCTCCCAGTGCCAGCAGAACGCCCACGCTGACGCCAGTCGAGAGAACGCTGCGCCGATCGATTCCGGCACCGCTCGATTCCGCATCGCTACTTCCTCGATGGACTGTGCCTCCGGAAGCAGCCAGAATCTCGCGGAGTTGCTGCGGACTGACTCCGAGGACCTTCGCCAGTTTCGGCCACAGGTACGGCTGCGGCCGGTTCTTCCCGGAGTGCCAACGCTGAACGGTCGCACGGTCGACGCCGAGCTTTTCCGCCAAGCCCTCCTGGGTGTAACCCGCCATCAGCAGCGCCTCACCCAGCGCCGTCCGTCTTGTCACAACTCAGAGTGTCCCACCACCGCCGAAACCCACAAGGAGCTTGTTTGCGCTGGTCACGGTGCACAGTGCGACATTGATGCGGCAAATCAGCCACAAGGTTGCGCAGCTTCTGGAGCATCCCGTCCGGTACGAAGACCTGATTCGCCACCTCGCCCTCTCGCATGCCGGCATGGAGGGACCGGAGCCGGAGCGCGCGGAGATCACCGCCCTGTTCGACGGGCTGGAGCTGATCGACCCGGCGTCGTCTACCTGCCGCAGTGGCGGCCGGACCCCGGCGACGAGATCGGCGACGCGCGGCGTACCTCCGCGTTCGCCGGGGTGGCGCGCAAACGGGGCTGAGCCTCGACCAGCTCGTCCCCCAGCCGGGTGCGCTGGTAGAGCACGTGGTGCCCGTCGCGGCGGAAGGCCACGAGGCCGACCCGGCTGAGCGCCTTGAGGTGCACGTTGACCGTGGGCGCGGCAAGGCCGAGCAGCGCGGCGAGGTGCGTGGTCGACATCGGCAGGTCGAGCTGGACGAGGATCGCGGCGCGGCTGTCGCCGAGCACCCCGGCCAGCGCGGAGGAACCGTGCGTGCCGGTCTCCCACAGCCGGCCCGTTCCGCGCGGTGAGTAGGTCAGCGCCGGCTGCGGGTCGGCGGTGCGCACGATGACGTCGGGCCAGGCGAAGACGCACGGGATCAGCAGCAGGCCGCGCTGCCGGAGGTCGGCCGTGCCGTCGTAGTACTTGACGACGCTGAGGGTGTCGCCGTCGAAGCCGACCGCCGGGTGCAGCGTCCGGAACAGCTGCCGCAGGCCGCCGGTGGCGAGCTCCTCCAGACGGTGCGCAAGATCCGCGTGCAGCAACGCCCGCATGCGCGGCCAGTACGGCGCGACGGCCACCCGCCAGTAGCGGTCGAGCGCGGCCACGATCCGGGCGAGAGCGGACCGCGGGTCTGCGATCAGCTCGGCGAGCACCGCGCGGTGGCGACCCGCGCCCCTCATGGCGAGCGGGTGCTGGGCGAGATGCGCCAGTTCCGCCGCGACCAGCCGTGGATCGGTCTCGGCCAGCGCCGCCAGGCTGGTGTCGAAACCCGGTGCCCGGCGCGGCGGGATCGGGTGCAGGAAGTCCGGCAGATACCCGGCCGGGCGCACCACGGCGGTGAGCAGGTCCAGGTCGTCGCCGGCCAGACGCGGCCGGACCTCCGCGAGCCACGGCCCGTGCACCCCGGCGGGCGAACCGGCGGTCAGCGTCCGGAGGCTCGTCACGGCCTCCCAGAGCGGTGAGGTGGCGAACCGGACCTGGCCGAGGTCCTCGACGCTGAACCGCAGTCGGATCACCCTCGCCAGATTAGGCCACAGGCTAATCCTCGACCGGCCGATCGCCGCCCGCGCATGCTCGTCCCCGACCTGATGGGGGTGAGCCATGACGGTTCTCGACGAGGCGTACCAACGGCTGCACGGCAAGGGACCGGAGTTCGGCGGCGACGAGGAAGGCAACCACGGCCTGACCAACCACGGCCCGATGGCCGTCGAGGTGATGGTGCGCCGAGGCCTCGATCTGAACGTGCACCGCTGGCTCGACCGCTACCTCGACCGGCTCACCGACCTCCCCGGCACCGTGGACCCGATCACCGCGCACAACTGGCGCGCCGCCCTCGGCGACCCGCGCCGGATCGGCGACTGGACGGCCTGGTTCACCCGGCAGCTCGCGGAACACCCGTGGCGGCAGGTGCTCGCGACGTGGTGGCCCCGGCTGCTGCCCGGCATCATCGCCGGCTCGACCCACGGCGTCATCCGAGTCGGACACGCGGTACGTGCCCTGCGCGCCGCGGACGACGACCGGCCGGCGGCGGCCGAGCTCGGGCACGGGCTGGCCTTCTGGGCGGCTCGGTGGCGTCCCCTTCCCGGCCTCGGCGCCCCCGTGCCGGACCTCGCAGAGGCCGCCGCCCTGACGGCCCGTGCCGCGCTGGCCGCGGTGCCCAGGCTGGCCGACCAGAGCGGGCTCATCGCGCACCGCCTGACCCGGCTCGCCGAACTCCCCGGCTGGCCCGCCGCACTGGCGAACCTGCGCCCACCGGCGGCCCCGGCCGACGTGCCGGTCCTCCTGGCCGACCTGGTCGAGGCGGCCGTGCTCGACTACCTCGGACACGGCCAGGCGAGCCCAGTGCTCCTGGTGCACACCGCCACGGCCCCCAACGCCGTCCGGCACGTCCTGCCCGTGCTTCCCACGGCGATGTGGGTGCCCAGCCTCACCGCGGTATGGTCGGCCGGCGCGGCCATCACCGCCGCCTACGCCCCCGCGCGGCCGGAATCACCGTCCGCACCGCAGCTCGGTTCCGATCCGGTGGCCGAGGTGCTCGACCTGGGCGCGCGGCACGGCGACGAGCACGTCATCAAGTTTGCCGACACCGCCCTCGACGTCTTCGACGACACCGGTGACCCACGCGTCCTCGCCGCCGCCCTGCACGCCGCACGACTCATCGAGTCGCCGTGACGCACCTGGTGTGGCAAGGGGCCGCGGCTGCCCGAAACCGACCCCGCCCCACTGATCCCACAACCACCGCCGGGGCAAGATGACCAGGTGAACGCGCCCAGACGAGGCCGGCCCGCCGGTCCCACCGGACCGGTCGTCGGCCGTGCCCTCCACCTCCTCGGCGCGTTCGACGCCGACCACCGCGAGCTGACCCTGAGCGAGCTGGCGCGACGGGCGGACCTGCCGTTGTCGACCGCGCACCGGCTGCTGAACGAGTTCTGCGAGTGGGGCGCGGTCGAGCGGGGCGCCGACGGCCTCTACCGGATCGGGCTGCGGTTGTGGGAGCTCGGCTCGCTCGCGCCGCGCGGTCCCGGGCTGCGCGAGGCCGCCTTGCCGTTCCTGGAGGACCTGTCGCTGGTCACCAGGGAGAACGTGCAGCTGGCCGTGCGGGAGGGCACCGAGCTGGTCTTCGTGGAACGGATCGCGGGGTCCGGTGCGGTGCCGGTGCTCACGCGGGTCGGCGGGCGGTTCGCGCTCACCGCCACCGGGGTCGGGCTGGTGTTGCTGGCGCACGCCCCGGTCGAGGTGCAGGAGGAGGTGCTGGGCAGCCCGATCGACCGGTACACCGACCGGACGGTCACCGATCCGGTGCGGCTGCGCCGGATGCTCGCCGAGACCAGGTCGAACGGGTTCTCGATCAGCGACCGCCAGGTCACGATGGACGCGCTGTCGGTCGGCGCGCCGATCCGGGACCGGCAGGGTGCGGTCGTCGCGGCGGTCTCGCTCGTGGT
Source organism: Lentzea sp. NPDC004782 (assembly GCF_040609115.1). Lineage (NCBI taxonomy): Bacteria > Bacillati > Actinomycetota > Actinomycetes > Pseudonocardiales > Pseudonocardiaceae > Lentzea > Lentzea sp. NPDC004782. The sequence goes on from NZ_JBEXJN010000056.1 coordinate 18,063, forward strand.
GCGGCACGGGAGCACCACGCCGCACGCGCTGGCGCGGCTCGTGCGCACCAGCGCTCAGGCGATCTCACGCGCCCTCTCGGGTTAAGAGCTTCCATTTTACGGAAACCGATCTACGGCTCGGGTCGTGGTCTGGGTCACGCTGTGCCCTTCCCACCACGGAGAAGGAGCGCCGATGCCAGGCTTCCCGCGCGACCAGTGGTACGTCGCCGCCTACGGGTCCGAGATCGGGCACGACCTGTTCAGCCGCACCGTCTGCGGCGAGCCTATCCTGTTCTGGCGCACCCGCGACGGAGCGGTCACGGCGATGGCGGACCGGTGCGTGCACCGGCGGTTCCCGTTGTCGCAGCCACCGTCGCGGCTCGTCGACGACCAGGTGGTCTGCGGCTACCACGGTTTCACCTACGACGCGGGCGGCAAGTGCGTCGCCGTGCCGGGGCAGACGCGGATTCCGCGCACCGCGCGGCTTTCGCCATACCCCGTGGTCGAGCAGGACTCGTTCGTGTGGGTCTTCATCGGCGACCCGGCCAACGCCGACGCGACGAAGATCCCGCGCGCACCGTGGCTCGTCGCGCCCGACTACACCACGGTGTCGGGCATGGAACCGTTGAACGCCAGGTACGAGCTGCTCGTCGACAACCTGCTCGACCTCTCCCACGAGACCTACCTGCACGGCGGTTACATCGGCACGCCGGAGGTGGCCTCCACGCCCATCACGACCGAAGTGGACGAGGACGCGGGCATCGTCTACGTCTCACGGCACATGGACGACGCCGAATGCCCGCCGTTCTACTCGAAGTCGACCGGCCTGCAGGGCAGGATCGCGCGCTGGCAGGACATCGAGTACACGCCGCCGTGCCTGTACAAGCTGCACAGCCGCATCGCGCCGGTCGGGTCCGTGCCCAACCCGGACGGCAGCGACCCGGACGCGTTCCACGTCGAGGTCGTGTACGCGATCACGCCGGAGACCGAGACCTCCACGCACGACTTCTGGGCGGTGGCACGGGACTTCGCGCTCGGCGACGAGGAGGTCTCGGCGTTCCTCGCGGAGAACAACCGCACGGTGGTCCTGCAGGACGTCGTCGCCCTGAACGTGCTGGAGCAGGTCATCGCCAACGAACCCGAGGGCTACCAGGAGCTGTCGATCAACATCGACACCGGTGGGCTCGCCGCGCGGCGGATGCTCAAGCGCCTGTGTGAGAAGGCATGAACGCGCTGACCGGCAACCGCGTGTTCCGCATCCACTGGGTGCTCGGCACCGATCGGCTCCGCGCGGTCTGCCACTGCTCCGCCGAACGCGAGTTCGAGGATCCCGTCGAGCTGTGGGAATGGCTGCTCGACCACCCCGTGGGACACGCGCCGTGAAACTGTTGCTGGAGAAGAAGGAAACGATCGCGGACGGCGTGGTGCGGCTGACGTTGCGGCACCCGGACGGTGACCCGCTGCCCGCCTGGACACCGGGTGCGCACGTCGACCTCGTGCTCGCCGACGGCCTGGTCCGCCAGTACTCGCTGTGCGGTGACCCGGCCGACCGGACGGTCCTGCGGGTCGCCGTCCTCCGCGAGGAGGCGGGGCGCGGCGGCTCGCGGCACGTGCACGACGTGCTCGCCGCCGGGCAGCTGGTCGAGGTGGACGGACCGCGCAACCACTTCGAGCTCGTCGAGGCCAAGCGCTACCTGTTCGTCGCGGGCGGCATCGGCATCACGCCGATCCTGCCGATGATCGGCCAGGTCGCCGCGTCCGGGCACGACTGGCGGCTCGTCTACGGTGGCAGGACCCGGTCGTCCATGGCGTTCCGCGACGAGCTGGAACGGCTGGACCAGGTCGAGATCCGTCCCCAGGACGAGTACGGCCTGCTGGACCTGGACGCGCTGCTCGGTGAACCGGAGGAAGGCACCGCGGTGTACTGCTGCGGGCCGGAACCCCTGCTGGCCGCCGTCGAGCAACGCTGCGCGATCTGGCCGAAGGGGACACTCCACGTCGAACGGTTCGCACCGAAACCCGGTGCGGCACAAGGGCCGCGGCACGAGTTCGAGGTCGAGCTGGCGGAGACCGGCACGGTGCTGAAGGTGCCGCCGGAGAAGTCCGTGCTCGAAGTCGTGGAGCAGGCGGGCGTGTCCGTGCTGTCGTCCTGTCAGGAAGGCACCTGCGGCACCTGCGAGACGGTGGTGCTCGACGGCACTCCCGACCACCGCGACTCCGTTCTCACCGCGGAGGAACGGGAGACCGCGGACGTGATGATGATCTGCGTGTCCCGGTCGCGTTCACCGCGCCTGGTGCTGGACCTCTGAACAGGGCACCACCGGACAGCGAACAGACACTTGACAGTTCAACCAAGCACCAGCATGCTTTCTATATCAGGATTCCTTATATTCGAAACCCTGATACCGAGCTCGACGAGGAGCTGAACCATGCGCGGTACCTAGGGCCCGGTCAGAGCGGCGCGGCACCGGTTGAGCAGGTCGTGCAGCGCGGTTCGCTCGCCCTTGTCGAGCCTGCTCACCATCCGTTCCTCGATCGCCGCGATCTCGTCGGCGTGCTCGTCGAGGAACGCCCTGCCCTTGTCCGTGAGGCTGATCAGCAACCTCCTGCCGTGCGCGGGGTCCTGCTCGCGGACGATCAGCTCACGCCGCTCCAGCGCGGCGACCATGTCGGTCATCGTCTGCGCGGTCACGAACGAGTTCCGCGCCAGTTCCGCTGACGTGAGGCCGTCCCGCCCGGCCAGCACGGTCAGCGCGGTGTACTGCAGGGTCGTCACGCCGGCGGGGCGCAGCACCTCGTCCATGAGCGCGCGCACCGCGAGCTCCACCTGCTTGACCTCGTACATCAGCGACGGCCGCAAGGTGCCTCACCTTCCCCGATCGATCTCCCCGAACACCCGAAGCCTGTCACAGGAAGGCAAACCCACATGACCACAGTCGACGACCGGCCTGCCGCGACGGTGCGGCGCCCCGACGTCAAGCCGGGCAGGTTGTTCATCGGGGGCCGGTGGCAGGAGTCGGCGGAGGGCGGCCGGATCAACGTCGTCGACCCGTCCACGGGGTCGGTCGTGACGTCGGTCGCGCGGGCCGGCACGGCGGACGTGAACGACGCGGTCGACGCGGCACGGGCGGCGTTCGACGGCTGGGCGGCGACGCCGGGCAGGCACCGCGCCCGGATCCTGCACCGCGTCGCCGGCGGCGTGCGCGCCAGAGCCGACGAGCTGGTCGCGGTGGAGAGCCTGGACGTCGGCAAGCCGGTCGCGCTGTGCCGCCCGGTCGACGTGGAGACGACCGCCGAGCAGTACGAGTACTACGCGGCGCTGGCGCAGACCCTCGACGGAGCAACGCGGCAGATCCCGCTGCCCGTGCACGCCTACACCCGGCGCGAACCGGTCGGGGTGGTCGCGGCGATCACCCCGTTCAACTTCCCGCTGATCCTGTCCAGCTCGAAGATCGCGCCGGCGCTCGCGGCCGGCAACACGGTCGTGCACAAGCCCGCGGAGGACACGCCGCTCAGCGCGTTGCTGATGGCCGAGATCCTCGCGGAGGCGGGCGTGCCCGACGGCGTGGTCAACGTGGTGACCGGGTACGGCACCGAGATCGGCGAGCACCTGCTGCGCCACCCCGGCGTCGACAAGGTGGCCTTCACCGGGTCGACGACCGTGGGCAGGCACGCGGCGAGCGTGGCGGGCGCGCAGCTCAAGCCGATGACGATGGAGCTGGGCGGCAACGCGGCGCACATCATCTTCGACGACGCCGACCTCGACAAGGCGATCGGCGCGGCCATCAAGGGTTTCGTGTTCAACACCGGCCAGTTCTGCATGGGCGGCCCCAGGCTGCTCGTCGCCGCACCGCTCTACGACGCCGTCGTCGAGGCGCTCGCCGGTGCCGTGCCGCACGTCCCGCTCGGTGACCCGTTCGACCCGGCGACCGTGATCGGCCCGATGGCGGGCGAACGCCATCTGTCCAAAGTGGAAGGCTATGTCGCGCAGGCGAAGGCGGACGGTGGCCGGATCGTCGCGGGTGGACGGCGGGCCGACCGGGCCGGTTTCTTCTACGAGCCGACGGTGATCGCGGACCTGCCGGACTACTCCCCCGTCGTGCGGGAGGAGATCTTCGGCCCGGTGCTCACCGTGCAGCGGTTCGAGACCGAGGACGAGGCGATCGCGATGGCCAACGGCACGCCCTACGGCCTCGCGGCCGGGCTGCAGACCGAGAACCTCGCCCGCGCGCACCGGGTGGCCGCGCGGCTGCAGGCGGGCATCGTCTGGGTCAACGACTGGGCCATGCTCGACCCCGCGATCCCGTTCGGCGGCGTCAAGGACTCCGGGTACGGCCGGGAGTACGGGCCGGAGGCGCTCGCCGCCTACACGCGCACCAAGTCCGTCGTCATCTCACTGGCCTGAGGAGCAAAGCCATGTCCACCACAACAACGGCGGCCGTGGTCGAGTCCGCCGGTTCCGGGTTCGCGCTCACCGAGGTGGCACTCGACGACCTGCGGCCGGACGAGGTGCGCGTGCGCGTCGTCGCCGCCGGCGTCTGCCACACCGACCTCGGCGTCGCGGGCGGTCACCTGCCGTTCCCGCTGCCGGGCGTGCTCGGCCACGAGGGTGCCGGGATCGTCGAGGAGGTCGGCACCGCGGTCACCAAGGTCGCGGTGGGCGACCAGGTGCTGCTGAGCTACACCTCGTGCGGCCGCTGCCAGAACTGCCGCGAGGGTCACCCCGCCTACTGCGACACCTGGCTGCCGTCGAACCTCATCGGCGGCGAACGGGCCGACGGGACGTCGCCGATCTCCCGCGACGGCGTCCCGCTCGGCGGCCGCTTCTTCGGCCAGTCGAGCTTCGCCCACCACGCCGTGGTCGACGAACGCAGCGTGGTGAAGGCGCCCGCCGACGCCCCGCTCGACCTGCTCGCCCCGCTCGGCTGCGGGGTCATGACCGGCGCCGGCGCGGTCTGGCACGTACTCGCCCCGCGACCCGGCGCCACCCTCCTCGTCACCGGCGCCGGCGCGGTCGGCCTCTCCGCGGTCATGGCGGCCAGACTGACCCCGGCGACTCGCATCATCGCGGTCGACCGCGTCCCGGAAAGGCTTGCGCTGGCGGCCGAGCTGGGTGCCACCGACACTGTGGACACGAACACCGAGGACCTCGGGGAGGCGGTCGCGAAGCTCACGTCCGGCCGCGGCGTGGACGGCGTCGTGGAGACCACCGGCAACGCCGACGTGCTCGGCGTCGCGATCTCCTCGCTCGCGACCCGCGGCACGGCGGTGATCGTCGGCGCGCCCGCGTTCGGCACCCAGGTGCCGGTCAACGTGAACTTCATGCTGCCCGGCCGCCGGATCGTCGGCCTCACCATGGGCGACGCCGAGACGCAGTCGCTGATCCCGGTGCTCGTCGAGCTCGTGACCGCGGGCCGGATGCCGATCGACCGGCTGATCACCCACTACGAGTTCGGTGACATCCAGCAGGCGGTCGACGACGCGCTGGCGGGCGTCACCATCAAACCCGTGCTGCGACTGGGGTGAGCCGATGATGATGATCGGACCGGGCAACTCCGGCCTCGGCAGCTGGCCGGCCCGCCGCGCGCGCATCTCCCCGCACCGCACGGCACTCGTGCAGGCGGACCGCGCGCTGACCTACACCGAGCTCGCCCGCCGGGTCGACGGGCTGGCGGCCGTGCTGGCCGGGCGCGGCGTGCGACCCGGCGACCGGGTCGCCTACCTGGGCGTCAACGACATCAGCGTGTTCGAGACGTTGTTCGCGACGGCGTTGTGCGGGGCGATCTTCGTGCCGCTGAACTACCGGCTGTCCGGCGCGGAGATCGGGTACATGCTCACCGACAGCGGCGCGTCCCTGCTGGTGCACAGCGCGGACGCCGACGAGCTGGTCGCGTCGGTGTCCGGGCCGCTGCCGGGCGTGCTGCGCACGGAGGACTTCGACGCGGAGATCACCGCTGCCGGTGCGCCGCCCTCGGCCGGGGTGACGCTCGACGACCCGTGCCTGCTGCTCTACACCTCCGGCACGACCGGCAAGCCGAAGGCGGCTGTGCTCACGCACGGCAACCTCACCTGGAACACCGTCAACCAGCTCGCCCACTTCGACGTGCTCAGCACCGACCGGGCGCTGTGCATCGCGCCGTTGTTCCACTGCGTCGGCCTCGGCCAGATCACGTTGCCGACGTTGTTCAAGGGCGGCAGCGTCGAACCGGTCGCCAGGTTCGACCCCGGCACGATCCTCGCGCGCATCGCGGAAGCGGGGATCACCGGTTTCTCGGCCGTGCCGACGATGCTGCAGATGATGTGCCAGGACCCGTCCTGGGACACGACCGACCTCAGCTCGCTGACCTGCGTGCTCTACGGCGGATCGCCGGTGCAGGAACGGGTCGCGCGGGCGTGGCTCGACCGAGGTGTCCGGTTGTTGCAGGGCTACGGCATGACGGAGGCCTCCCCCGGCGTGTCGATGGGCACCCACGACGGCACTCTCGCACATCCGGTTTCGGCCGGTGTCCCGCACTTCTTCACCGATCTCGCGGCGCTCGGCCAGGACGATCGCCCCAGGCCCCTCCGCGCGGAACCGGCCGAGCTGCTCGTCCGCGGGCCGAACGTGTTCACCGGGTACTGGAACCGTCCACAGGAGACTCGCGACAGCTTCGTCGGCGACGAGTGGTTCCGCACCGGTGACGTGGTGCGGACCGACGACGACGGCTGGAACTACGTGGTCGACCGGGTGAAGGACCTGTTCATCTCCGGTGGCGAGAACGTCTACCCCGCCGAGGTGGAGGCCGTCGCCGTGCAGCTCGACGAGGTCGAGGCGTGCGCGGTGGTCGGGGTGTCCGACGAGCGCTGGGGCGAGGTCGGCGTCGCCTACGTCGTCACCCGCACCGATCTCCCCGAGAGCGCGCTGCGGTCGCACCTGGTCGCGAACCTGGCCCGTTACAAGGTGCCCAAGCACGTGGTGTTCGTGGATTCCTTGCCGCGCAACGCCACCGGCAAGATCCGCCGCGTCGAGCTGCGGGCGCGGGCGGCCGCCACCTTCACCGCGAGCTGACGTACGTCCACAGTGGAGTGAGGCAGGCCGGCGGCCTGCCTCCCCGGCGCGATGTTCGTCGAACGACGCAGGTACTTGTTCGGCAAAATCTTGACGGCCGTCACCAATCTGAATACTTTCGGGTCTCCGGAATCCCTGACCGGAGGTCGATGATGACCACACGCAGAACACTCGTCACACTCGTCAGCGCCCTGCTCACGCTCGCCGGCGTGGTCCTCGCACCGCAGGCGTCCGCCGCGTCACTGGTGGAAGTGACCAACTTCGGCGACAACCCGGGCCGGATGCGCATGCACGTCTACGTGCCGGACACCCACCCGGCCAAGCCCGCGATCGTGGTGGCCATGCACGGCTGCGGCGGCTCGGGCCCCGGCTTCTACTCGGGCAGCGAGTTCGCCTCGCTCGCCAACAGGTACGGGTTCATCGTCATCTACCCGAGTGCGCAACAGGAGGCCGGGTTCGGCAAGTGCTTCGACACCTGGTCCGACGCGGCGAAACGCCGTGGCGGCGGCAGCGACCCCGTCTCGATCGTCTCAATGGTGACCTACGCCGAGCAGCATTACAGCGGTGACGCGAACCGGGTCTTCGTCACCGGATCGTCGTCCGGCGGCATGATGACCAACGAGATGCTCGCGCTCTACCCGGACGTCTTCAAGGCGGGCGCGGCGTTCATGGGCGTGCCGTTCAACTGCTTCGCGAACGCCGCGGACTACCCGCCGGGACGCAGCAAGTGCACCGGCGGCAGCATGAACCGCACGCCGCAGCAGTGGGGTGACGCCGTCCGGCAGGCCTACCCCGGCTACACCGGACCTCGCCCGCGAGTGCAGCTGTGGCACGGCACCGCCGACAACCTCGTGCCGTACTCCTTGCTGCAGGAGGAGATCGAGCAGTGGACCAACGTGTTCGGGCTGAGCCAGACACCGACGTCCACCGACACCCCGCGGGCCGGCTGGAACCGCCGCAAGTACGCCGACAAGGTCGAGGCCTACAGCATCCAGGGCGCCGGGCACAGCCTGCCGTCCGCCGGCATGGCCGCGGTCGCCGTCGAGTTCTTCGGCATCACCAGCTGAGCTGATGGGGTGGTTTCCGTTGCCTGGCAGCGGAAACCACCCCGTCCTCAGATCAGCTTCCAGGCGCCTTCCAGCGTGTGCCGGATGATCTGCTCCATCTCGTCGAAGTGGGACTGGTCGCAGATCAGCGGCGGCGAGAGCTGGACGACCGGTTCGGCGCGGTCGTCGGCGCGGCAGTACAGGCCGTTCTCGAACAAGGTGGTGGACACGAACCCCTTGAGGATGCGTTCGGACTCCTCCGCGGTGAAGCTGGTCTTGGCGTCCTTGTCCTTGACCAGCTCGATGCCGTAGAAGAAGCCGGTGCCGCGGACGTCACCGACGATCGGCAGGTCCCTGAGCTTGTCCAAAGTGGACCTGAACGCGTCCTCATTGGACAGCACGTGCCCGTAGAGGTCCTCGCGCTCGATCAGGTCGAGGTTGGCGAGCGCCACCGCGCACGACACCGGGTGGCCGCCGTAGGTCGAGCCGTGCATGAAGATCGTGCCGTCCTGGCGGAACGGCTCCATCAGCCGTTCGTCGACCAGCACCGCGCCGAGCGGGGCGTAACCGGACGTGAGTCCCTTGGCCGTGGTGATCATGTCGGGCCGGTAGCCGTAGCGCTGGGCGCCGAAGGTGTGCCCGAGGCGGCCGATCGCGCAGACCACCTCGTCCGACACGAGCAGCACGTCGTGCCGGTCGCAGATCTCGCGGACGCGCTGGAAGTAGCCGGGCGGTGGCGGGAAGCAGCCACCGGTGTTCTGCACCGGTTCGAGGAACACCGCGGCCACGGTGTCCGCACCCTCGAACAGGATGGCCTGCTCGATCTGGTCCGCGGCCCACCTGCCGAACGCCTCGTAGTCGTCGGCGTGTTCGGTCGCGCGGTAGAAGTTGGTGTTCGGCACCCGGATCGTGCTGGGCACGAGCGGTTCGAAGTCCTTCTTCAGCGCGGGCAGCCCGGTGATCGACAGGGCACCCTGCGAGGTCCCGTGGTAGGCGAGCGAGCGGCTGATGACCTTGTGCTTGGTCGGCCTGCCGGTGAGCTTGAAGTAGTTCTTGGCGAGCTTCCACGCCGTTTCGACGGACTCGCCGCCGCTGACGGTGAAGAAGACCCGGTTGAGATCGCCCGGCGCGTCGGCGACCAGGCGCTCGGCCAGCTCGATCGCTCTCGGGTGGGCGGCCGACCAGAGCGGGAAGTAGGCGAGCTCGCGCGTCTGCCGGGCGGCGGCCTCGGCGAGCTCCTCGCGGCCGTGGCCGACCTGGACGGCGAACAGGCCGGCGAGCCCGTCGAGATACCGCCTGCCCTCGGTGTCCCAGACGTACGCGCCCTCGCCGCGCGCGATGACGGGCACGGCGTGGTCATCGGCGGCGGAGTGGCGCGTGAAGTGCAACCAGAGATTGTCAAGCGGCATGACTACGTTTATCGCACACGTAACGCAGGAAGGCAAGCGAATCAGTAGATGGATGCGCTTGATGCAACGAAATCCGCAGTCAGCGAGTGCCCCACTGGTAGGACTGCTTGCGCAGCGAGAGGTAGACCAGCACCTCGGTGTCGGCGACCCCCGGCAACGTGCGCACGCGACGGGAGATCAGATCGAGCAGGGCGGCGTCGTCCTCGCACACGATCTCGCACAGCACGTCGAAGCGACCGGCGCAGATCACGACGTACGCGACCTCGTCGATCTCGGCGAGCGCGTCGGCCACGGGCTCGATCGGTCCCTGCACCTTGACCGCGACGAGCGCCTGCCGGAAGAGGCCGACCTGCAGCGGGTCGGTGACCGCGACGATCTGGATGACACCGGCGTCCGACAGGCGCTGCACGCGCTGACGCACGGCCGCCTCGGACAGTCCGACCGCCTTGCCGATCGCGGCGTACGGCCGGCGGCCGTCCTGCTGGAGCTGCTCGATGATCGCCTTCGAGACGTCGTCGATGATCAGCTGGTTGCGGTCGTCCGCTGGGCTCGTCCTCTTCACGCGCACAGTATGACCACATGACCACCGGTCAGGCGGCAAGACGCGACCATCGCAATCCGCCTACGGTTCCGGTAGCTTGAGTGCATCTGAACTACTGATTTCGTTGCCATCAGGCTCGGAAACCGAGGAGAAGCACCGTGACGCTGGAGCTGCGCAACTTCGTCGGCGGCGAGCACACCGGCACCGCCGAGGACCACCGGGCGGACCTCGTCGACCCCGCGACCGGTGAGGTGTTCGGCACCGCGCCGGTCTCCGGTGCCGAGGACGTCGACGCCGCCTGCCGGGTCGCGGCGAAGGCGTTCGAGACCTGGGGTGAGTCGACGCCCGCCCAACGGCAGCGGGCGCTGCTCGCGTTCGCCGACCTGGTCGAGGAGCACGCCGACGAGCTCGTGCGGGCCGAAAGCCGCAACACCGGCAAGCCCCTCGGGCTCACGGCCACCGAGGAACTGCCCGCCGCGGTGGACCACCTGCGGTTCTTCGCGGGTGCCGCGCGGGTGCTCGAAGGCAAGGCCGCGGCCGAGTACCTGCCCGGCCACACGAGCTTCGTCCGGCGGGAGCCGATCGGTGTCGTCGGTCAGGTGACGCCGTGGAACTACCCGCTGCTGATGGCGGTGTGGAAGATCGCCCCCGCGCTCGCGGCGGGCAACACGGTCGTGCTCAAGCCGTCCGACACCACCCCGGTGACGACTCTGCGGCTGGCCGAGCTCGCGGCCGAGGTGCTGCCGGCGGGCGTGTTCAACGTCGTGTGCGGCGGCCCCGAAACCGGACGGGCCTTGGTGGAGCACGAGATCCCGCAGCTCGTGGCGATCACCGGTTCGGTGCGGGCCGGCAGCGCCGTGGCGACCTCGGCGGCACGCGACCTCAAGCGCGTGCACCTCGAGCTCGGAGGCAAGGCACCGGTCGTCGTGTTCGACGACGCCGACGTCGAGGCCGCCGCCGCCGGGATCGCCACGGCGGGTTACTTCAACGCGGGCCAGGACTGCACGGCCGCCACCCGCGTGCTCGTCGGGCCGCGTGTCCACGACGACTTCGTGGCCGCGCTCACCTCGCAGGCCAGGAGCACGACGACGACCTACCTCAAGGGCGCCGACGACCCCGACGCGCTCGTCCCGCCGGTGAACAACGCAAGGCAGTTCGCGCACGTCACCGGCTTCCTCGACCGCGTGCCCGGCCACGCGGAGATCACCGCGGGCGGCCGCAGGCAGGGCGACCGGGGCTTCTTCGTCGAACCGACGGTCGTGACCGGGCTGCGGCAGGACGACGAGATGGTGCAGCGGGAGATCTTCGGCCCGGTCATCACCGTGCAGCGGTTCACCGACGAGGACCAGGCCGTCACGTGGGCCAACGGTGTCGACTACGGCCTCGCGTCCAGCGTGTGGACCCGCGACTTCGGGCGCGCCATGCGGATGAGCAAGCGGCTGGACTTCGGCTGCGTGTGGATCAACGCGCACATCCCGCTGGTGGCCGAAATGCCGCACGGCGGCTTCAAACAGTCCGGTTACGGCAAGGATCTTTCGCTGTACGGGTTCGAGGAGTACACGAGGATCAAGCACGTCATGGCGAACATCGAGTCCTGACAGGAGAACCGCATGAGCCGCTACGGCGCCCAGTACGGACCGGACGTCACGTTCCTGGGCGTCGACCGGTGCAGCCTCGACGACCCCGGCTCCTTCGCCGGGGCGGACGTCGTCGTCCTCGGCGCACCGTTCGACGGCGGCACCTCCCACCGCCCCGGCACGCGCTTCGGCCCGCAGGCCATCCGCACCACCGACTACCTCCCCCACGACGGCTCGCGCCCCAGCCTCGCCCTGCGCGCCGACGGCCTGCGGGACCTGCGCGTGCTCGACGCCGGTGACGTGGAGATGCCGCCCGGCGACATCGTTTCCGCGCTGGCCGCCCTGGAACGCGCGGTGGAGACGGTCGCCCGTTCCGGCGCGATCCCGGTAGTCCTCGGCGGCGACCACTCGATCGCGTTCGCCGACGCCAAGGGCATCGCCAACGTCGTGGGGCACGGCCGGATCTCCATGCTGCACTTCGACGCGCACGCCGACACCGGCGACATCGAGTTCGGCTCACTGTGGGGCCACGGCCAGCCGATGCGCCGGCTGATCGAGTCCGGGGCGCTGCGCGGCGACCGGTTCCTGCAGATCGGGTTGCGCGGCTACTGGCCCCCGCCCGAGACGCTGGCCTGGATGGCGGCCCAGCGCATGCGGTCCTACGAGATGACCGAGATCGGGTTGCGCGGCCTGGAAGCCTGCCTGACCGAGGCGTTCGGCATCGCCGTGGACGAGTGCGAGGGCGTGTTCCTGTCCGTGGACATCGACGTGTGCGACCCCGGCCACGCACCCGGCACCGGCACCCCGGAACCGGGCGGCCTGTCCGCACGCCAGCTGCTCGACTCGGTCCGCCGGATCTGCCTGGAGCTGCCGGTCGCAGGCATCGACGTGGTCGAGGTGAGCCCGCCGTACGACCACGCCGACATCACCGCCGCGCTCGCCAACCGCGTGGTGCTGGAGGCGCTGTCGGCGATCGCCCGCCGCCGCCGTGACGAGGCGGACGGCACCCGCTGGGACCCGTCCCTGCCACTGCTGGCAGACCGCCCGGCGCCAACCCCAGCCGACTGACCCCGCCCCTCCTGCCTTGCTCCACGCGGGGCCCTCCCGTACTCCAGAAGGGTACGAAAGCTCCCCGCGTACCCCAGAACAACCACCGACATAGCGAACCAAGCCCGCGTCGCCGACACCACGCGGGGGCCTCGCGTGCGCCAAGAGCGAACGAAAGCTCCCCGCGTGCACTTCGGCGGGCGGGGTCAGCGGGCGAGGGCGGACTCGGTAGACGAGGCGGCGCGGTGCACGATCACGCCGCCGACCGCGGTCAGCGCGATCGGCGCGTCGGCGAGCTCGTCGGGACCGGCCCGCAGCGGGTCGACGGTGAACGCGGTGAAGTCCGCACGTCCGCCGACCGCGATCCGGCCACCGCCGGGCTCGCCCGCGGCCAGCGCGGCGTGCGAGGTGTAGCCCTCCAGGGCCATCCGGGCCGTGAGTCCCTGTGCCGGTCCCACGGGCGGCACGTCGGGTTCGAGGGCCGGGCGGCGCAGCATCGCCTCGGCCAGGCCGTGGCGGGCGTCGAACGGGGCGACCGGCCAGTCCGAGCCCAGGACGACGGGCACCCCGGCGTCGCGCAGGTCGCGGCAGCGCCAGGCGCGGTCCGCCCGTTCCGCGCCCAGGCGGGACGACCAGTTGTCGCTGTGGTCGGCTCTGGTGAAGTGGCCGCAGTGGATGGGTTGCATGCTCGCCACCACGCCCTGCCGGCGGAAGCGCTCGATCAGGGCACCCGGCAGGGTTTCGAGGTGCTCGACGCGGTGCGGCACGGTGGCGGAACGGGTGACGCCGTCGAGGGCGTTCAGGACGTGACGGACGGCGGCATCGCCGATGGCGTGGGTGGCGGTGGGGACGCCGGCGGCCGCGAGCCTGCGCAGGGCCCAGGTGTAGTCGTCGACGTCGGGCCAGAGCGCGTCGGTCGACTCCCCCAGCGCGTCGGGTGTCTCCAGCCAGGCGGTGCCGTTGTCGATCGTGCCGTCGAGCATGAACTTGACCGCGCCGACGTGCCAGCGGCGGCCGCCGCGGCCCTGCGCCGCGATCAGGTCCGCGAGGCCGTCCGCGTCCACGCCGGGGTCGCACCAGGGCGCGAACCGCAGCCGCAACGACAGGTCGGCGAGGTCCTCGGCGGCGGCGAGGACCTCCTCGCTGTCGCCGAGCAGGTCCATGACATGACCGCCGGTCAACCCGGTGGCGGCCATCGACCGCAGCAGCTCGTGCAGCCTGGCCGCACGGACCGCGACCGGCTGCACCGGGACGTGGGCGAGCACCAGTTCCATCGCCGCCGACTCGTGCAACAGCCCGGTGGGACGGCCGTCCTCGCCGCAGACCACGGTCGAACGCTGGTCGAACTTCCTGGGGCCGTCGACGCCCGCGATCCGCAACGCGGCTGCCGTCACGAGCGCCGAGTGCGCGTCGAACAGCCGGACGAAGGCAGGCCTGCCGCCGACCGCGTTCTCGATCAACGACCCGGTGAGCGGCCGGCCGGCGAACACGTTCGGGTCGAGTCCCCACGCCTGCACCCAGGCGTCGGGGGCGCGGGACGCGGCGGCCTCGGCGAGCAGCCGGTGCACCTCCGCCGGGTCGCGCGCGCCGGACAGGTCGACGCCGGCGGTGAGGCTCAGCCCCGCGACCGGGTGAATGTGGCCGTCGACCAGACCCGGCGTGAGCACCGCCGGTCCGAGGTCGACGACCTCGGTGCCGGGACCGCGCCAGTCGCGCGCGTCCCTCCTGGAACCGACCGCGCTGATCACACCGTCCCGCACCGCGACCGCCTCCACCGGGCGGAGGCCGACGGCCAGCGTGTGCATCGTGTGAACCGTGTCGGCGCACAGGATGAGGTCCGCATTCACGCGGCAACCTCCTGAACGGCCGGTCCCTCACCAACGCGCGCGTAGGTCTCCGGACGACGATTGCGCAACCAGACCGCGAGCACGCCACCCACGAGCAGCGTCACCGGAACGATGCCGACCAGCACGACGTTGACGCTCGTCGGCGCGTTGGTGAGCAAGCCGACGTTGCTGATCAACACGTAGGTCGCCGCCGCCAGCAGCACTGTGGACACGACCGCGGCCGTCAACGCCACCGGTGTGCTCGCGGACTTGTTTCGCCGCAAGAAGTACACGACGCACGCGACCGCGGTGAGCGCCTGCAGCACGACGATGCCGACGACGCCGGGAGTGTTCACCCACAGCAGCAGACCGGTGATCGGGTCGGCCCCGGCGAGCGCGAACCCGCCGATGACGATCACCGCGAAGACCGTCTGGAGGGCGCTCGCGCGGTACGGCGAGCCGAAGCGCGGGTGGACCTCGCCGATCCAGGCGGGCAGCACGCCGTCCTGGGACAGCGCGTGGGTGTAGCGGGTGATCGCGTTGTGGAACGCGATCTGCGAGGCGTAGACGCTGGAGATCACGAGCAGGCGCATCAGCGTGGCCGCCCACGGTCCGACGTAGGTCTCGGTGGCCGCGAAGAACAACCCGGCGACGTTCTCCGAGGCAGCGCCGACGACCTTGTCGCTGCCGAACCCGATCACGACGGACCAGAGGATCACGCAGTAGAACACCGCCATGAACCCGACGGCGAAGTAGGTCGCGCGGGGAATGGTCCGCTCCGGGTCACGGGCCTCCCGGCGGTACAGGGCGGTGGACTCGAAGCCCATGAACGCGGCGAAGGCGAACGCGAGCACACCGCCCATGCCGGGGTTGAACGCCGCCGCCGCGGTGAAGGACGCACCGTCCACACCGGACGCACCACCGTGCGTGAAGACCCCGATGGCCATCACCACGAGGATTCCCGACTCCAGGATCAGCAGGACGCCGAGCACCTTCGCGCCGACGTCGATGCCCAGCCAGGCGATGACGAGCACCAGACCGAGGGCGATCAACGCGATGACCGGCCACGGCACGTTCACCCCGAACAGGTCGGCCAGTGTCGCTCGGGTCTGCGCGGCGAACAGGCCGTAGACCCCGATCTGCAGCGTGTTGTACGACACCAGCGCCAGCAGTGCGGCCGCCAGCCCCCAGCCCCTGCCGAGCCCCTTGGCGATGTAGGCGTAGAACGCTCCGCCGCCGCTGACGTACCTGGTCATGCGGGTGAACGCGACCGCGAAGATGATCAGCACCGCGCCTGCGGCCAGGTAGGCGACGGGGGCACCGATGCCACCGATCATGAGGCCCAGCGGGGCGACGCCGGCCATGACGGTCAGCGGGGCGGCGGCCGCCACGACCATGAAGACCAGGCCGCCGCTGCCGAGCACGCCGCGTTTGAGCTCTCCCGCCGGTAAGGCTGCGATCTTGTCGTCCGGGGAGGCGGTTCGGGTCATGGCGCGCCCTTTCGCGTGTGTCGGGGGTCACTCGGGCTGTGATTGCCGAATCATTGGCCAACACCCCCTTCAAGTCAAGGTTTTCGTAGCAAGACAGGCCCTCTCGACACGTAAACGGTAGATTTCGAGCGCTTCGGCAACGGAAATAGTTGGACCGACTGTTACGTCCGCGTCGAGGTGGACACCAGACCGGCGGCGTCCGCCCGTGCGGCGGCGATCGCCTGGTCGTCGGCGCCGCACACGCGCAGGCACGCCTCGGCGATGGCGTGGCAGTCCGACGTGTCCGGCACGCGGGTCCGCCGCTGCTGGATCACGACCTCGACGAGCTGGATCAGCATCTCGCCGCGGCGCGCGGTCGCGGCCGGGTCCGGGTCGTCACCGGCGACCTTGGCACCGAGGCGGGCGTAGATGTCCTGCAGCTCCGCGCGGTCCTGGCGGAACAGGTCGTACCGCTCCAGCTGCACCTCGGGCAGCAGGTAGAGCATGCCGATGTTGTGGGGCGCCGTCGCGAGCGTGTGCGCGTCGGCCACGGCCAGGGCGTAGAGCGCGGCCTCCGCGGGCGCGGCCTCCAGCAGGCGGGCGGTCTCCAGGCTCGGCCGCACGGAGGTGCGGAGCAGTTCCAGGAGGATGTCGTCCTTGCCGGCGAAGTGGTAGTAGAGCGACGCCTGTCTGATCCCGACCCGGTCGGCGATGGCACGGGTGGAGGTCGCCGAGAAACCCTGGTCGACGAACAGCGCGGCGGCTGCTTCGAGGATCTGGTCCCGCGGCGACCTGGCACCGTCGTCGGGCGCGTGGCGCGGGCGGCCGGGTCGGGGTCGAGTCACGGCGTCATTGTTCCCGGCATGCCGCGAGATAAGCCCGCCATCCCCCGAACGCGGTGATGTCGCCGGCACCGTCCAAAGCCCACGGTTCGGCCAGAAAGCCGGAAACCGCAACGCCTTCGGCGAGTTCGACGGTACCGATCACCATCGGCGGCGGCACGGCGGCGACGAACGTGCCGAACCCCGCCGCCGGCAACCGCCAGATCTCGCCCTCGATCGGCGCGCCACCGTCCGGCACCCGCACCAGACCCGGCTTCGGCGGTGTCGTCGCCAACGCCCGCAACCGGTACGCCGCAGCGGTTCGCGCCGGCCGCACCAGGGTGCCGCCCGCCTGCACCAGTTCCTTGTTCAACGGCTGACCGCTGAGGTGCGCGCCGACCACGAACAGGTCGATCGACGGCGCGAGCAGCCTCCTGGCGAGCTCGGCCAGACCGCGGTCGCCGAACGCCGGACCGGTGAACATGACCCCGAACGGCAGGCCGTCGACGAACCCGGCGGGCACCGCGAGCGACGCGAGGTCGAGCAGGTTGGCGAAGTTGGTGAACCGCCCCAACCCGCTGTTGACGCCGACCGGATCGGCGGCCACCTCGGCGAGCGTGGGATGACAGGTGGTCGTCGGGGTCAGCAGCGCGTCGCACCCGGCGAGCAGGGCACGTCCCCGCGCGCCGAGCCGGGCGAGCGTGGCGGTGTCCTCGGCCCACTGCGCGGCCGTCGGCGCCGCGCCCGCGAGGACGATCGCGGCCACGGTGGGGTCGAGGTCGGAGCCGACGAGGTCGCGGTGCGACTCGATGTGCGCACCCACAGCGGCGTACCGCTCGGCGACGAAAGCGCCGCCGTACAACATCTTCGCGGCTTCCAGCAGTGGCGCGACGTCGACCTCGACGATCTCCACGCCGGTGTCGGCGAGCCGTGCCGCCGTGGCCGAGAACGCCTCGCGCCAGCCGGGTGCCATGCCGGCGAGGTGCTCGCTCGTGGGCACGGCGACGCGCGGCCTCGGTGCGAGCCCGACGTCCGGACGGGCTTCGCGCGACAGCGGATCCGCCGGGTCCGGTCCGGCCATGATCTCCGCGGTCAGCCGGGCGAGGCCGAGGTCGCGGGCGAAGACCGTGACGCAGTCCAGGGAGTAGCACGCCGGCACGACACCCGTGACGGGCACGAGCCCTTTCGTCGGCTTCACCCCGACGATCCCGTTGAGCGCCGCCGGCACCCGTCCGGAGCCCGCGGTGTCGGTGCCCAGCGCGGCGTCGACGATACCGAGCGCGACGGCCACCGCCGACCCCGCCGACGAACCGCCGGAGATCCTCGCCGGGTCCCAGGCGTTGCGGACCGCGCCGTACGGGGTCCTCGTGCCCACCAGTCCCGTGGCGAACTGGTCGAGGTTGGTCTTGCCGATCACCACGGCCCCCGCGGCCCGCAACCGCGCGACGGCAGTGGCGTCCGCTTCCGGGCGGTAGAGGTAGGAGTGCGCGGCCGCGGTGGTCGGCAGGCCGGCCACGTCGATGTTGTCCTTGACCGCGATCACCCGGCCGGCGAGCGGGAGGTCCTCACCGGCGGCCACCCGAGCGGCGATCTCCCCGGCCTCGGACAGCGCGTCCTCGCGGTGGCGCCGCGTCACCCAGATCTCGGGCCGGTCGACGGCGGCGATCCGGTCGTAGGCGGCCTGGACGGCGGCAACCGGGTCCGGCGTCACGGCCGCACCGCCGCGAGCACCTGACCGGGACCCACCTGGTCGCCGGGACGCACGTACAGCTCGACCAGCCTGCCCGTCACGGGTGCGGTCACCTCGGCCTCCATCTTCATCGCCTCCAGCGAGAGCACCGGATCTCCTTCCACCACCGGGGAACCCGGTTCCAGCGCGAGCCGCCACACGGTCGCGGTGAACGGCGCGGTCACGGCCACCGCCCCGTCCGGCACCACCACGTCCGCAACGGCCACCGGTTCCGGTTCGTCGTGCCGGTCGAACTCGCCGGCGAGCCGCCAGCGTTGTTTCTCCTCCTCGAAGGCCGCGGTCTGGCGGGCGCGGAAGGCCGCGATGTCGTCCGCGTTGTCGTCGAGGAACCGGAGGTGGCCGGCGATCGAGAACGTGCCGTCGACGGTCTCGAAGTCACCACGTCCGGCGTCGGTTTCGGCACGGAGCTCGAGCAGCTCGTCGGCGGAGACCGGGTACCACTCGATCCGGTCGAAGAAGCGCAGCGCCCACGGGTGCTCGGCGAAGAGGCCACCGCGGCGGTAGCGGTTCCAGACCTGCACGGTACGGCCGACGAACTGGTAGCCGCCCGGCCCCTCCATGCCGTAGACGCACAGGTACGCGCCGCCGATGCCGACGGAGTTCTCGGCCGTCCACGTCCGCGCCGGGTTGTACTTCGTCGTCACCAGCCGGTGCCGGGGGTCGAGCGGGGTCGCCACCGGGGCGCCGAGGTAGACGTCGCCGAGTCCCAGCACCAGGTACGAGGCGTCGAAGACGGTCCGGTAGACGTCGTCGACCGACGACAGACCGTTGATGCGCCGGATGAACTCGATGTTCCACGGTGTCCACGGCGCGTCTGAGCGCACGCCGGCCATGTACCGCTCGATCGCCAGCCGAGTGGCGGGATCGTCCCAGCTCAACGGCAACCGCACGGTGCGGGACGGCACCACGAGGTCCTGCGTCGCGGGGACCGAGCCTTCGAGTTCCCGGAGCAGCCGCGCGACATCGGAGGCCTTCAGCCGCGACGGATCGGTGTGGACCTGCAACGAACGGATGCCCGGCGTGACGTCGAGGATGCCGTCCGGGGCATGTGCCGCAAGGGTTTCCTGCAACGCGTGCACCCGCATCCGCAGCGCCAGGTCCAGAGTCATCGGCCCGTACTCGACGAGCACGTTGCTGTCACCGTCGCGCCGATAGGTGACGGACGGACGTTCGTCGGTCTCCTCCAACCGGCCCAGCACGCCGTCGTCACCGTCGCCGCCTCGGGACACCACGCGCGGAGCAGCAACCGGCGACGCGGCGTCGGCCTCGCGCACCCGCACGAACCGCACGGAGTCGCCGGGCCGCAGCTGCCCCAGCTTCCAGAGATCCCCGCTGGCCACCACGGCCGGGCAGACGAACCCGCCCAGCGAGGGGCCGTCGGGGCCGAGGACGACCGGGGTGTCACCGGTGAAGTCGATGGCACCGATGGCGTAGGGCGTGTCGTGGATGTTCGACGGGTGCAGTCCCGCCTCACCGCCGTCCGGACGCGCCCACACCGGCTTCGGGCCGATCAACCGGATGCCGGTGCGCGCGGAGTTGTGGTGGACCTTGAAATCGGTGCCGTAGAAGGCGTCCAGGTCCGCACGCGTGAAGAACTCCGGTGCCCCGTGCGGTCCTTCGGTGACCGCGATCTGCCACGCGTCGACGATCGCGGGACGCCGGTGGGCCGGGGTCGGGCCGCCGATCGTGGTCAGGCCGGGGTTCTCCGCCGCGTCCGGTGAGCCCAGCCGCAGCACGTCCCCGGACAGCAGCGCCCGTCCGGCATGGCCGCCGAACCCGCCCAGCGTGAACGTCGACGCGGACCCGAGGTGGGCGGGCACGTCGAACCCGCCCCGGACGGCGAGGTAGGCACGCAGGCCAGGACCGGTGATCGAGCCGATCCGCAGGGTGCCGCCGGCGGGGACGTCCACCGGTTCCCACCGCGGTACCGGCTCACCGTCCACATCGGACTCAACGGCGGCGCCGCTGAGGCAGACGACCGCGGGCGCCGAGAACCGCAGGATCGGCCCGGACGCGGTGATCTCCAGCCCCGGTGCCGCGGCGGGGTTGCCGACGGCGAGGTTCGCCTCCCGCAGCGACACGGCGTCGAACGGACCGCTGGGCGGCACGCCGACCTGCCAGTACCCGACGCGGCCCGGCAGGTCCTGCACCGTCGTCATGGTGCCCGGCACCAGCACGTCGACGCGCGGATCGGGGTCGGTCGTGACGTCGAGCGTGGAGGTCGAGTGCACCGCCGCACGCACGTCGTCGGAGCCGGTGAGTGCGCGCAGCAGTCCCAGGTTGGTGACGATGCCGTCCACGCGCGAGCCGCCGAGCGCCTCGCCGAGCAGGTCGAGCGCGGCGTCCCGGTTCGGCCCGGCGGCGATCACCTTGGCCAGCATGGGGTCGTAGTGCGGCGAGACCTCCAGCCCGGTCTCGATCCAGCCGTCCACCCTCACCCCGTCGAGCTCGGACGGGAAGACCGCCCGCGTCACCAGACCCGACGACGGCAGCGAGTCCTTCGCGGGATCCTCCGCGTAGACGCGGGCCTCGACCGCGTGCCCGTCCGGCACCCACGGCGAGTCGAAGACGCGATCGGGCAGGCCGTCCGCGCCGTCGCGGGCCAGTCGCAGCATCAGCTCGACCAGGTCGACGCCGAAGACCATCTCGGTGACGGGGTGTTCGACCTGCAGCCGCGTGTTGACCTCCAGGAACGCGGCCTCCTGGCGGACCGGGTCGTAGATGAACTCGACCGTGCCCGCGCTGCGGTACCCCACCGACGCGGCCAGGTCCCGCGCCGAGGAGTGCAGCACCGAGCGGACGTGGCCGGGCAGGGCCGGAGCGGGCGCCTCCTCGACGACCTTCTGGTTGCGGCGCTGCAGCGAGCAGTCCCGGTCACCGATCACCGCCACGCGGCCGAGACCGTCGCCGAACAGCTGCACCTCCACGTGCCGGGCCGGGCGCACCAACCGTTCGAGGAACACCCCGGCGGCGCCGAAGTTCTGCCGTGCCAGCAGCTCCACGCGTTCGAACGCCGCGCGCACCTCCTCAGCGGTGGCGCAGGCCTGCATGCCGATACCGCCACCGCCGCCGGTCGCCTTGACCATCACGGGCAGCCCGATCCGTTCGGCCTCCGCGACCGCCTCGTCGGCCGACGACAGCAGACCGGTCCCGGCGAGCATCGGCACACCCGCGGCGAGCGCGATCTCCCGCGCGGTGTGCTTCTGGCCGAACGCGGCGATCTGCTCGGGCGACGGGCCGACGAACCGCAGTCCGGCGGCCTCGACGGACCGGGCGAACGCGACGTTCTCCGACAGGAACCCGTAGCCGGGGTGGATCAGCCCGGCACCGCTGTGGAGAGCGGCCTCGACGATCGCGTCGGCCCGCAGGTACGACTCACGTGCCGGAGCCGGACCGAGCCGGACGGCCGTGTCGGCCTCGCGGACGTGCGGCGCGGCGCGGTCGGCGTCGGAGTAGACCGCGACCGTCTTCATCGCCAGCGCCTGCGCGGTGCGGATGACCCGGCGCGCGATCTCACCCCGGTTGGCGACCAGGACGACGTCGAACGAGGTCATGGCGCCACCACGATCATGCGCAGCGGCGTCGGGTTGAAGTCGTTGCAGGGGTTGTTCATCTGTGGGCAGTTCGACACCAGCACCAGCACGTCCGTCTCCGCGCGCACCGCGACCCGCTTGCCCGGCGCGGACATGCCGTCGACGATGCCGAGCGCGCCGTCCGCCTCGACCGGGACGTTCATGAACCAGTTGAGGTTGGACACCAGGTCGCGCAGGCCGAGCCCGTGCTTCTGGCCCTCGGACAGGAAGTTCTCCCGGCACCCGTGGTGGAACATCACGTGGTGCCCGTACCGCAACGTGTTGGACTCCTTGGAGCACGCGCCGCCGATCGTGTCCTGCCGGTCGATCTCGTTGCCGACGACGGTCATCAGCGGGTTGCCGAGGTTGCTGCGCAGCACCGTGCCCGTGCGGACGTAGGCGTTGCCCTGCCACGCCAGCGTGTCCGGCACGCTGTAGCGTTCCGCCGTGTCGTCCGCGTTGTAGAGCAGGCAGTCACCGGACTGGTTGCCGCCGACGTCCACAACGGTCAGAACGTGACCGGCCCGCACCACGGCGGACCACGAGGCGTTGGGCGCGACGCGTTCGTCGAGGACCACCTCGCCGGCGACGAGCGGCTCCGACCAGTCGAGCGGTGACTCGGGCGAGTGGGTCGCCCCGACCGGGACCGAACTGGTCACCATCCCCGCGCCTCCGCGTAGTCGATCGTGTTGAGGTAGGCCCGATGTGCTTCGGGCGTGGCCGTGAAGCGGTGGTCGGCGGGTCCCGTCGGCACCGAACGCCAGGCGTGCACGCGCAACGGCCCGACCACGTAGTCAGGACGCGGGTCCAGCGGGTGCGGCACGTTGGCCACCAGGACCAGCAACGGCAGTTCGGCCAGCAGCTCGACCGAGGTGCCCTCCCCCGCCGACCCGCGCCACTCGAACGCCCCGTCGGCGTCGACCCGGACGCCCTGGAAGAACGAGACGCTCGGCGGCAGATCGCGCGGTGCGAGCCCGTGTTTGGCCGCGGCCTTGACGAACAGCGAACGCCCTGCCGGGAACGGTCCTTCCGGCGCGGCGTCGCCGTACTTGCGCCGGCACCACGCCTCGGTGCTGGTGCCGCAGAACGCGTCGTGGTGGCCGGACGTGTCGCCGACGATCGTCGCGAGCACCCGGCCGTCACCCGACAGCAGCGGGTGCCCGGCACCGAGGTAGGCCTGCCACGGGATCTTCAGCGTGTCGGCGACGTTGAGCCGTTCGACCGGTTCCAGCGCGTTGTAGACGATCAAGTGCGCGCAGGCGTCGCCGGTCGGGTCGTCGAACCGGATCCGGGTGCCCCTGGCGACCACCTTGTGCGTGTATCCGCCTGGCGCAACGGTTTCCGCCCAGGTGAGTGCGGACACGCCCTCCGGCCGGTACGGGCTCGACGACGCCGGCAGGTAGGGCATCCACTCGCTCGTCTGCCCGCCGCGTGCGCGGGCGTCCGCTCTGGCGTTGAGGACGGTGTCGGTGTCGTG
This sequence comes from Lentzea sp. NPDC004782, assembly GCF_040609115.1. Classification (NCBI taxonomy): domain Bacteria; kingdom Bacillati; phylum Actinomycetota; class Actinomycetes; order Pseudonocardiales; family Pseudonocardiaceae; genus Lentzea; species Lentzea sp. NPDC004782. The sequence goes on from NZ_JBEXJN010000056.1 coordinate 41,625, forward strand.
CTGGTCCACTAGGCCTCCTGCGCGGGTGCGACGTGGGTGTGCGAGACGTGCCGCAGCTCGATCCGGCCGTGCACCCGGTGCTTGAAGAGCAGGTACGCGGCGCCGCCCGCGACGCTGAGGGCGATCACGAGCAGCGCGCTCCACCGCAGCCACCACGTCTCGCCGGTGAGGTCGTAGATCTCCGGGCGCGGCCACAACAGGTTGATCGCCATGCCGATCTGGTAGACGACCGCGAGCGCGTTCAGCGGAATGCCCCACGCGCCCAGGCTGAACAACGGTTTCCCTTGCTCGTCAACGCCTCGGGGCCAGCCGTCGGTGGCGCGGTGCCGGATCCGGATCACCAGCAGCGGCAGCGTCACGCCCAGGTACGCGAGGTAGAGCATCGCGATGCACAGGCTCGACAACGCGGTGAAGATCGCGGACTGCCCGATGTTGACCACGAGTGCGACGGCGGCACCGACACCCACGACGATCGAGGCACCGACCGGGGTGCCGGTGCGCGGCGAGACCCTGCTCAGCGCCCGGTGGAACGGGAAGGCCTCGTCCCTGGCCATCGAGTAGATCATCCGCGCGCCCGCGGTCTGGATCGCCAGCGTGCACGCGAAGACGGCCACCGCGACGCAGCACAGGAACAGGCGGCCGAGCACACCGCCCAGCCGTTCGGTGAGCACCCACGACAGCCCGCCGGTCGCCAGGTTGCCGTCGGTGAGGCTCGGCGCGGCCATCAGCGCGCCGACGATCAGCAGCGCTCCTCCGACCGCGGACGCGATGAGCGCGTGCAGGATCGTGCGCGGGGTCGTGCGGCGCGGCGAGTGGGTCTCCTCGGACAGTTCGCCCGCGGAGTCGAACCCCACCATCACGTACGCGGCCATCAGCGACGACGCGAGGAACGCCGGGAGATAACCGCCTTCACCGGTCCAGCCCTCGTGGTGCAGCACGACGTCAGGACCGCGTTCGGGCAGCAGGAACAGCACGAGCACCAACGCGACGACCGCGACGATCTCGATGGTGACACCGACACTCGTCGCCGCCGCCATGTGCCGGACGCCGGCGATGTTCACCGCCGTCGTGATCACCAGCAGGATCACGCCGAGCAGCACGGCGTTCTGCGCACCGGTCGCGGACGTCACCGACGGGTCGGCACCGGAGCCGCCGACGATCTGGAACCCGGACCAGATGCTCGGCAGGACCACCTGGATCGCGATCGCGGCGGCCGCGACCGTCAGGATCTGCCCGATCACCATGACCCAGCCCGCGAACCAGCCGGCGGTCGTGCCCGCCAGGCGGCTCGACCACTGGAAGATCGCGCCGGAGACGGGCCAGCGCGCCGCGAGCTCGGCGAAGCACAGCGCGACGAGCAGCTGCCCGGCGAAGACCAGCGGCCAGGCCCAGAAGAACGAGGCGCCGCCGAGCCCGAACCCGAGCCCGAACAGCTGGAACACGGTGGTGAGGATCGAGACGAACGAGAAGCCAGCCGCGAACGACGAGAACGTCCCCACTCCTCGTCGCAGCTCCTGGACGTACCCGAGTCCCGTGCTGCCAGGCGAACCGGTGTCACTGAGAGAGGTGCTCATGGGTCCTCCGCGGGCCGGACGGAATATCTGTCGAGCGACAGGTAAGGAACTGTCCGGCGCTGGTGTTTCACGAACGGGTGACGCCATGTGAACTTGCCGTAAATCAGTGGGCCGGTCTACGCACTTCGGTCAAAACGAAAACAGCTCTGTCCATAGAGGACGGTCACTCAACCGCGGCCGAACGCCCCGGGGTTGGCGTCGTACGAAGTACCGCCGGTGAGCGGTGTGCCGCCGAACAGCTGGGAGACCGTGACGAACCGGTAGCCACGATCCTGCAGACCGGCCAGGATCGCCGGCACGGCGTCGACCGACGTCTGGTGGATGTCGTGCATCAGCACGATGTCACCGGGCTTCGTCCGGTCCAGCACGGCCTTGGTCACGACCGCGCTGTCGCGGTACTTCCAGTCCTCGGTGTCCACGCTCCACAGGATCAGCGGCCTGCCCGCGGCCGCGCGGACCGTGTCGTTGAGGGCGCCGTAGGGCGGCCGGACGAGCGCGGGCCTGGCGCCGGTCGCCTTGCCGACGGCCTGGTCGGTGCGGTCGAACTGGTCGCGGACGTCCTTGTCGGACAGCTTGGGCAGGCTGGGGTGCGACCAGCTGTGGTTGCCGATCTCGTGCCCGGCCGCAGCCGCACGGTGAACCAGGTCGGCGTTGTAGGTGGCGTTCTGCCCGACGACGAAGAACGTGGCGTGGGCGTTGTACTGCTCCAGGTTCGTCAGCAGCTGCGCTGTGTACGGGCCGGGTCCGTCGTCGAACGTCAGCGCGACGCACTTGACCTGAAGGCAGTCGACCGGCTGGGCGGTGGGCGGGGCGGCCGTCGTGGTGGGCGCGGGTGACGCGACCGGGACACCGGGGAGGTCGAGTCGTTGCCCCGGCTGGACCGCTTCGCGTTGAGCCCGGCGGCCGAGATCGGACAGCAGCGGCGCGGCGTCCGCCGGGGACAGGACGACCAGCTGCCGTCCGGCGGGCACGGCGGCGACCGCGCCCTGGTCGAACTGGACGACGAGGCCGCCCGACTCGGTGAAGGCGAGGTCGGTGAGGGTCGACGCGCGACGGTCGGGGCCGAGTGCCTCCTTCACCGCCGCGGTGTCGACGCCGTCGTGCCCGGACAGCCCGTTGACCAGGATCTCGGTGAACCGGTCCAGGGCGTCGCCTGCGATCAACTCCGTGGCCGGAACGGTTTTGCGGGTGGCGCCGTCGAACCAGTACGACCTCGTGCTGGTGCCGTCACCGGTCGCCATGAAGTCGAAGGTCGTCATCTCGACGCCCACCACGTCACCGGAGGCCACCAGGAAGTCCGAGTTGATGCTGATCTCCGGCGAGGCGTCGCCGCGGGCCAGCGCCTGGCACTGCTCGTCACTGCCGCCGTTGGCCTGGAAGAACGTGGTGAGGCGCCGGTGCACCGCGTCCCGCAGCGTGCTGGTCAGGTCGTCCGCGCCGGGAACCGCGGGATAGGTGGTCTCCCAGTGACAGTTCTCGTGCTCGCTGTTCTCGCTCACCAACCGCAGTCCGCCGATCCAGACCGGGGTGACCGTCCTGATCGCGGGGACGGCCGGCACCGGCTTGCCGGGTTCGAGACCCGCCGTGCACCCGGCGACCGTCGCGGCAAGCGCGAGCACGGCGAATCCGTTCCTCATGCCTCGGCATACGTACGAACCACAAGATCGGTTGCGGATCGCCTTGGGCGGTTTGACGGGAACTCCCCCGTTTGTCATCGGCCAAACGGATGGCGATCGAGAAATTCCTCCCGCGGAGGGGAACGACCGGCTCAGAGTGTCCGTCGCACCGGCGCCCAATTCGGCGGAGGGGATCGCGATGACTGGTCCGGGATCATCAAGCGCGGGGATCGACGCGTGGGTCGCGCAGGCCAAGGCGAAGGCCGAGCGCTACCAGGAGATGCGCGCGCAGGCACAGCAGATCTCCGTCACCGACACCGAGGGCCCGGTGACCGTCACGATCGACTCCAGCGGCAACGTCACGGACCTGCGCATCAAGGACCACGACGAGCTGGCGCGAGCGGTCCTGCTGACCATGCGCAGGGCGCAGGCGCGGCTGCCGGAGCGGCTCGCCGAGGTGATGGCCGAGACGATCGGCGACGACCGGCAGACGGTCGACACCATCGTCGGCAACTACCGGGCCAAGTTCCCCGAACCGCAGGTCGACGAGAACCCGCCGCCACCGCGCCCCGGGACCGATGACGACGAGGGCTTCGGCTCGGTGATGGACCGATGAGCGGCTACCAGGTCAGCACGACGGAGCTCAACGGCCACGCCGAGTCCGTGCGGAAGGTCGCCGACACGCTCAGCCAGGCGATGGACGCCGCCACGCAGGTCACCGTGGGAGTGGAGGCCTACGGGTTGATCTGCGGCCCGCTGTTCGTGCCGATCGTGATGGCGGTCAGCGCTCCCGGCCTGATCACGCTGAAGGTCGCACAGGAGGCGATCGGCAAGATGGCCGACGAGGTCAAGGCCACCGCCGAGCACTACGGCACGGTCGAGCAGAACACCGCGAGCAGCTTCACCGCGATCGAGGGCAGACTCTCGTGACGAACCCGCTGCTCGCGCAGAAGCAGGACTCCACCAACTGGCACACCGGCATCAACCTGATCGACGACGCCGCCGGCGTGTACGACGCGGTCGAGTCGGGCAGCTGGATCGAGGGCGGCATCTCCGCGCTCGGCGCCGGCATGGACCTGCTGACCGTGGCGATGAACCCGGTCGGCACGCTCATCTCCTACGGCCTGAACTGGTTGATCGAGCACGTCAAACCGTTGCAGGACGCGCTGAACCACCTCGCGGGCGACGGCGACCAGATCGCCGCGTACTCGGCGACGTGGGCGAACGTCGCCAAGGCCGTCGAGAGCGCGGGCAAGAGCCTCACCGACGCGGTCGCCAAGGAGACCGCGAACTGGTCGGGACCGGCCGCCGACGCCTACCGCAAGCACGTCGAGGGCAAGGTCAGCGGACTGTCCACGATCGTGACGTGCGCCAACGCCATCAGCACGGTCGTGAAGGTCGTCGGCGTCATCACGGGTGTCGTGCGCGGCCTGGTCCGCGACATGGTCACGCAGGCCGTCGGCGACTTCATCCAGGACGCGCTGGAGGAGGTCTTCTCGCTCGGCCTCGGCACGCCGTTCGTGGTGGCTCAGGTCGTCGAGCAGGTCGCCGCGTGGACCGAGAAGATCGGCGCCACGATCAAGAAGCTGATCAACTCGGTCGAGAAGCTGCGGCCGATCATGAGCAAGCTCGAGGAGATCTGGCAGGGCGTCCAGAAGGTCATGAACGCCCTGCACGGGCACGGCGGCGGTGAACCGCACGTGCCGCACGGCGAGGGCGGTGGCACGCACGTCTCGTCGGCCGAACCGCACGCGGGCGGTGGTGGTGCCGGTGGAGAGACGCACGTGTCGAGCGCGGGCGGGGACACCCACGTCTCCAGCGCGGAACCGCACACCGGAAACGGCGAACACGGCACCACGGGCGAGACGCACGCCTCCTCCGGTGAGGGCGCGCCCGGCGAGCACGGCGACCCGTCCGGCAACGGCAAGCCGCCCGGCGACGACTCGTCCGTGCGCAGCCAGACCGAGGATCCGCGCTCGACCGTGCAGGAGGCCGAGAACCGCACGGGCTGCGGTGACCCGGTCGACGTCGTCACCGGGGACATGTTCCTCACCCAGACCGACGTGACGCTGCCCGCCGAGCTCGGCCTGGTGCTGCAACGCACCCACATCTCGTCCTACCGCGTCGGCAGGCTCTTCGGCCGGTCCTGGTCGTCCACTGCGGACCAACGGCTGGAGGTCGACGCGCAGGGCGTGTGCTACGCGGGCGCCGACGCGATCCTGCTGGTCTACCCCGCACCGGCGCGGGGTGGCGCCGCGGTGATGCCGGTCGAAGGCCCGCGCTGGCCGTTGACGCTGGACGCCGAGGGGACCTACCGGATCACCCGCCCGAACGGGCACGTCCTGCACTTCACGCCGTCCGGGGTGGCGGGGCTGGCACCGCTGCGGGCCATCACCGACCGCAACGACCACCGCATCGACTTCGTCACCGACGCGGACGGGATGCCCACCGAGATCAGGCATTCCGGCGGCTACCGGGTCACCGTCGAGACCGCGCGCGGCCGCGTCACCGGCTACCGGCTCGGCGACATCCAGCTGATGTCGTTCGGCTACAACGACTCCGGCGACCTGACGCACGTGACCAACGCGTCCGGCCGGCCGCACGTGTTCGACTACGACGGCGAAGGCCGGATCGTCGGCTGGACCGACCGCAAGGGCACGCAGTACCACTACCACTTCGACGCGCAGGGCCGGGTGGCGTGGGCCGAGGGCACCGGCGGCATCCTCAACGCCCGCTTCCGCTACGAACCGGCGAAGACGACCGTGCTGGACTCGCTGGGCAACGAGTCGGTCTACCACCTCAACGAGCTGAAGCAGATCGTGCGGGTCGTGGACCCGTTGGGACACAGCGTCGTCAACGAGTGGGACCGCTACGACCACCTGCTCGCCCGCACGGACGCCCTCGGCAACACCACGCGCTACCGCTACGACGACGCCGGGCACGTCATCGAGATCGCCGAGCCGACCGGGTCGACGAAACGCATCGCCTACAACGAGTTCGGACTGTCCACTTCGGTCACCGACGGGGTCGCGACCACGAACTGCAGCTACGACGACCGCGGCAACCTCGTCGCCGTGCACGGTCCTGGCGGCTCGACCCGCTCGACCTACGACGCGCACGGGCACCTCACGAGCAGGACGGACGCGGCCGGCGGAACCAGCCACATCACCACGAACGCCGCCGGTCTGCCGATCATGATGGTCGACCCGCAGGGCAACCGGCACCGCTACGAACGCGATGTCTTCGGACGGCTCGTCGCCGCCATCGACCCGTTGGAGGGCACGACCCGTTACGGCTGGACCGTCGACGGACAGCCCGCGTGGCGGATCGGACCCGACGGCGGCCGGGAGACCTGGCGCTACGACGGTGAGGGCAACCTCGTCGAGCACGTCGACGCGGGCGGCAGGCGCACGACGTTCGAGATCGGCGACTTCGACCTGCCCGCCGCGCGGATCACGGCCGACGGCGCCCGCACGGCGTTCGCCTACGACACCGAGCAACGCGTCACGGCCGTCACGAACGCGCAGGGCCGCACGTGGACCTACGAGTACGACGCGGCCGGGAACCTGGTGCGGGAACAGGACTTCCACGGCCGCGCCACGACCAACACCTACGACGCGGCCGGGCGGCTCGTGTCCACCACGAACGGCGCGGGCCAGACCGTCACGGTGTTCTACGACGCCATGGGCCGGCGCATCCGCCAGCTCAGCGACGACGGCGAGATCACTTACGAGTACGACGCGCAGGGCCAGATCGTCCGCGCGGTGAACGAGGCGGGCGAGCTCACCCTCACCCGCGACCCCGCCGGCCGGGTGCTCACCGAGACGTTCAACGGCCGTGTGCTGGTCAACAACTACGACGCCGCGGGCCGTCGCGTGCGCCGGGTGACGCCGTCCGGCGCCACCGTCGGCTACACCTACGACCCGCTGGGCAAGCTGGCCTCGGTGCGGGCGGGCGCGCACGCGCTGACGTTCGACCGCGACCCGCTCGGCCGCGCGGTCACGCACCGCCTCGACGCCCGTCCGGTCGTCACCCAGTCCTGGGACGCGGAGGGCCGGCTCGTCGCACAGGACGCCGCGGGACAACGCAGGCAGCTGCGGTGGCGGCCCGACGGCCAGCTGGTCGCCGACGGCCAGAAACGCATCGACCTGGACGCCGTGGGCCGCGTCGCCGCGATCCACGCACCGGACAACACCGAACGCTACGTCTACGACCTCGCGGGCAACATCACCGCCGCCGCGTGGCTGCCCGGCGGCGACACCGACGGCCAGCGCGAGTTCGACCGCGGCCTGCTGCGCGCCGCCGGACGCACGACCTACACCTACGACGGCCAGGGCCGCGTGAGCGAGGTCCGCCGCCGCACGCTCTCCGGTCAGACCCTGCTGTGGCGCTACACGTGGAACGCCTACGACCAGCTCACCGAAGTGTCCACACCGGACGGACGCACCTGGCGGTACCTGTACGACGCGTTCGGCCGCCGGTGCGCCAAGATCTCCGGCGGTGTGCGCGTCGACTTCGCCTGGGACGGCTTCGACCTCGCCGAGCAGCACGTCACCGGCACCGGCGTCACGACGTGGGTGCACGAGCCGGGCACGTTCACCCCGCTCGCGCAGCTCGACGGCACCGGCTTCCACGCCGTCGTCACCGACCACCTCGGCAGGCCCACCTCGCTGGTCGACACCGGCGGCCGGGTGAGCTGGCAGGCGACGTTCTCCGCGTGGGGCGTGCTGCTGGGCTCGCGGTTCACCACGGACTGCCCGCTGCGCTTCCCCGGCCAGTACCACGACACCGAAACCGGCCTGCACTACAACGTCTTCCGCTACTACGACCCGCAGACCGGCCGTTACACCTGCCCCGACCCGCTGGGCCTCACGCCCTCGCCCGACCACTACTCCTACGCCGGCAACCCGCTGCTGTTCATCGACCCGTACGGGCTCTCGGTGTGCGGCAGGCAGGGACCGGTGCAGCTGGGCGAGACAGACCTCAGCAGGATGGCGTACGAGCACCGCTTGAACGAGGGCGTCGGCTCGCACCAGAACGTCGCGGTCTACGAGTACGACACGCCGACCGGCAAGCAGTACCTGATCCAGGCCAACGACCCCGGTCGCCTGCACTCCGAGCAGATCATGCAGAAGGAGCTGCAGGCCCGTGGCATCCACCCGGACCAGGTCACCCGCATCTACTCCGAACGCGTGCCGTGCTCGACACCCCGGCACGAATGCGCCGGCATCGTCGCCCAGTACAAGAACGCCGCCATCACGTGGAGCCTCTCCGGCACCAAGCGGGAGAACTGGATGGCGCTGCACCAGTGGATGTCGCAAGGACACCCCTGAGATCAGCACGCTTAGTATTGCGCCGTGGAGCCACTGGAGCTGTTCGAACACGCGCTGACCGCACCGCTGGACGACCTGATCGTGCCATCGGTGCAGGTCATGCCGCCCACCTCCATCAAGACCTGGCAGCTGCCCGCCACCGACCTCGAGGCCTACCAGCGCTGGGGCCTGCCGATCGTCGAGGCGACCGAGCTTCAGCCGTCGTTCGACCGGGTCATCGAGGACGAGGACCAGGTCTACTACCGGCTCTGCGCGATCGGCGAAGACGACCTGGTCACCGCCGCGGACACCGGCACGGTCGAGGGCTTCTGCCACCTGGAGGGCGCGGCGTTCCCCCGCTACTGGATCAACGGCTCAGGCGCCCTGTTCGTCGACACGGCGTGGCGCTGGTACGGCGTGAACACCGCCCTGCGCGCCGCGCCGTTCGAGTACGAGACCTACGACCGGCTCGACCGGTTCTTCGCGCTCGTGCAGGAAAAAGACCCCACGGTCGGCGAGAACTCGCTCTGGCACAGTCTTGTCGAGGGTTGGTGAGCACGACCAGCCGCCTCACCCCTCCGACCATTCGTCGAATGGCACATTCACTTCGCGAACAAACAACATTGCGCAAACTGTTGCTGTAGCGTGGAAAAGAATGCGAATCTCTCGCGACCAACGCCTGCTGGACGTTGAGAGATCGGAGTTCTCGGCATGCCTGAAGGCATCAGTCGCCGCAGCCTGATAGCGGGCGCGCTCGTCGTCGCCACCACCGCCGACCAAGTCCTCGCCACACCGGCACAGGCCGCCACCCCGGCCACGCCCGTCCCGCTCCCGCCCCTGCGCATCCCGAAGGTCGACCTGGGGGTCGAACAGCAGTCCGACGCCAAGGTCCGGTGGCTGCAGGACGCCAAGCTCGGCCTGTTCCTGCACTGGGGCCCGTACGCGGGCCCGGCCAAGGGCGAGTGGTACATGCACAACGCGGCCGTGACGCCCGCGAACTACCGCAAGTACGTCACCGACGCCACCAACGAGCAGTTCACCGCCAGCGCCTACAACCCAGGCACCTGGGCGCAGCTGGCCAAGGACATGGGCGCGAAGTACGCCGTGCTGACCACGCGCCACCACGACGGGTTCGCGCTGTTCCCGAGCGCGCACCCCAACGCGTGGACCTCGGCGCAGGCACCGTTGAACCGCGACCTCGTCAAGGACTACGTGGCCGCCGTGCGGGCCGCCGGGCTCAAGGTGGGCCTCTACTACTCGCCGATCAACTGGCGTTATCCCGGCTACTACGACGTGACCGGCACGAACTGCGCGTCGAACCCGTGGGGCTACACCACCGATGCCGCGCACAAGGAGAACGCGCGGATCCTGAAGACCGAGGTGTACCAGGCGGTCCGGGAGCTGGTCACGCAGTACGGCGTGATCGACGATTTCTGGTGGGACGGCGGCTGGGTCGCCGAGCAGGGCACCGACGCGGACGGCGCCTTCTTCTGGGAGCCCGGCCAGTCGCGCGACACCGCCAACCAGTGGCCGGTCGACGCCGCCTACAGCGAGAACGACCCCGCCACCGGCAAGCCGCTCGGCCTGACCGGGCTCGTGCGCGCACATCAGCCCGACATCGTCACGACCTCGCGTTCGGGCTGGATCGGCGACTACACCAGCGAGGAGGGCGGTTCGGTGCCCACCGGCCCGATCCGCGCGGGCAAGGTCGCCGAGAAGTGCTTCAGCGTCGGCGGGGCGTGGGGCTACACCGGGGACACCGCGATGTCCTATCGCGACACGATGAACGTCCTGGTCAACGCGTGGGTCCGGAACATGACCTGCCTCGTCAACGTCGGCCCCGACCGGACCGGCGTGGTGCCGCCGACCCAGGCGGACCTCATGCGCCAGATCGGCGCCTACCTGTCGACGTACGGCTCGTCGGTCTACGGCACCCGCGGCGGCCCGTGGGAACCCGTTGACGGCCAGTACGGCTTCACCAGCAACGGCAACACGTTCTACGTGCACCTGCTGCCCGGCTACAGCGGCACGAGCTTCACCACGCCGTCGATCGGCGACGCCCGGGTGAGCAGGGTCTTCGACGTCGCCTCCGGCACCGCCCTGTCCTACGCGGTGAGCTCGGGGCAGGTGACGATCACCGGCATCAACCGCACCCGCCACCCCGAGGACAGCGTCGTCGGGGTCACGCTCGACCGGTCCGTGCAGCCGGCCGACATCGCCGCGGGCCGGACCGCCACGGCCAGCAGCGAGGAGAGCGGCAAGGGCAACACCGCGGCGAAGGCCGTCGACGCGTCCACCTCGACCCGCTGGTGCGCGAACGACGGCAACACCGGGCACTGGCTCAAGGTCGACCTCGGCTCGATCAGGTCGATCACCGGCGTGCGGATCGCCTGGGAGCGCGACGCGACCAACTACCGTTACCGCGTCGAGGGTTCCGCCGACAACACGACCTGGACGGCGCTGGCCGACCGGACCGCCACCACGAGCACCAGCCAGGTCCAGACCGCCGTGTTCAGCGCCAGGGCGCGGTACGTGCGGGTGACGGTGACCGGTCTGCCGTCCGGGAGCTGGGCGTCCATCCGCAACTTCGAGGTCTACGACCGGCCGATCGCCGAGCTGTAGCTTTCCAGGAAGGACCAACGATGTTCCGCAGAATCGCCGCGCTCGCCGGCCTGCTCACCCTGGTGGTGACCGCCGTCCCCGCCTCGGCCGCACCGGTCGTGATCACCAACGCCACGCAGTTCACCGACACCGCCGGGGCCGTCGTGCACGCCCACGGCGGCGGGGTGCTGAAAGTCGGCGACTACTACTACTGGTTCGGCGAGAACCGCAATCCCGACAACAGCTTCAAGGCCGTCTCGGTCTACCGCTCGACCGACCTGAAGACCTGGGAGTTCCGCAACGACGCGCTCAGGCAGTCGAGTGCCGCGGAACTGCGGTCGGCCAACATCGAACGGCCCAAGGTCATCTACAACAGCGCCACGCACAAGTACGTGATGTGGATGCACAAGGAGAACGCCACCGACTACAACGAGGCCCGCGCCGCGGTCGCCGTCTCCGACACCGTCGACGGCGACTACACGTGGCTGGGCAGCTTCCGGCCGCCGAGCGGCACGACGTCCCGGGACCAGACGTTGTTCACCGACGACGACGGCACCGCGTACCAGATCACCGCCACAGCCGGGAACGCCGACCTGAGCATCTACCGGCTCACCGCGGACTACACCGGCTACGACGCCCTGGTCGCGAACCCGTGGCCGGGCAGCTACCGCGAGGCACCGGCGTTGTTCAAGCGCAACGGGGTGTACTTCATGCTGACCTCGGGCACCAGCGGCTGGAACCCGAACCAGCAGCGCTACGCCACCGCCACCAGCCTCGCCGGTCCGTGGACCGCGATGGCGGACGCGGGCAACGACACCACCTACCGTTCGCAGACCGCGTACGTCCTGCCCGTCCAGGGCATGTCGGGCACCTCGTACCTGTACCTGGGCGACCGGTGGGGCAACTCGACGGGCGGCACGGTGAACGACTCGCAGTACGTCTGGCTGCCGATCGCCTTCCCCAAGAACAACACCATGGTCCTGCCGTGGTACCCGCAGCTCTCCATCGACACCGCGGCGGGCACGGTCACCGGCGTCGGCGGCGGCCCGTACTACAACCTCGTGGCCAGGCACAGCGGCAAGTGCGTGGACGTCACGAGCAACTCGGCCGCGGACGGCGCGTCGGTCCTGCAGTACACCTGCGGTGGCGGGCTCAACCAGCAGTGGCGGCTGACCGACGCGGGCGGAGGCTACGTCCAGGTCATCGCGCAGCACAGCGGCAAGTGCCTCGACGTGTCCAGCGGATCGACCGCGGACGGCGCCACCGTCCTGCAGTACCGGTGCGGCAGCGGCACGAACCAGCAGTGGTCGTTCCAGGACCAGGGCAACGGCTACTACCGCCTGGTCGCCCGGCACAGCGGCAAGTGTCTCGACGTCTCGGACGTGTCCACGGCCGATGGCGCCAAGCTGATCCAGTGGACCTGCGGCAGCGGCACCAACCAGCAGTTCGCGCGCCGCGCGGTGTGACCGGGAGCCGGGAAGCCTTGAGGTGTCAAGGCTTCCCGGCTTCTCAGGTGGTCAGGACCGCCACTGCTGGTTCGACTGGCTCCCGCAGGACCACAGGATGAGCTGGGTTCCGTTCGCGGTACCGGCCCCGTTGGCGTCCAGGCACAGGCCGGACTGCGCGCTGGTGATCGTGCCGTTGGCGTTGACGTTCCACTGCTGGTTCGCGCCGCCGGTGCAGTCCCAGATCACCACCTTGGTGCCGTTGGCGGTACCGGCACCGGAGGCGTCCAGGCACTTGCTGCCGTAGACCACGAACTGCTTGCCGGAGGTGTAGGTCCAGCTCTGGTTGCTGCCGCCGTGGCAGTCCCAGAGCTGGACCTGCGTGCCGTTGGTCGTCGTCGCGCCGGGGACGTCGGCGCAACGGCCGGAAGGCACGCCGACGATCTGCCGGCTGCTCACGGGGTCACCGATGCTGCCGGGCACGGAACGCAGGGCGGCGTACCAGGTCGCGGCCATCTTGTCGTAGCCGGTGGCGGTCGGGTGGACGCCGTCGATCAGGTCGGCGGTGGTGAGCGCGGAGTGCATGTCGACCAGGTGCACGCGCTTGCCCGCGTTCACCTTGCTCTGCACCATGCCGGGAATCGTGGCGTTGAACGCGCGGCCGAGGGACTCCTGGCTCTCGTTGGTGATCGGGATGATCGTCGCGACGAACACGTCCGCGTTCGGCACGGTCGCGGTGATGCGGTCGACCAGGGCGGACAGCCGTGCGGGCGCGTTCGCCACGTCGTGGTTCTGGAGCACGTCGTTGGTGCCGATGTGCAGCAGCACCGTGCGGGGGCTGGTGCTGCCGAGCCAGCTGACGATGTTCGCGTCGATCTGGTCGATCCGCCAGCCGGGATGGCCCTCGTGGTCGTGGTCGCCCAGTGAGCTGGGGCCGTTGAACTGCGAGCCGACGAAGTCGACCCGGTAGTTCGCGGCCGAGAGCCGTTGCCACAGACCGATGCGGTAGCCGCCCGGCACCTGCGTGCCGTCGGTGATCGAGTCGCCCAGCGGCATGATCCGCGTGCCGCCGTTGGACTCCGCGACCGCCGGTGCGGCGGCGGACAGCGTGGCGGTGAGCACTGCGGCCGCACAAGCGATGAGCCGTCGTAACGTGACCTGCATCAGGTACTCCTGTCCCAGGTGAGCGCGTCGTTGCGTTAGCGTTAACACTGGCCAATTCGCCAGGCGGACGTCAAGAGCAAGTCCATTTGAGACAAATACTGTTAACGCTCACATGAGTGCCGCTCACGAACGCCGCTGGGACACCCACGTCGCGACCTGCACCCTGGACCGGAACCCGAGCTTGGCGAGGATGTGCTCGGTGTGCGTCTCCGCCGTCCGCACCGAGATCACCAGCCGCTCCGCGATCTGCCGGCTGGTCAGCCCTTCGGCGATGAGGTCGGCGATCTCGCGCTCCCGCCTGGTCAGCACGGCCGGTGGCTCCACCGGTGCAGCGACAGCCGGTTGCTCGTTCAGGGAGAACGCGATGGCGTCGTCGACGTCCATCGCCCGGCCGCGCCCGAACGCCTCCTCGAACCCCTTGTCCCCCAACCGTTCCCGCGACACCCGCTCGGTTTCCTCGTGGTACGGGTAGAGGTGCTGGTAGGTGCGCAGCGGCCGGCCCATGATCTCCCAGATCCGGTCGGCCGCACCGAGCAGCGCGGCCGCCGGCTCCGCGTGTCCCAGCGCGGACTCGACCCACGACAACGACTCCGTCGACCAGCCGATGCCGGTGAGGTCGCGGATGTCGCGGCGCAGCCGGATGCTCTCGCGGTACAGCTCGGCGGCCCGGTCGTGCTCGCCCTGCGCCATCGCGAACAACCCGATGCTCCACAGCGCGTACGAGCGGTGGAAGCGCTCCCCCGCGGGTTCGGTGAGCCGCAGCCACTCCTCGTGGCAGGCGGTCGCGCGGGCGACGTCACCGACGAGTCCCACCGCGCTCGAGTAGCTCAGCATCAGGTCGAGGCGGCGCGGCACGTCGACTCCGGGTGGCAGCGTCGCGAGGCCCCGCTCGAACACCGCGATCGCGGCCGGCAGGTCACCGCTGTAGAGGTCGACGCTGCCCTCGACCCAGTCGGCGAAGGCCGCGATGGTCGGGTCGGCCAGGATCGCGGCGTCCGCCTTGGCGTCGGCGAGGCGCTGCCGGCTGACGTCGAACTGGCCGTCCGCGGACGCCAGACTGCCGTCGGTGAGCAGGGCTCTCGCCCGCAGCGCGGACGGCGGGCTCGGCCGGTCGAGCGCCCGCGCCAGCCACAACCGGCCCTCCCTGGCCCATCCGCGACCCCACCAGTAGAAGTGGAACAGCCCCGCCAGCAACCGGAACGCGGCGTCCAGCTCTCCCGGTTGCCGCAGGCAGTAGTCCACGGCCGCCTGCACGTTGGCGTGTTCGCGGTCGAGCCGGGCGAACCAGTCCACCTGCCGGGAGCTCACCCAGTCGGCGTTGGCCCGGTCGACCAGGCCGAGGTGGAAGTCGCGGTGCGCCAGGAGAAGGCGGTCGTGCTCGCCGGTCTCCTTGAGCTGTTCCACGCCGAACTCGCGGATGGTCTCCAGCATCCGGTAGCGCATCACGTCGCCGTGCTGCTCGGCGACCAGGATCGACTTGTCCAGCAACGAGGCCACGGTGCTCAGCACGTCCTCCGCGGCGAGCCCGGCGCCGGCGCACACGGCCTCCGCGGTGTCGAGCTCGAACCCGCCGGGGAACACCGACAACCGCGCCCAGAGCAGCTTCTCCCGGTCGGAGCACAGGCCGTGGCTCCACTCGATGCACGAGCGCAGCGTCTGCTGCCGCGCGGGCAGCCGGCGCCGTCCCGCGGTCAGCATCGCCGGCTGGTCCACCAGCCGGGCGAGGATGTCCTTCTCCGACAACGCCCGCACCCGTGCCGCCGCCAGCTCGATCGCGAGCGGCAGGCCGTCCAGCCGTTGGCAGATCTCGGCGACCACGTCCCCGTTGGCGGCGTTCACGGTGAAGCCGAGCCGCACCGACGCCGCCCGTTCCACGAACAGCGTCACCGCCTCGGAGCTGCTCAGGTCCTGCTCCGCGAGCGGCCCGCGCACGGCGGGCAGGGTGAGCGGCGGTACCGGCATGACCACCTCGCCCGCGATGCCCAGGCACTCCCGGCTCGTCGCGAGGATCCTCAGCTCGGGACAGGTCTGCAGCAACGCGTGGGACAGCTCGGCGACGGCGTCGACCAGGTGCTCGGAGTTGTCGAGCACCAGCAGCAACCGGCGCGCCGCCAGGTAGTCGATCAGCATCTCCAACGACGTGCGGCCCGCCTCGCGCATACCCACCGCCAGCGCCACGGCGTTCGCCACGAGCTCCGCGTCGCGCAGCTGGTCCAGCTCGACCAGGACCACGCCGTCCGGGAAGGCCCGGTGCACGACGCGGCTCACCTCCAGGGCCAGCCGGGTCTTGCCGACTCCGCCCGGTCCGGTGAGTGTGACCAAGCGTGACGACGAGAGGAGGCGCTTCACCTCGTCGACCTCTTTCCGACGGCCGACGAAGCTGCTCAACTCCAGAGGAAGACCTGAGGTTCTCCTCCGGACGACGGCGCCCACACACGCACCGTAACGGTCCGGCTCCCACCTCGCAGTGGGAGACACGCAACGGTTCGGACACTCTCGCAGAGCCCCGGCGAAGTCGTGTCCGGCTTGCCCGGCCAAGCGTGACCTTTGCGTGGATGAAGGGCGCCTTCATCCACCTGAAGTCGAATAACGTGCGCATAATCACACCAAATGGGGGTG
>NZ_JBEXJN010000057.1:0-32441 GCF_040609115.1 Lentzea sp. NPDC004782
TTGGGCACGATGACGGCTTCGAGCTCGCCTGCCCAGCCGAACTCGGCCATCGCCATGTAGAGGGGGATGATGCCGAGCTGGGTCGGTACGGCGAGTGTGGCGACGACGAACACGAAGAGGATTCCGCGGCCGCGGAAGCGCAGTTTGGCGAAGGCGAACCCGGCCAGTGCGGAGAGCAGCACGACCGAGACGGTGACGGTGCCGGACACGATGAAGCTGTTGCCGAGTGCTTTCCAGAACGGGATGGCGTTGAACACGCGTGCGGCGTTGGTGAAGAAGTGCCCGCCGGGGATCAGCGAGAAGTCGCCGTTGACCGCGGCGCCGTCACGGCTCGCGACCAGGAACGACCAGTAGAACGGGAAGGCCGACCCGAGCACGAACGCCGCGAGGAAGCCGTAGACCACAAAGGACGGACGCTTCATCGCACGGCCTTCCTGGTGAGCCAGAAGTTGAACCCGGCGACCCCGATGATGATCAGGAACAGGGTCCACGCGAGGGCGGAGGCGTAGCCGAGGTCGAGCTGCTGGAACGCCGTCTGGTACAGGTAGAGCACGACGGTCTGGAACTGGTGCTGCGAGCCGCCGCCGTTGCCGCCGGCCGGGTCGAACATCTTCGGCTCGGTGAAGATCTGCAGACCGCCGATGGTCGACGTGACGATCACGAAGATCAGCGTGGGCTTGAGCATCGGCAGGGTGATGCTGAAGAACTGCCGCACGGCACCGGCGCCGTCGACCCGCGCGGCCTCGTACAGGTCGCGGGGGATCGCGAGCATCGCGGCGAGCACGATCAGCGCGTTGTAGCCGGTCCACCGCCAGTTCACCATCGACGCGATGGCGACGTGGCTGCCGAACGTGTCGGCCTGCCAGTCGATCGGGCCGATGCCGAACGTGGTGAGCACGGCGTTCACCAGTCCGTACTGCGTCCCGAACAGGTTGCCGAAGATGATCGTCAACGCGACCAGCGACGCGACGTAGGGCAGCAGCACGCCCATCCGCCACACCGTCCTGGCGCGGAGGTTGCCGGCGAGCAGCGCGGCGAGCACCACAGCGATGATCACCTGTGGCACGCTGGACAGCAGGAAGATGCTGACGGTGTTGATCAGCGCGTTCCAGAACTGCCCGTCGGCGACCAGCGTCCGGTAGTTCTCGACGCCGATGAACTTCGGGTCGTCCGCACCCAGCTCCCAGTCGAACAACGACACGTAGGCCGTGTACAGCAACGGGAACACCCCGACCGCGCCGAACAGCACGAAGAACGGCGCGACGAACAGGTACGGCGACACCTTGCTGTCCAGTTTGGACCAGCGATGACGGCGTGGAGGCCGCGAGCGGGCCGTGCCGGCCCGCTCGCGCTCCACCTCTTTTGTGAGGAGGGCGGTCACTTGGCCGCCTTCTGCGCCTCGGCGACCGCGGTCTTCCAGGCCTCGTCGGCGCTCTTGCCCTGTTCCTGGGACTGCAGTGCCGGACTGAACACGTTGTCCTGGATCTGGCCGTCCTTCGGGCCCTTGTACTGCGCCGCCGCGACCTTCTTCGCCTGTGCGGCGAACAGCGCGCCCGCCTTGATGTCACCGAAGTAGGCGTTCGTCTTCTCCAGCAACGCCGGGGCTTCGAGCGCCTTGACCTGGCTCGGGAACGTGCCCTTGGCCTGGAACGCCTTGATCTGCTGCTCCGGCGCGGTCAGCCAGGCCGCGAGCTCGGCGGCCTTCTTCGCGTTCTTGCTCTGCTTCGGCACGGTCAGGTACGAACCACCCCAGTTGCCGCCGCCGTTGGGGAACGCGTCGGTGACCGCCCACTTGCCCTTGTTCTCCGGACCCGCCTGCGTCTCGATGACACCGAGCATCCACGACGGGCACGTCTTGGTGGCGAACGAGCCCAGCTTGAAGCCGGTGTTCCACTCGTTGCTCCACGCCGCGAGCTTCGCCGACTGGCCCTTCGCCACCGCCTTCGTCACCGCGTCCCAGTCGGCCTTGATCGCGGGGTTGGACTCGACGACCAGCTTGTCGCTCTTGTCGAAGTAGCCGACCTCGTGCTGGTTGTGCATGGCGTTGAAGATCTGGGCGGAGCTGTCGAACCAGGCCACGCCACCGCTCTTGGCGATGAACTGGTCACCGGCGGCGAAGTAGCTGTCCCACGTCGCGAACAGCGCCTTCACGGCCTCGGGGTCCGAGGGCAGACCGGCTTTCTCGAACAGGTCCTTGCGGTAGCACATGGCCAGCGGGCCGATGTCCGTGCCGTACCCGATCAGCTTGCCGTCCTTGGTGGTGGCGGCGTCGGCCTTCCACTTCAGCCAGCGGTCGCTCGTGGCGTCCTTCGGGCCGATCTCCTTGAGGTCGTTGAACTGCCCGGCCTTCGACATGACCTGGGAGAGGTAGCCCTCCTCGATCGCCTCGACGTCGGCGAGTCCGGACCCGGCGCCGAGCTTGGTGAACAGGTTCTCGTGGTGGGGAGCGGCCTGGCCGGACTTGCGCTGCGTGATCTTCACGTCCGGGTGCGCGGCCTCGTACTCCTTGAACAGGTCCTCGTACCCGAACTCGTTGAACGTGGCGACGGTCAGCTCGGTCTTGCCGTCGGCTGTCTGGTTCGTCGCACTGCCTGAACCGCAGGCGGTCACGGTGGCAGCGGACATGGCGGCACACGCCAGCACGCTGATGAAACGGCGGGGAGGCACTGGAGAACTCCTCTGGTCTCGGCGGCGGTTTCTGGGAGCGCTCCCAGACCCGGGAAGTGTGATCGAGTGCGCTCCGGGGTGTCAAGGAATCTTGATGCGCCCGTAACCAAGGTTGATGGCCGACTGTGCTCGCCGTATCAGCCGAAGCCCGGTCTACATGCGGTTATAGGTGAATCCTGGTGCGCGTGCCCGCTGGGTCGCGGGTGGCGTGAAGCATCATCACCCACGTTTTGGCAACACGGATGAAAGGGTGAAATCTGGGAGCGCTCCCACATGATGAGCGCGTGAACGGGGCCGGACTCGCACCACGGCTGCTGCCGCGAGGTGAAAGGCCTGGTGTGGATGAAGGGCGCCTTCATCCACACCAGGTGGAGGAAGGCGCCCTTCATCGACCTCACCAGACGGCGAGTTGCGAACACGACTTCCGGCTACCTGCCTAGAGTTCAGTCGATCTCTTGTTGATCGTGACTGGTGATCGGAGCTTCCGGTGGATCTGCGGCAGATGGAGTACGCGGTCGCGATAGCCGACGAGCTGAGCTTCACCAGGGTCGCCGAGCGCTACCACATCGCGCAGTCCGGTCTCAGCCACCAGATCAACCAGCTGGAACGCGAGGTGGGAGCGCGGTTGTTCAACCGCACCAGCCGCCGGGTCGAACTGACCGCGGCGGGGGAGGTGTTCGTCGCCTGCGCACGAGGTGTGCTGCGGTCCGTTCAGGAGGCTTCCGCCGAGATCGCCGCGCTCGGCGGACGCGTCCACGGGCGCCTGCGCGTCGGTTCGCCGATGATCACGGCCTCGGACCTCGACGTGCTCGGGCTGTTGAGGGAGTTCCAGGAAACCTGCCCCGAGGTCGAGCTCCTCATGTCCGATGTGGGCGGTGTGACGGCGGTGAGCCATCTCCTGACCGGTGAGCTCGACATCGCGGTGCTGGGCCTGCACGAACACCAGTTGCCCGCGGAGCTTTCGCACCACCTGCTTCGGTTGCAGCCACTCGTGATCGTCGTCGGCCGGCGGCATCCGCTGCGGGGAACCGGTGTCGCGCACCTGGCACAGCTGGCGGACGAGCGCTTCCTCGAATGCAGCCAGGGCACCTCGCTGCGGCTTCAGGTGGACGCCGCGTTCGACCGGGCCCGCACGCGGCGTCGTGGCACGTGCGCGTTGCAGAGCGCCGCCGATCTCACGTCACTGGCCGTGGAGGGGATCGGCGTCACCGTGGTGCCGCGGCCCGTGGCGAATGCCGTCGTCCCGGCCGACCTCGCCGACTGCGTGCTGCACATCGACGATCCTCAGGCGCTGATCCCGCTGGCACTCAGTTGCCGAGCGCCGGCGCCTGCTTCCCCTGCGGCCCAGGCGTTCCTGCGACTGGCACTCGCCCGCCTCGGCCCTCGCTGACGCCTCGCATCGAAATCCTCGATCGTTGCGTGCACGTATTGATGTTGGTCACCGGTCGTGCCGGTCAGCATGATCGAGACAGGCCAGCTGAAGGGGTGTTCATGCCGATCGAGACGATGAAAGCGGTCCGGATCTCCCGACAGGGTTCACCGGACGTGCTCAGTTGCGAAGACCTGCCCGTACCCGCGATTCGCGCGAACGAAGTCCTGATTCGCAACGAGGCGGCGGGAATCAACTTCGCCGACACCGAACGGCGACGCGGCGGCTACTACCCGGTGGCCACCCCGCTGCCCTACGTCCTGGGCGGAGAGTTCTCGGGAGTGGTGGTGGCGGTCGGCGGCGAGGTCACCGGCTTGCACGCCGGGGACAGGGTCTTCGGGATCACCCACCCCGCCCGCTCCGGCTGTTACGCCCAGTACGTCGCAGCGCCGGCCGGTGAGGTGTTCCCGCTGCCGCCCGGCATCGGGTTCGCGGAGGCGACGGCGCTGCTGGTGCAGGGCCTGACCGCCTATCTCATGCTGCGCGACGGCGTCCGGCTCACCAAGAACGACTCCGTCCTCGTGCTCGCCGCCGCGGGCGGCGTCGGCTCGCTCGTCGTGCAGCTGGCCAGAATCATGGGAGCGGGCCAGGTCGTAGGCGCGGCGAGCACGCCGGAGAAACGGCAACTGGTGCTCGGCCTGGGCGCCGACTCGGTGATCGACTACACGCAACCGAGGTGGCACAACGAAGTCCTGCGCACAACCGGCGACCGGGGCGTGGACGCGGTGCTGCTCTCCGGCGGCGGTGAGATGCTCAGCGAGGCGGCGGCCAGCCTGGCGCCGTTCGGCCGTCTCGCGGTGTACGGCACGGCGAACGGGGAAATGCCGGTCATCGACTTCATGAACGGACTGCCCAATCAGGTCCTGATGAACCTGTCGTTCACCTTGTTCGCTCTGCAGTTCTACTTCGTCCACGCCCGTTCCGAGCTGGCGTCGGCACTGGAAGAGCTGGTCGGCTTCGTGCGCGAGGGCCGGCTGCGGCTCGTCCTCGGTCCGCAGCTGCCGTTGTCGGCGGCGGCCGAGGCGCACCGGCTGCTGGAGGGGCGGCAGAGCACGGGGAAGATGGTCCTGCTGCCCTGGGCGGACTGAGACGGTAGAACAGCCGCATCCCGGCTCTGGCGGAGATGTGGCTGTGTCGTTCGCGACTCGCCGTCTGGTGAGGTGGATGAAGGGCGCCTTCATCCACACCAGGTGGAGCAAGGCGCCCTTCATCCACGTAATGGTCCGGCAGACGGGTTGCGGACGAGACTTCCCGTAGGTCTCGACGCGCGCCTGGCGGAGCCGGCGGACTGTCCACAGCGGAGCTGGTTGGTGTGCCGGTGCCGGCCCGCCGCTCGGCACCGGCACACCTGTCTCAGGCGCCCGCCGGGCGGCCCGTCCAGGCCTCCTGCGAGGTGAGCGGCCGCATCGTGAGCGTGTACTCGTAGGTGCTGTCCGGCCGGACCTGGTAGCGCTGCCGCACCGGGTTCGGCGTGTCACCGACACCGGTCACGGCGTTGTCGGCGTGCAGGGTGTAGTAACCCTTGTTGCGCTGCAACATGAACGGGTACGCGGCGCGCTCGATGTCGTCGTACTGCGTGACGCTGACGTCGCGGGCGCCCGACACCAGCAGGCCCGAGGTTCGGCCGTCGGTGAGCAGCGCCCACCGGGTGTCGGTGTGGTTGCCGTGGTCCTGCGGGCGGTGGTACTCGACGTACTGGTCGGCCACCTTCGACGAGTGCACGCCGATCGGGGTGCCGTCCCTGCGGTCGCCGTAGCTCTCCGCCTTGCGGCCGTACCACGAGAAGGTCGAGTACCGGTCGGGCACGGACAGCTGGACGCCGATGCGCGGCAGGTACGGCAGCGTGCGCATGGCGCCCTGCGGGGTCACCTTGTGCCCGAGGTTCAGCACGCCGGCGGAGTCGATCGCGTAGACCATGGTCTGGTCGAACCAGGCCCCGGCCACGCCGGGTGCGGCGACCCTGCTGTCCACGACGATCCGGACGGTCTTGCGGTCTTTCTCCACGTGGACACCCGTCACGGTGGTCTCCAGCCGGTCGAGGCCGGCACGCCGCCAGTCCTCGCCCTCGGCCCGGCCCCACGTGTACGTCTCGTTGCTGATCGGCGCTCGCCACGCGTCGAGCTTCGGTCCGCTGGCCAGCAGCTCCCGGCCCCACGACCTGATCGACGTCAGCGCGCCGGACTTCTTGTCCACGGTGTAGGTCGTGCCGGCCGCGGTCGCGATGACCTCGTCCGCGTCGTCGTGGGTGAACACGGCCGCCCAGTCGAGCGGGGTGCGGTCCAGGCCGGGGATGCGGGTGCCGCCGAGCGGGAACTGGTCGTGCGCGAGCACGTGCCGATCCCGTGTGACCGCTTCGACGGTGAGGAACCGCTCGCGGTCGGATGCCTTGGCGGGCAACGGGATCGTGCCGGTCGTGGCCGCCGCGACCCGAAGCGGCTGCGCGCCGTCCGCGACCGTGCGGGACCCCTCGGTGACCCGCCAGCGCAGGGTGAGGTCGTCGGTGCCGGTGAACTGGCGTTCGTTCGTCACCGACAGCACGCCGCCGGCGTAGGCGAACCGCAACGGCTGGTGCACCCAGGCCAGCTGCGCGGTCTCCGGTTGCGGCGTGCGGTCCGAGCCGATCAGACCGTCCACACCGGACAGCGTCGATCCGTACGCCAGGTGGGTGCCGCGTTCCTGGACGCGGTCGAAGTCCAGCGCCAGCACGGCGCCACCGGCCGGGGTGGCCGCCTTGAGCTCGTCGGCGGACAGCGCCCGGTCGTAGATGCGCACGTCGTCCACGTCACCGCTGGCCAGCCTGCCGACGGTGGACGGGTCGGTCCACGACATCTCGAAGTCGCGGCCGATGTTCACGTCGGCCGCCGAGTAGTCGATCGCGCCGGTGAACGGCAGACTGGCGACCTCCGCGCCGTCGATGTACAGGCGCACCGCGGTGCCGTCGTAGGTGCCGCTGACCCGGTGCCAGTTGCCGTAGAAGCCGGCGGGCACCTTGGCCTGCACCGCTCGCCACGTGCCGCTGTGGATGAAGAACTCCAACGTGGTCTCGTTCTTCATCTTGAGCGTCCACTGGTGGTCGCCCTTGGCGATGATCGGGAACTGGCCGGTCCACCTGCCCGGCTTCACCCACGCGTCCAGGGTGAGCGCGGTGCCGGTGATGTCGAGCTTGCGGTCGCGGTAGACCTCGACGAAGTCGTCGAGCCCCGACAACGACAACGCCTTCCCGCGATGGCCGTCGACGAGTTTCGGCGCGCCGGACAGCAGTGCGGTGATGTCGTTGCCGGACGTGTCGGGCGTGGTGCGGGTCTTCTGCCGGATGTTCTGCTCGGCCCAGTCCCAGATGAACCCGCCCTGGGTCTGCGGGTTGGCGCGGATGACGTCCCAGAACTCGCGGAAGTTGCCGAGGCTGTTGCCCATCGCGTGCGCGTACTCGCCGAGGATCAGCGGCTTGGTCGTGCTCTTCGCCTGCTCGGCGAGCCGTTCCGGTGACGGGTAGCGCGGGCCCCACACGTCGGCGAACGGCGCGTCGCCGTCGGGGTTGTTGGACTGGTGGTAGACCGGCCGCGACGGGTCGTAGGCCTTGACCCACTTCGCCATGTCGTAGTGGTGCGCGCCGAGACCGGCCTCGTTGCCGGTGTCCCACATGAAGACGCTCGGGTGGTTCTTGTCGCGCTCGACCATCGCGATCATGCGGTCCATGAACGCGTCACGCCACTCGGGCTGGTTCGCCTCGCACCACCGCGCGCAGTTCTCGTGGTCGTGCGTCTCGATGTCGACCTCGTCGTCGATCCAGATGCCGTGGCGGTCGGCGAGCTCGTAGAAGTACGGGTCGCTCGGGTAGTGCGAGGTGCGGACGGCGTTGACGTTGAGCTGTTCCATCAGCTCGACGTCGCGTTCCTGCGCCGGGCGCGGCACGTGCCGGCCGTGGTCGGCGTTGGTCTCCGCGCGGTTGACGCCCTTGAACAGCACGCGTTTGCCGTTGACCAGCAACGTCCGGTCGCGGATCTCGATCTTGCGGAAACCGGTGGTCTCACTGGTGATGTGCTGCTGCCCGTCCGGACCGGTGAGGGTGAGCACGACCGTGTAGAGGTTCGGTGTCTCGTCCGTCCACTTGGCAGGGTCGCGGACCGGGATGGTCAGCCGTGCCGTGCTGCCGGACACGTCCTGGCTCGCGGAACCGACCTCCCTGCCGCGCGGGTCGCGCAGGCCGGCCGTGACGCGGTGCCCGTCGGCGCTGCCACCGAGCTCGACGTCCGCGGTGAGCGTCGCGTCCGTGTAGGTGGCGTCGAGATCGGTCCTGAGCGTGACGTCCTGGATGAACGTGGCGGGCGTCGAGTACAGCGACACCGAGCGGAAGATGCCGCTGTAGCGCCACTGGTCGTAGTCCTCCAGGTAGGAACCGGCGCCCCAGCGGTGCACCTGCACGGCGATCCGGTTGCGGCCCGGCCGCAGCACCGGGGAGATGTCGAACTCGGC
Organism: Lentzea sp. NPDC004782; assembly: GCF_040609115.1. Lineage (NCBI taxonomy): Bacteria > Bacillati > Actinomycetota > Actinomycetes > Pseudonocardiales > Pseudonocardiaceae > Lentzea > Lentzea sp. NPDC004782. The sequence goes on from NZ_JBEXJN010000057.1 coordinate 8,570, forward strand.
GGGGGAGTAGCCGCCCTGGTCGTAGCCCACGTACTTCCCGTTGACCCACACGAAGTAACCCGACGTCACGCCCTCGAAGCGCAGGAAGGTCTCGCGTTTCACCCAGTTCGCGGGCAGGTCGAAGTCACGGGCGTAGGCGCCGGTCGGGTTGATGTCGCGCGGCACGCGGGGCGGGTCGTCCGGCTGCACCTCGGTGGCGATGTTGCGGAAGATCGGGTGGTCAAGGCCGTCGGTCTGCCACGTGTGCGGCACCGTGACCGTGCGCCAGCCGGAGGTGTCGTAGCCGTCGGAGTAGAACCGCGCGGGCACGTCGGCCGGCCGGTCCGCCATGGCGATGCGCCACTTCCCGTCCAGCGACAGCGTGAACGGCGTGCGTTCGTCACGGCGTGCAGCGGACCTGACGTCGGCATACGGGCGCAGGAACGCGTGGTGCGGCTGCTGTCCCTCGGCGATCATGCGCGGGTTCTCGAGGTAGGTGTGCACGTCCGGGGGAGGGTCGGCAGCGGCGGCGGTCGGTGTCACCGCGCCCGTCACAATCGACAGCACTGCCGCAAGAACCGTCACGTGCCGCACGCTGAACCTCCATGTTCAGACATAACTGAACACAAGTGAACAGTCGGTGCTGGAGGCCGACAAGGGGCCGGGAGGTCCGTATCGATCACAGACTTCGGGGTGTTATCGAACTGAACGCCCCCTTGCGTTCGATTTTGTTCGAAACCACGCTGCCGTCCATGGTCACGTCCTCCGCCCGCCTGGTGACGGCCGCCGCCGTCGTCGCCGCATTCGGCATGCCGGGCGTCGCGCAGGCGCAGCCAGGTGCCAGCCTGGTGTCCGACACGCTGCTCGACGCCTCGGCGTTGTACTTCGTGTCCTACGACGGCGTGGTGAACAACAACTCGTTCCAACAGGACGCGATCCTGACCTACCGAGGGCATCAGTACGCCACCTGGTACACGGCCAGCCGCAACGCCGTGATCGCCCGGCGCACGGTCGGTGGCACGCGGTGGGAGACCGTGGTCCTGCCGCACCAGCTCAGCGTCGACGACTCGCACAACGTGATCTCGCTGGGCATCTCGCCGCAGGACGGCACGATCCACGTCGCCATGGACACGCACAACACGCGGCTGTACTACCTGCGTTCCACCGCCGGGCTCGCGGACGGGGCGGGGGAGTGGAACGCGGCCGCGTTCGGCGAGGTGCAGCGCACCCTCGGCGGGGTCGAGCTCGGCGGGATGACGTACCCGCAGTTCCTCGTCACGCCGGAGGGCGGTCTGCAGTTCAGCTACCGCACCGGCGGTTCCGGCAACGGCGTCAACGAACTGGCCGAGTACGACGGCGGCGTGTGGCGCAAGCTCGGCGCGTGGACGTCCGCGACCGGCTCCTACACCGGGCCGAACGGGGTCGTGTCGACCACGCGCAACATGTACCTGCACGGACTGACCTATGACCACAGTGGACGATTGCACGCGGCGTTCACTTGGCGTGAGGGCAACTCCGGCGTGCTCTGCAACTCCGGTGGGCTCACGAACCACGACACCGGTTACGTCTACAGCGACGACCGCGGCCGCACGTGGCGCAACGGCGCGGGCACCGCGGTGGGCACGACGGGCGGCAGCCCGGTGGGCATCGGCTCACCCGGCCTTCTCGCCGACCCGCTCGACCCGAACCACGGCCTGATGAACCAGGAGAGCCAGGCCGTGGACGCCCAGGGCCGCCCGCACGTGGTGATCAGCTACGTGCCGGGCCGGTTCACCCAGTGCGTCACGAACTACGCCCAGCAGCGCGCCCAGTACGGCCGCGCGTTCCACGTCTTCCGCGGCGCGGACGGGAAGTGGACCAAGATGGAGGTCCCGATCCCGCCGGAGCACACGCAGCGCACGAAGATCGTCTTCGACCGCGCGGACAACGCGTACCTGGTGATGCCGCGCGGGAAGATCGTGTCGGCGAGCCGGGCGAGCGGGTGGACGGACTGGACGACCGTGTTCGACCGCCCGTCGCTGCGGGCGTTCGGCGAGGTCAACGTGGACACGTCCCGCGTTGCGTCCCAGGGGATTCTCTCCGTGCAGTACCAGCAGACCTCCAGCGGTACGACGCCGTCGCCGATCCGGGTGGCGGACTTCCGGCTGGGATGACGTGACCGCGCGGCTGACCGGGAGTGGCGGCTCTCCAGATCAGCCGGTTCGCGCGGTCCGGCTGGGCGACCGGTGCGGGGCTCGTCAGTGGATCACGAGCTCCGCCCGGTCGCGACAGCGTTCTGCAGCAACGACAACGCCTGCTTCGCCACGACGTTGAACATGCCCATCGTGGTGTCGCGCGAGCCGAACACCACCAGCAACGCGTCGGCGTCCACGGGGAACACGCCGACCTGGCCGTCGTCGCCCTCGAAGAACACCGCTCGCGTGCCACCGATCCCCGCCTGCGCGGTGAACTGGCTCGCCAGACCGGCGGCCGCCGCGGCCATCGCCGCCACGCCGTCGGTCTCGACGTCACGCGTGACGCCGCACAGCACCAGGCCGTCCCGCGTCGCGACGAGCACGCCGTTGATCGCGACGGCGTCGATGTCGGCGTGGATCTCCAGCAACGCCTTGGTCATCGTCTTCGCGTCGGCACCGGACGGAGGCCGGGTCGTCGGTTCGTGCGGCGCCAGGGTCAGTCCGCGCTTGCGCGTGGGCAGCGCACCGGACATCCCCGTCACACCGTCAGGTCGGCTTCGATGGACCTGAGGCTGTGCCTCGCCAGGGCCAGGTTGGACCGCTCCCGGTCCAGCACCAGGTAGAGGAAGAGCCGCGAACTGCCCCGGTTGGACGATCCCAGCAGGCGGATCAGGTGGTACTGCCGCTGCAGGGTGATCAGGATGTCCTCGATGTCGTCGTTCAGCTTGAGCGCCGAGATCACCCGTTGCTTGGCGCGCACGACATCGGTGTTGCCGGCCGCCGCCACCTCCAGGTTCAGCCAGTCGCCACCGCCCATCGTGCCGAGGGACATCCCGCTGTCGTAGTCCACGAGCGCGACGCCCAGTGCCCCGCTGATGGTCATTGCTTCTTTCAACGCCGTTTCGATGTTCATTCGACGATTTCCCCTCGTACGTGACCGGATCACCCTACGTCGCAAGGAATCGAGCAAACATACCCGTTCGGAGCAAGGTCCATTCAGGAGCCCTATTCGATGATCGTTCGACTCGAACGCGGTTCGACTTGCGCCGGTCGGCCGTATCGCACGCGGCATGCGCCTCTACAAAGGACGTCCTGTTCGGATGATCGCTCGTCCGGCTCGTGAGGACGGTGATCAACCACCCTCACCCCCTTGCGGCATGCTGTGTCCCGTGGTCCACGTCTTGGGTTCGGATGTGCACGTCGTGACGGACGGACCGGCGGACGCGCCGCCGGTCGTGCTGACGTGCGGGCTGGCCGGCGCGATCGCCGACTGGGACGCCGTGACGGAGCTGTTGTCGCCCAGAGCGCGGGTGCTGCGGTTCGACCGTCCTGGAACCGGCGCGAGCACGCCGTCACCGCAGCCACCCTCGGCGCGGCGTGAGGTGGCGGTGCTGGACGCGGTGCTCGGTGCTGGTGAACCCGCGGTCGTCGTGGGGCATTCACTCGCCGGGCTGCACGTGGAGGCGTTCGCGCGGCTGCGGCCCGAGCGCGTGCGGGGCGTCGTGCTCGTCGATCCGAGCCTCGCGCCACCGGGAGCCGGCCGGCCGTTCGACGCCGGCGCGGTGCTCGCCACCGCACTCGTGCGGCTGGGCGCGGCCTTGGTGGCGGCGCGGTGCGCCAGCGCGTTGCTCGCCGTGCTCGGCAGGCCACCGGTGCCCGCCGCCGCCGTGGCGGAGCTCGCCGGTTACGCGGACCTGGTCGCCGAGGTGGATGCGCTGCGCCGCGCGCATCCGTTGCCCGACGTGCCGTGGTGGGTCCTCACCGCGGGTGCGCGGAGAAGCGTCGTGGCCGTCCACGAATCGATGGCCGGCCTTGCACCGCGCGGCGTGCATCGCCTCGTGCCGGAGGCGTCGCACATGATGCAGCTCGACGACCCTGCCGCCGTGGCGGACGCCGTGCTGCGATGCCTGCCCGAGCTCAGAACAGGTCGGTGAAACCGAAACCCTCGTCCTCGCCCTGGGCTTCCTGGACGTGACTCTGCTGGTCGTCGCTGAACAGCTCGTTCACACCCGCGACCAGCAGCGCGCCACCCGCGACACCCGCGGCGGCCGCGGCCGCCGTCTTCAGGAAGCCACCGCCCTGCCGGGGCTGCTGCCCGTACGCCGGGTTCTGCCCGTAGCCGGCCTGCTGGCCGAATGCGGGGTTGTAGCCGGGCTGCGGCGCGAACGCGGGGTTGTAACCGGGCTGCGGGGCGAAGGCCGGGTTGGGGTTCGGGGTGAAGGCGGGCTGGGGAGCGGCGGCGGTCCGCGCCTGGGCCTGCTTCAGCGCCTCCTCCTGCAGCAGAACGGCCTGCACGAGCAGGTAGACGGCGTTCGGCTGGGACGCGATCTGCTGCGCGATCAGCTCGGCGGCCTGCGGGTCCTGCGCCACCGGAGGCGCCTGCCGCAGACGGTTGGCGAGGCCGAGGATGAGGTCGCGGTCGTGCTGGTCCATGGTGATCTCCTTTGCTCACCGTCAATGTTCGTCGCGGGGGACCACCCGCGGACATCGGTGACCCGGCCCCTGCGCCCCGCCGACCGGCTGGTGGTGCTCAGCCGATCGGCGGGCGCGTGGCCGAACACACCACGCTCTGATTTCCACGGCAGTTCGCCCAATCGTCGATCACGAAGCGCGCCGGTGGTGGCAGCATCGCCCGTGCCCGGTGAGCAGAGAAAGGGAATCAATGAAGCGATCGACGCTGTCCGTTCTCCTGGCGCTGCTCGGGGCTGTTGCCGCCGGCGTGCCCTCGCCCGCGGTTGCCGCAGCGGCACCCGTGCAGCCGCTCGAACGCGCGCATGCGCACAACGACTACGAGCACACTCGTCCGCTGGACGACGCCCTCGACAACGGGTTCGGGTCGGTGGAGGCCGACGTGTGGCTGGTGGACGGCGAGCTCCGCGTGGCACACGACCTGGCCGGCACGCGACCGGGCCGCACCCTGCGCAGCCTCTACCTCCAGCCGCTCGCCGAGCGGGTGCGCGCCAACAGGGGCAGCGTCTACCCGCACTGGCGCGGTTCCCTGCAGCTGCTCGTCGACGTGAAGAGCGACGGGCCCTCCACCTACCGCGCGGTGGACGAGGCGCTGCGCGAGTTCCGTCCCATGTTCACCCAGTGGACCAACGGTCACGAACGGCGTGGCCCGGTCGAGGTGGTCATCAGCGGGAACCGGCCGCGTGAGGACATGCTCGCCCAGCGCCGCCGCCTCGCCGGGTACGACGGGCGGCTGAGCGATCTCGGCACCGGCACACCGGCCACGTTCATGCCGCTGGTCAGCGACAACTGGACGAACCACTTCACGTGGCAGGGAGCAGGCCCGATTCCGGCACTGGAACGGGAAAAGCTGCGCCGCATCGTCGCGCAAGCGCATGCCGCCGGGTACCGGGTGCGGTTCTGGGCCACGCCGGACGTGGCCGGAGCACCGCGGGAGGCGGTGTGGCGCGAGCTGATCGCCGCCGACGTAGACCAGATCAACACCGACGACCTGGTGGGACTGCGCGAGTTCCTCCTGGCGAACGACCCGGCGGAGCGCCACGCGGCCTGAGCAGACCACGCGGCAGAGCGATGAACGGCGCATTCGTACACCTCAGGTGGACAAATGCGCCGTTCATCGTTGTTGTCGCGGCCTCGGTCAGAGGATCGACGCCGCCGGGGTCGCCGCCCAGGTCGGGAAGTCCGCGACGCCGGCGTTGGTGACGCCGAACGTGCCGTTGCCGTTGGAGAACGCCACCGGGATCGAGCCCCAGCCGGCGACACCGGTCAGCGCCAGGTCCGTCCTGCCGTCGCCGTTGAAGTCACGCGCCACGAGTTCGACGCCCGGAGAGTTCGCCCACGTGGGGAAGTCCGCGACACCGGCGTTGGTGACGCCGAACGTGCCGTTGCCGTTGGAGAACGCGACCGGGATCGAGCCCCAGCCCAGGCCACCGGTCAGCGCGATGTCCGTGCGGCCGTCGCCGTTGAAGTCCTTGGCCACGATCCGGACGCCCGCCGTCGTCGCCCAGGCCGGGAAGTCCGCGACACCCGCGTTGGTGACGCTGAACGAGCCGTCACCGTTGGAGAAGGCCACCGGGATCGAGCCCCAGCCCTGCACGCCGGTCAACGCGAAGTCCATCCGCCGATCGCCGTTGAAGTCGCCGGTGAGCACCTTGACGTTCGGTGTCGCCGCCCATCCGGGGAAGCTCCCGACACCCGCGTTCGTGATGCTGAACGAGCCGTCACCGTTGGCGAACGCGACGGGGATCGAACCCCAGCCCGGCACACCGGTCAGTGCGATGTCGGTACGTCCGTCGCCGTTCACATCGCCGGCCACCAGCTTCACGCTCGGCGTGTTCGCCCAGGTCGCGAAGTCCCCGACGCCGGCGTTGGTGACGCTGAACGTCCCGTTGCCGTTGGAGAACGCGACGGGCACGGAGCCCCAGCCGGCACCGCCCGCCAGTGCGATGTCCGTGCGGCCGTCGCCGTTGAAGTCACCGGTGACGATCTTGACGCCCGGTGTGGTCGCCCAGACCGGGAAGTCGGGCACCCCGGCGTTCGTGATGGTGTACGTGCCGTCGCCGTTGGAGAACGCGACCGGGATGGAGCCCCAGCCGGAGGGGCCGGTCAGCGCGATGTCGGTGCGGCCGTCGCCGTTGAAGTCACCGGTCAGCAGCTTCACGCCGGGCGTGCTCGACCAGGTGGCGAAGTCCGGCACACCCGCGTTGGTGACGCCGAACGCGCCGTTGCCGTTGGAGAACGCGGTCGGGATCGAGCCCCAGCCGGGTACACCGTTCAACGCGATGTCGCCGCGCCCGTCGGCGTTGTAGTCCGCCTTGGTGTCCGTCACGCCGTCGGAGACCGGCGCGTACAGCAGCAGGTTCGGCGAGCCGGCCGGATCCGTGATCGCGTTCGGGGTCGCGTTGGTGAGCAACGCGTTCGCCACGAGCGGCGGGGTGTCGTACGGGTGGTTCGCCAGCCACAGCGCCGCCGCGCCCGCCACGTGCGGGGTCGCCATCGACGTGCCGCTGATCGTGTTCGACGCCGTGTCGCTGGTGTTCCACGCCGATGTGATGCCCGTTCCGGGCGCGAACAGGTCGGTGCAGGAGCCGAAGTCGGACGAGGAGGCGCGGCGGTCGTTGACGTCGGAGTTGTTGACGGTCAACGCCTCGGTCACCCTGGCAGGGGAGAAGTTGCACGCGTCCGCGTTGCTGTTGCCGGAGGCGATGGCGTAGGTGACGCCCGACGCGATCGAGTTCCGCACGGCCTGGTCGACCGCGGCGTTCGCCCCACCGCCCAGGCTCATGTTGGCGACAGCGGGCCGCACGGCGTTGGCGGTCACCCAGTCGATGCCGCTGATCACGCCCGTCCACGATCCGGAACCCGAGCAGTTCAGCACCTTGACGGCGACCAGGTTCACGTTCTTCGCGATGCCGTACTCGGCGCCACCGATGGTCCCGGCGACGTGCGTGCCGTGCCCGTTGCAGTCGGTGTTGTTGTTGTCCCCAGTGGTGTTCGTGCCCCAAGCAGCCCGGCCGCCGAACGTGGCGTGGCTCGTCCTGATGCCGGTGTCGATCACATAGGCGCGCACGTTCGCCGCACGTGACTCGAACGTGTACCGGCTGTCCCGCGCGTTCTGCCGCTGGTCGACCCGGTCGAGGCCCCACGACGGCGGGCTCTGCTGCGAGTCGGTGAGGTGGACTTCGCCGTCCTGCTGGACGTACGACACGGCCGGGTCCTTCGCGAGGCGGGCGGCCTGGGCCGCGCTCATCCGCGCGGCGAAACCGTGCAGGGCGTGCTGCCAGGTGGCCGTGACCGTGCCGCCGTACCTGCCGGCCAGCGCGGCCGAAGCGGTGATCGTGTTGTCTTTCAGGACGACGACATAGCTTCCCGGAATGGCTCCGGAAACGGCCCGCACGGCAATGGGTTCGGCATTCGCCGATACCGCGGAGGCGCCGATCAGAGCAATCGCGACCGCGCTTGCTCCGACCAGACGCGAGGATCTCAGCGTAAGCATGAAGATCTACTTTCGTTCGGGTGACGAACATCTCTCACCCAGTCGATCCTGCTGATTTGATCAGTTGCGAGATAGTGCGGTGAATTGCCATAGCGGGAATACGTCAACGGTTTCGGCCGGCCGGGGAATGGACATGGGTCCGGATGGGTGCGGCAGTCGAACGAAGAAACCGGCGTCGGTCGAGCCGACATCCACCGCACCGTCAGGCGATGCGGAGGAACCGGACGCCGAGGGCCACGAAAAGGGCGACGGCTCCCACCGCGAGCAGGGCCGCGGACAGGCCACTGAGGGCGCCGGCGAGAGCCAGCACGGCGAGCGGGCAGGCGAATTGGCCGATGAACACGGCCGAGGTCCAGATTCCCGTTCCCCTGCCGCGTTGTGCGAAGGTCAGGGAGCCCAGCGCCCAGGTGAGCAGAGCGGGGAGCATCAGGCCGTTGCCCAGCCCGGCGATCACGGCGCTGACGGCGACCATCGGCACGGTGCCGGCGAGTGCGAGGCCGAGGATTCCGAGCCCGCACAGGACGAACGCGGCCGGGACGATGATCGCCGGGCCGAAGCGGGCGACGCGGGCGTACACGGCGGCGGCGATCGCGGTGGCCAGCGAGCCGATGGCGCTGACCGCGCCGATGGTGGCGGTGGACGTGACACCGATGCGATCGAGCACATAGGACAGTTCGACGATGAGGACGTAGAACACGAGCCCACCGATTCCGCTGACGCCGACCGGGACGAGCAGCGTCCGCCACGGCAGTGCGGGCAGCGTCGCTCGCGACTGGGCGGGCGGCTGCCAGATGTGGCGGGCGGCCAGGAACGCGAGCGGCAAGCTGACCGCGTAGAGCCAGAACGGGGTGCGCCACCCGCTCGCGCCGAGCAGCCCTCCCACGGCGAAGAACACGGTCGCCGCGACGGTGGTGCACACGACCTGGAGCCCGAAGTAGCGCTGACGCCGGGTGCCGTGGAAGTAGTCGGCGAGCAGGGTCGTGCAGCAGGTCATGATCGCGGCCTCGGTCAGGCCGACCAGCACGCGGCTGGCGACGATGAGCGGCAGGGAAGCCAGCCACAGCGGCGCGGTGCCGACGACGGCGTAGACGAGCAGGGCACCGACGAGCAGCCGCTTGCGCCCGAGGCGGTCGACGATGCGACCGGCCAGAGGCGCGGTGAGACCGATGACGAGGGCGGGCACGGTCAGCACGACGGGCGTGAGCGTGGCGACGCCGGGGGTGTCGGCGAAGGCGTTCTGGATGGCGGGGAGAACGGGTGCGAGCAGCACCGCGCCGAGCACCGACAGACAGCTGGACAGCAGGAGCACCACGGCTTGGGCGGTACCGGCGGGCCTGCCGGTAGCCGGGTTCTGGCCGGTGGCCGGGTCCTGGACAGACGCGGCGACGGGGTGCGCGGAAAGCGTGTGGTCCGACACGGGCATCTCCGGGGGTGTGGGCGCAGGTCCTCGATGACCTGCGTCACGCCGAAGTGTCGGCAGCCGTGCACCGGCGGGGAAATCACTTCTGCCTAAGTGGACCATCCGTGCCGTCGATGTGGATCTCGTCGCCGATCGTGCTCGCGGTCGCGCGCACGAAAAGGTCGCGCAGGTAACGGTGTTCGGGGTCGTCGTCGTGCATGGGATGCCACCACATGGCCTCCACCAGCGGACTGATCTCGACCGGGCACGGCAGCACGCGCACGCCGAGCTCGCCGGGGACGCGGTCCGCCAGCCGCCGCTGGAGCAGGGCGATCCGGCCGGTGTCGCGGACCAGGCCCGGCACGGTCAGGAACGTCTCGGTGACCACCTGGATGTGCGGCTCGACACCGGACATGCGCATCTGCCGCACGGCCGGCGTGTACGCGGTGGGCCCGTGGTAGGTGACCACCCACGGCATGGTCGCCAGCTGCTCGACGGTGAGGGCGTCGCCGACCTCGTCGTTGCCGGCCGCGACGAGACACACCCACTCGTCGCGGTAGAGGTCGTGGTGGGGCAGGTCCTCGACGAACCCGTGCGGGATGACCATGAGATCGGCGTTGACCAGCGTCCTGGCGGCGTCGTCGACCAGGCTGGTGGTGTTGGAGATCATCCGCAGCCGGGTGCCCGGTGCCTCGTCCGCGAGCAGCCGTGCCACCGCCGAACCGAGGGTGGCCACCGCGTAGTCACTGATCAGCACGGAGAACTCGCGGGTCGACGACGCGCGGTCGAAGTCCGGCTCGGCGGCGAAGACCCGCTCCGCACCGGACAGCACCGCCCGCACGCGTTCCTTGAGCTGGATCGCGAGCGGGGTGAGCCGGTACTGGTTGCCCGCCCGCGCCAGCAGGTCGTCGTGGAAGTGCCGGCGCAGGCGGGCGAGCTGGGCCGACACCGCCGGCTGGCTGAGTCCCATCTGTTCGGCGGCACGGGTGACGCTGCGCTGCTGCAGCAGCGCGTCCAGCGCCACCAGCAGGTTCAGGTCGAGGCGCGCGAGGTTCACGACCGGAACGGTATCAACGGCAGTGATACCGCGCATAGACGAATTCGGCTTCCCTGATGCGCGCCGTGACCGCGATCGTCTGGTCATGGACCGGAACGATCCCGAGGGCGCGATCGCGGCAGCGGCCAAGCGGTGCTCCAACTGGGGCCGCTGGGGCGCCGGCGACGTCCTGGGCACCCTGAACTTCCTCACCGACGCCAAGCGCAGGGAAGGCGCGGCGCTCGTCCGCAGGGGTGCCAGTTTCTCGCTGGCCCAGCGGTTCGACGGCAACGGCCCGCAGCGGGGCTGGCGGCGGCGCACCAACCCCGTGCACACCATGCTCGACACGGGCGTGGACGCCGAGCGCGGCACGCAGGGCTTCCCGCACGGCATCGGCGGCGCCGACGACGTGATCTTCATGCCGTTGCAGGCCTCGACGCAGTGGGACGGCCTCGGCCACATCTTCGACCACGGGCTGGCCTACAACGGCCGCCGTGCCGGTGACGTCGTGACCAGCGAGGGCGACCGGATCACCGGCATCGAGACCACGGCCGGGCTGATCGCGGGCCGCGGCGTGCTGCTGGACGTCGGTCGTGTGTCCGGTGTGGACGGTGAGCTGCCCGACGGCCTCGCCATCACCGCCGAGCACCTGGAAGCCACCATCGCGGCACACGGGCCCAGCGCGCGGGTCGGCCGAGGTGACCTCGTGCTGGTGCGGACGGGACGGCTGACCAGGGCCAGGCGGGAGGGCTGGGGCGACTACGCGGGCGGCGACTCGCCGGGCCTGTCCTTCACCACGCTGGACTGGTTGCACCGCACCGAGATCGCCGGGATCGCGACCGACACGTGGGGCCTCGAGGTGAGGCCCAACGAGTTCGACGGCGCGTTCCAGCCGCTGCACCAGGTGGCGATCCCGCACATCGGCCTGTTCCTGGGGGAGATGTGGGACCTCGACGCGCTCGCCGCGGACTGCGCGGTGGACGGGGTCCACGACTTCTGGCTGACCGCCGCCCCGCTTCCGGTGACGGGCGCGGTCGGCGCCCCGGTCGCCCCCATCGCAGTCAAGTAGACCGCACGGACGAAGGAGTCCTCATGCCCGCGGTGAACAACGTGCTCGTGATCGGCGGTGGTCTCGCCGGGACGGCCACGGCGATCCAGCTCGCGCGACACGGCGTGGCCGTCGATCTCATCGAGGTCAAGCCCGACATCGCCGCCATCGGTTCCGGAATCACGTTGCAGGGCAACGCCTTGCGCGTGTTGCGCCAACTGGGGGTGTGGGGCCGCGTCAGCAGGGCGGGGTTCGCGTACAACAGTCTCGGTCTGCGCGCACCCGACCGCGACGGCACCCTGCTCGTCGAGTTCCCGGACGTGCGCAGCGGTGGTCCCGACCTGCCTGCCACGCTGGGCCTGCCCCGTCCGCTGCTGGCGCGGATTCTGCTGGACCAGGCGGCCGCGACCGGTGTGAAGACGCGTTCCGGGCTCACCGCGACCGGGCTGGAACAGGACGGCACCGGTGTCGGCGTCACCCTCACCGACGGCTCGACGAGCCGGTACGACCTCGTGGTCGGTGCCGACGGCATCCGTTCGGCGACCCGCCGGATGCTCGGCATCGAGCTCGAACCGGAGCCGAACGGCATGGGGATCTGGCGGGTGTTCGGTCCCCGCCCGGCGAGCGTGACCCGCACCGACCTGTTCTACGGCGGGCCGTGCTACCTCGCGGGCTACACCCCGACCGGGGAGAACTCGCTCTACGCCTACGTCGTCGAGGACGCCGGTGACCACAGTGGACTGACAGCGGAACAGCGGCTGGCGCGGGTGCGTGACCTCGCCGCGGCCTACCACGGACCGTGGGACGAGATCCGGTCCACGCTCACCGATCCGAGCCGGGTCAACTACACCGGCTTCGAGACCCACCTGCTGCCTGCACCGTGGCACCGCGGCCGGGTCGTGCTCATCGGCGACGCCGCCCACTCCTGCCCGCCCACCCTCGCGCAGGGCGGCGCCCAGGCGCTGGAGGACGCGGCGGTGCTGGCCGAGCTGCTGATCGGCCACGACGTCCTGGACGACGACCTGTGGGACGCGTTCACCGCGCGCCGCCACGCCCGCGCCGCGGAGGTCGTGGCGGCGTCGAACCAGATCGCCCAGTGGCTGCTCGACCACGAGCAGGGCGACGTCCCCGGCCTCGTCCACCGCATCGGTGCCCTCGTCTCCCAGCCGGCCTGACTTCCCCCGGAGGAACCACCGTGACCGACCGCCTGATCACCCACCTGAGGCACGTCGACCTCGCCGTGCCCGACCTCGCCCGGCAGCAGGACTTCTTCACCGGCGCGTGGGGACTCACCGCCGAGCACGGCGACACCGGCATCTCTTTCCTGGCCGCCGAAGGCTCTCCTGAGCAGTACGTGGTCCGGCTGCGCCAGGCCGCCGACAAACGCATCGACCTGATCGCCTTCGGTGCCGCGAGCGCTGCCGACGTCGACGCCCTCGCCTTCCGGCTGGCCGTCGCGGGCGTCACGCTCGTCAGCGAGCCGGGCGTGCTGCAGACCCCCGGCGGCGGCTACGGATTCCGCTTCTTCGACAACGAGGGCCGCACCGTCGAGGTCAGTGCCGACGTCGCGATCCGCAGGCACCGCAAGGTCGAGGAGGGCGAGTCCGTCCCGGTGCGACTGTCGCATGTGGTCGTCAACTCCGCCGACCCGGAAGGAACCGTCGCGTTCTACGAGCGCCACCTCGGCTTCCGGCTGTCCGACACGCTGATGCATCCGCGGATGGGCGAGATGATGTGGTTCCTGCGGGTGAACTCGTGGCACCACAGCATGGCCGTCGCCCGCGGTCCGCACCCGTCGCTGCACCACGCGTCCTTCGAGCTGCGCGGCCTCGACGAGTACATGCGCGGCACCGGCCGTCTGCTGCGGGCCGGCGTGGAGAAGATCTGGGGTCCCGGCCGGCATCTGGCCGGCAACAACACCTTCAGCTACTTCCTCGACCCGCACGGCAACACCGTCGAGTACACGACCGAGCTGGACGAGGTCGACGAGGACACCTGGCACCCGCACCTCTACGACTTCAGCCGGCCCGAGGTCTCCGACCAGTGGGGCACGGCCAACGCGATGAACGAGTTCGTCGCGCAGAAGTCCTTCAACGACCCCGACAAGGGCCTGTTCGTCGCCCCGCCCGTGTGAGGACCCCCGATGCGTTTCGCCACCTGCCAACTGGACGGCTCGGTGCACGCGGGCGTTGTCTCGGACGACGGCCTGCACACCCTGCCTTCCGGCACCACCGTCCTCGACCTCGTCCGCGCCGGACTGCCGGCGGCACTGGCCGCCGGCACCGCGGCGCTCACCGGTCCACCCACACCGCTTGACCGGGTCCGGCTCCTGCCGCCGCTGGCACCGCCCACCGTCCGGGACTTCGTGGCGTTCGAGGAGCACGTGGAAGGCGTCGTCGCGAGCGTGTCCGGCGGCACCGGCGTGCCCGCGGAGTGGTACGAAGCGCCGACGTTCTACTTCACCAACCCCTACGCGCTCATCGGCGCCCACGACGACGTTCCGGTACCGCCGGGCTCGCGGCTGCTCGACTTCGAACTGGAGGTGGCGGCGGTCGTCGGCCGTGACGGGTCTTCTTTGACGCCCGCCCAGGCCCGTGACGCGATCTTCGGCTACACCGTGTTCAACGACTGGTCCGCCAGGGACCTGCAACGCCGCGAGATGAAGGTCGGCCTCGGCCCGGCCAAGGGAAAGGACTCCGCCACCACGCTCGGCCCGTGGCTCGTGACGGCCGACGAACTCGCGCCGTTCCACGACGAGGACGGCTTTCTCGCGCTGGACATGCGGGTTTCGGTCAACGGCGTCGAGATCGGCCACGACGTGCTGTCGAACATGGGGTGGCCCTTCGCGGAACTGGTCTCCTACGCCTCCCGCGGCACGTGGGTCCGCGCCGGGGACGTGCTCGGGTCGGGCACCTGCGGCAACGGCGGCTGCCTCGCCGAGCTGTGGGGCAGGCGCGGTGAGCAGGACCCGCCGGCGCTGCGGCCGGGTGACGTCGTCGAGATGACCGTCGAGGGCATCGGGACCATCCGCAACCGGGTCGTGCCCGGGATCGAACTGCCGCCGGTCCGCGCTGCCCGTCCCCGGACGCGTGCCCGGTGACGGGCCGGGTGGCCGGGAAGGTCGTGCTCGTCACCGGTGCCGGTAGCGGACTGGGCGCGGCAGCGGCACGTCTGCTCGTCGCGGAGGGCGCCGAGGTGATCGGCGTCGGCCTCGACCTCGCCGACGAGTCCGGTGTGGACTTCCACCGGCTCGACGTCACCGACCGGGACGGCTGGTCCGATCTCGTCGCCCACGCCGCCCGGCGGTACGGGCGGATCGACGGCCTGGTCACCAGCGCGGGCATCACCCTGCGCGCGCGGCTGGGCGAGGTCGATCCGGCGGACCTCGCCCGCGTCCACGAGATCAACGTCGGCGGCGTGCTGCTGGCCGTCCAGTCCGTGCTGCCGCTGATGAGCACGGGCGGCTCGATCGTCACCGTCGGCTCGGCGGCGGCGCTGACCGGGCACTACCCGCTCGCCTACACCACCAGCAAGTGGGCCGTGCGAGGACTGGCGAAAAGCGCCTGCCTGGAGCTCGGTGGTCGCGGCGTCCGCGTGAACGCCGTGCATCCCGGCTACATCGAGACACCCATGACCGCGTCGGCGTCCCCGGCGTTCCGCGACGCGAACATCGCCGAGACACCGTTGGGCCGCACCGGATCCGCTGACGAGGTCGCGCCGCTGGTGGTGTTCCTCATCAGCGACGACGCCTCGTTCATCACCGGCGCCGAGATCCCCGTCGACGGCGGCCTGACCGCCCACGGCGGCGTGAAGTCGATCAGCGACGCCCTCCGCCCCTGAAAGGACCAAACCGTGTTCGAGTACTTCCCCGGCAACTACGTGTGGAACCTGAGCGTCGTGGCCACGCTCAACAGCGGCGGCCTGATCGACGAGGTGGACCGCGCCTGCCGGCCGATCCGCGAGGCCGCCGGGCGCGGTGAGGACGCGGGCACCGCCGAGTTCCTCCAGGCCTGGACACAGCTGGCCGACACGCTGGTCGGCCAGGCGGAGGCAGCCGAGAAGGCCGGCCGGACCCGCAACGCGGGCCGCCTCTACGCGCGGGCGACGAACTACCTGGTGCAGGCCGAACGCATGCAAAGCGCGTCCTCCACCGATCGCATCGCCACCTACGAGCGGTGTCTCGACCTCATGCAGAAGTCCTTCGCTCTGGCGGATCCCCGCACCAGCCGGGTCTCCATCCCCTTCGAGGGCACCACCCTGCCCGCGTACTTCACCAAGGCGCCCGCGGCCGACCACGGCCCGGCGCCCGTGATGATCATGTGGAACGGCCTGGACAGCACGAAGGAGCACATCTACCTGTCCGGGATCTCCGACGAGCTCGCCGCACGCGGCATCTCGACGCTCATGGTCGACACCCCCGGCTCCGGCGAGGCGCTGCGCCTGGGCGGCCTGACGTCACGGATCGAGACGGAGGTGTGGGCCGCCGCGTGCGTCGACCACCTGGAGACCCGCGACGACGTGGACCCGCGGCGAATCGGCCTGGCCGGCTGGTCGCTCGGCGGGTACTACGCCCCACGGGCGGCCGCGTTCGAGAAGCGCCTCGCGCTCGTCGTCGCCTGGGGCGCCAACCACGACTGGGGCGAGGTGCAGCGCCGCCGCGTCGAACGCGAGGGTGAGCGGCCGGTCCCGCACTACTGGGAACACGTCCTGTGGGTGTGGGGTTTCGACGACCTCGACTCCTTCCTCACCTACGCCGACGACGTGCGCCTCGACGGAGTCGTGGAGAAGATCACCGTGCCGTTCCTGATCTGCCACGGCGAGAACGACAGGCAGATCCCTCTCGCCTACGCGCACCGCTCCCACGACCAGGCGGTCAACAGCCCCAAGCGCGAGCTGCGGATCTTCACCGCCGCCGAGGGCGGCGCGGAACACATCGGACTGGACCACCTGCCGCACGTCCGGGACTTCGTCGCCGACTGGGTGGAGGAGACCTTCGCGAGCTTGCCTCACTCCTCTCGTGCGGCTGGGTGAGCGCCACTGCCCGCACACGCCTGGCCTGTGCCCGTACGCGACCGCCGGGTACGGGCGAGGCCCGGGTCCACAGGAAACCCGGGCCTCGCGGTCATGCGCGCTCAGGAGTGGACGGGGATCTGCTCGTAGATCACCTTCCACTCGTAGGTGCCGGCGAACCCGTTGGCCCACAGGGAGTTAACCCGGGCCACCTCGGTGGCGTTCGGCGAGGCGACGGTGCACGACGGGCCCGGACCGCCGCCCGACATCAGCTCCGAGCACGGGCCGCTGTAGTGGTCGGGCAGGCCGAGGGCGTGCCCGGTCTCGTGAGCGGTGATGCGGGTGACGTAGTACTGCCGCGCCTGCGTGTAGTCGATGAAAATGGTGCCGCTGCCGTGGCCGTTGGTTGAGGCGTACGAGCCGCGCGGGTCGTTGCCCTCGCGGTAGCGCAGAGTGGCCGCGCTGCGGTTCTCCACCAGTTTCACGTTGGTCACCCGCGCGTTCCAGTTCGCCGCGCCTTGCCGGATGGCGCTCGCGAACGTGGGTGCGCTGCTGGTGTCGTAGTAGACGGTGACCGCCGCCGCGCTGGGCGGGGCCTCGGCGGCCGACGCCTGGCCGGTCAGGGGTGTGACGACGGTCGTGGCCGCGGCGAGCGCGACGGACAGGACGACTTTCCTGAACATGGTTCTCCTCGCTTGCAGGGTGCGAAGAATGGAGCCTCCGGGTTCCGCCATCCAACGTAAGGAAGATCGTTGCGCCTGCTTGCCCGCCGTTGGTGTGAAGCGGTTCAGCGCTCTTGACGGTTGACGTCGCTCGTTAATCGGACAAATGCGACGGAGGTGCGAAAATGGGGCGAATGGTCGTCACGGTGCGTCAAGCACACGCTGCCCGGCGAGCTGTCGGCCGGCCGGTGTCACCCGGCCGACCGGCAACCCCGCGTCAGACCCGCTGGAGCGCGAACCGCTGGTTGAGCCCAGTCCCCGCGGTCCACTGCGAAATGCGCGCACCGTCCGCGGTCGAGGCCTCCCACACGTCCATGGCGAGGCCGCTCTGCCGGTTCACCAGGCTGACCGCGCCGAGGCCCTGGTCAGCCACCTGCCACTGCTGGCTCGGTGCGCCCGTGTCGGTCTGCTGGGTGATGTCCGCGCCGGTGCTCGAGCTCGCGACCTGCAGCACCAGGCCGCTGTGCCGCGCCCGGATCCGGTAGTAGCCGCCGCCGGAGTCCAGGAAGTCGAACACCTGGTTCTGCCCGCCCGTGGCCGTCCACTGGATCGCGGCGGCACCGGCGGCGGTGGACGCGCCGTTGATGTCGACCAGCTTGTTGCTGTGCTGGGCGACGATCCGGTAGTCCACCCCCGGCTGCACCGGACCCGTGCCGCCGCCCGCGGTGCCGACGGGCGCGCGGGACAGCGCCAGCGCCTGCGCGAGGTCGGGCAGCGGCTTCAACCGGTAGGTGTAGCTGTAGTCCCGGTTGGGGAACAGCTTGTAGGTGTCGAGGGGCTGGGCGCCCCAGCTGTCGTTGCCGCCGACGCCGGTCTGGCGCAGGTTCAGCCGCAGCACCACGTCCTGGCGCCGGGTCAGCTGGTAGTCGTGCCGCGCCCCCTTCGAGAGGTCCTCGGGGGTGAAGTAGGACGCGTTCACCTCCAGCGGCTGGTCGCCGTACGCGAGCAGGCCGCGGCCGCTGCCGTTGACCAGGGCGACCCAGCGGACGTCGGTCTTGTTGCCGTTCTCCTGCGGCCGGATGTACCCGGTCCACTGCTCGGCGACGGTTGACGAGTACACGCCGACGTCGGAGCCGGTCTTGCGGTCCCAGTGGTTCTCGTGCGGGCCGCGGCCGTAGTAGCGCAACCGGGAGAGCTCGCCCGGCACGAACAGCATCGTGCCCACCTCGGGGATGTAGGGCAGGCTCGACGACCCGGGGTGCAGGGTGTTGTCGACCTTGATCTCGCCGTTGCCGTAGATCGTGTAGGTCGTGCTGAACGTCGACGCGGTGCTGGTCGGCAGGGTGCCGCTGACGGTGATCCGCGCCGCCCGGTCGGACGGGCGGTCCAGCGTCACGCGGCTCACCGTGCGGTTCGCGCCGGCGTTGCGCCACGTGCCGTTGCGGTTCGGGTGGCCGTTGCCGTTGTCGTTGTCCGTCGGTGCCCGCCAGAAGTTCGGCACGGGACCGGAGTTCAGCAGCCGCACGCCCATCGCGTCGTAGGAGGTGATCAGGCCGGTCGCCTTGGCGATGACCACGCTGAAGTCCTGGCCGGTGACGGTGATGCGGTCGGCGGACTCGGTCGCGGTCACCACCGGCACCGACGTGACCGGCGTCGGCACGACCGGCGGGCTGTCGAAGTTCACCGGCAGCTGCTGCTTGGCCACCTCGAAGCCCGCGTCGGCCCACGGCGTCGCCGCCTTCAGCCGGAACGACAGCTGCAGGAAGTGCTCCTCGCCCGGTGCCGGACTGGCCGGGCGCTGGACCGGGACCTGCACGGTCTTGTTCGACAGCGGTGGGATGTCGAGCTGTGCCGCGGTCAGCTCTCCACTTTGGACGACCGTGCCGTCGGCGACCAGGGCCCAGGCGCCGGTGAACTCGTTGACGTTGGTGAACAGGTACTCGTTGGTGATCCGGACGGCTCCGGCGGCACCGGCGGCGGCGACGTTGATCGCCTGGTAGACCTGCTTGACCTCGACGGCCTTGCCGCTGATCCGCCGGTCGGCGGTGACGATGCCGTTGGCGCAGAAGTTGCCGTCGTTCGGGTTGTCGCCCCAGTCGCCGCCGTAGGACACGTACGCGGCGCCGGACGAGGTCTTCCAGTTCAGGCCCTGGTCGACGAAGTCCCAGATCCAGCCGCCCTGCAGGATCGGGTTGGCCCTGATGACGTCCCAGTACTCCTTGAAGTTGCCGGTCGAGTTGCCCATGCTGTGGGAGTACTCGATCATCACGTACGGGCGCCGGTCGCCCGTGTCCCTCGCCCGGTTCGCCACCCCGGCGGGGCTTTCGTACATCGCGGACCGGATGTCGCTGACCTGGGGCCGGTTGTCGCCCTCGTACTGGATGATCCGGGTGGGGTCGGCCGCGCGGATCCAGTCCCGCATCGCGACGAAGTTGCTGCCGCCGCCCGCCTCGTTGCCGAGCGACCAGATGACCACCGAGGGGTGGTTCTTGTCCCGGTGCACCATCTGGGCCGCCCGGTCGAGCACGGCCGCGGTCCAGTCCGGCTTGGAGTCGGGGTAGTTGTCGCGGACGCCGTGCGTCTCCAGGTTCACCTCGTCCAGGACGTAGAGGCCGTACTCGTCGGCGAGGTCGTACCACACGGGGTTGTTGGGGTAGTGCGACGTGCGGACCGAGTTGATGTTGATCTGCTTCATCACCGTGATGTCGCGGATCATGTCCTCACGGGTCAGGGCGGCACCGCGCTCGGGGTGCATCTCGTGCCGGTTGGTGCCCCGCAACGACACCGGCTGGCCGTTGATCCGCATCAGCCCGTCCTTGATGGCGAACTCGCGGAAGCCGACCCGCGCGGACACGGTCTGGATCACCGTGCCCGCCGGGTCCTTCAGCGTCAGCACCGCGGTGTAGAGGTTCGGGTGCTCGGCGGACCAGAGCCGCGGCCCCGGCACGGCTTTCGAGCCGCGCGCGGTGGCCTCCTGGCCGGTGGAGGGCGAGTTCACGGCTGTCCGCAACGGTTCCGGCCACACCGGTTGCTTGTTCTGGTCGTACACCTGGGTTTCCACGGTGAACGTGCCCGGCTGCTGGCCGCCGCCGTTGCGCAGGACCACCGCGACCGCGAGGTCGGCGTTGGTGTAGTTGTCCCGCAACGGCGTGGTGATGGTGAAGTCGCGCAGGTGCACCGGCGGCAGCGAGTAGAGGAAGACCGGCCGGAAGATCCCGGCCAGCCGGATCATGTCCTGGTCCTCCATCCAGTCCCCGTCCGGGAACCGGTACACCTCGACCGCGACCAGGTTGGACCCCGCCTTGACCTGGTCGGTGATGTCGAACTCCGCCGGTGTGTACGAGCCCTCGCGGTAGCCCACCTTGGTGCCGTTGACCCACAGGTAGAACCCGGACTTCACGCCCTCGAAGTGGACGTGCACGCGCCGGCCCTGCCACGCGGGCGGGAGCGTGAACGTCCTGCGGTACTGGCCGACCGGGTTCACCCGGGTCGGCGCGAACGGCGGCTGCGCGTTCTCGTTCTGGCCGTTGGCACCCCACCACGGATAGGTGATGTTGACGTAGATCGGGTTGTCGTAGCCGTGCAGCTGCCAGTTCGCCGGCACCGGCAGACTGGCCCAGGCGCTGTCGTCGTAGTCGGTGCGCCAGAAGTTCAGGTCGCGGTCCGCGGGTTTGGTGACGTGCTTGAACTTCCAGGTGCCGGTCAGGTCCAGCCGGAACGGCGAGTCCGCGCGGTCGGCCGCGAGCGCCTGCTGGAGATCGGCGTACGGCATGAGCGTGGCGTGTGGGGGCTGCGCGTTGACCTGGAAGATCCCGATGTTGTTGTTCCACTCGGGATAGCCGTTGGGCGGATCGGTCCACGCCGCGGCCTCGACCGTGCCCGCCGCCGGCGCGGGCACGGCGGGTTCGGCTGCGGCGGTCCTGGCGAGTGCCGGGGCGGCGAGCGCCGCCAGCCCGCCGCCGAGCACGGTGCGGCGGCGGACCGACGAACGCTCGTCTGGTGCGTTGGACAACGTGTTCTCCTTGCCCGTCAGCACGGGGAGTTGGTCTGGGTGAGCAGGCCGAGCCGCCACGGCAGGCTGTTGTAGTCGCCACCGGAGTTGGGGTCACGTCCCTGGTACAGGTACCGCATGTTGCAGGGGCTGATGGTCAGCGTCTGGTCGCGGCCGGACCGGATCATCTCGCCGTGGCTGATGTCCTTCGTCCACGCACCCGCGGGGAACGTGACGTTGGCCGCGCCCGCCAGCGGCGAGCTCTCGGTGTCCGCCAGCGCCGTCCACGGCCCGGCGATGCTGCTCGACGTCCAGGACCGGAAGTACCTGCCCTGCGAGCCGATCGCCTCGACGATCAGCGCGTACTGGTTCGCACCGTCCACCTTGTACACGTTGGACGCCTCGAACAGCGCGTACTTGTTGGAGTCCTGCGCGGCGATGACCGGCTCGCTCATGCCGTTCGGGAAGTTCCCGATCGGCGTCTGCGACCGGTAGAGGTGACCGTTGTCGTCGGAGGAGAACAGGTGGCAGTCGGTCGCGTCGCAGATGACCCACATGTCGACCCAGTAACCGCTGCCGATGTTGTCCCTGATGATCTTCGGCATGTCGGTGTAGAAGTGCTTCGGCGCGCTCCACCCGGCCGGGTTGCTGATGTCCGGGTTGGTGGAGTAGGCGGCGTTGCCGTCCTGGTAGACGAGGTACCAGAGGTTCTGCGGCGCGAAGAAGAACACCTCGGGCGCCGCCCGGTAGCCGGTGCCGATGCCCGACCGGTCGAGGTAGAAGTGCGGTGCCGCGCTCGCCTGCGCCCAGTCTGTGAAGCTCAGGTACACCATGTTGTAACCGGCGGCGTTCGCCACGCTCGCGAAGACGTGCCACTTGCCGTCGTGGTACACCACCGACGGGTCCTTGATGCCCGCGATGTTGTGCGTGGCGTCGGACTTCGGCGCGATCAGCTGCTGGCTGGAGCTCCACGTGAACCGCGACGGCAGCGGGCCGGGACCGGGACCCGGGCCCGGGTCCTTCAGACCGGTCCACTGCTGGTTTGTGCCACCGTTGCAGGTCCACACGATGACCTTGGTGCCGTTGGCGGTGCCGCGGCCGTAGACGTCGAGGCACAGTCCTGATTGGACGTTCGTGATCGTGCCGTTGCTGTTGACGTTCCACTTCTGGTTGTTGCCGCCGCCGCAGTTCGCGATGGTCGCCGACGCGCCGGAACCCGTGCCGGACGTGTCCAGGCATCGCTTCGAGTCGCCGGTGTAGACCGTGATCTCACCGGCCGTCGAGCGCACCCACTGCTGGCCCGTTCCGCTGCCGCAGTCCCAGATCTGCAACTGGGTGCCAGGGGAGGTCGACGAGTTCGGCACGTCCAGGCACTTGCCCGCGGAGACGGAGCGCAGCGTGCCATTGCCGCCACCACCGCCGCCGCCGTTCAGCGCGTCGAGCACTGCGGTGTACGCCTGCTTCTTGTTGTAGTTGCCGTCGAACAGCAACGGGGTGTCGCCCGACCGCCACGAGTACTTGTCCGTGATGCCCCACGGGGTGATCCCCGTGCAACGGCTCACCGCCATGCATGCCTTCACCACCGTCCGGTAGGTCTCGGCCTGCGCGGAACCGGAGCCGCCGACGTCGAGCTCCGTGATCTGCACGTCGACGCCGAGGTCGGCGAACCGCTGCAGGTTCGCCTGGTAGCTGCTCAGGTTCGCGCCCTGGCCGAGGTGGGTCTGGAAGCCGACGCAGTCGATCGGCACGCCGCGGGACTTGAAGTCGCGCACCATGTTGTAGATGCCGGTGCTCTTCGCGTTGATGCCGTCGGTGTTGTAGTCGTTGTAGCAGAGCTTCGCGTTGGGGTCGGCCGCGCGGGCGGTGCGGAACGCGTCCTCCATGTAGCCGTCGCCGAGCCGTTGCTGCACGAACCACTGGCGGCGGGTGCCGTTCTCCTCGAACGCCTCGTTCACCACGTCCCAGGCGTAGATCTGGCCCTTCCAGTGACCGGCCACCTGGTTGATGTGGTTGGCGATGGCCGCGCGCAGGTCGTCGCCGTTCAGGTTGTTCACCCAGCCGGGGATCTGCTGGTACCACACGAACGTGTGGCCGCGGATCGACATGCCGCGGCTGCGCGCCTGGCTCACGATCTGGTCGGCGGGACCGAAGTTGAACTGGTTGCGGTTGGGCTCGACGGTGTCCCACTTCATCTCGTTCTCGGGCGTGACGCCGTTGAACTCCGTGCCCCAGGTGTTCACGTACGCCGAGTCGCCGAGGTGGCTCGCGGAGATCGCGGCACCGAAGTAGCGGCCGCTCTGGGCCGCCGCTGCCCCGAGCGTGCTCGCCGCCGCGGTGGCGGTCGTGGGGGAGATCGTGAGAGTGGCCGCGGTGAGCCCGGCGGTCAGAGCGGCCAGCGCCGTTCTGACCCGTCGGCGCGGAGGTGGACTGGTGAACATCGAAACCCTCGTTTCATCGTTGAAGGGGGTCTTGATCGAATCGCCGTCAACCACACCCGACCCGCCGCGCCTGCGGGCCAGCTGGTTTTCGGCGTCTGCAAGTACCGGGCCTTTGCCGTGGATGAAGGGCGCCTTCATCCACCTGACGTCGATGAAGGCGCCCTTCATCC
>NZ_JBEXJN010000057.1:32451-47834 GCF_040609115.1 Lentzea sp. NPDC004782
GTGCTCGTGTTCTTCTCTGTCTTTCTAGAGCCGGCGTTTGTGGTTGTTTACCACGCTCAAAAAAACACCACCCCCCCTGAACCCCCCCCCCCCCCCCCACGACGCAAGAGCTCCTAACGGCCACCACAAGACGGAAGAGGCTCACCACCAACTCCGGAGCCGGTGGTACTTGCAGACGCCTTCAAAGCGCGCGGCCGGTCAGCCGAGCGCCCATTGCTGGTTGCTGCCGCCGTTGCACGTCCAGAGCTCGACCGGGGCGCCGTCGGCGGTGGAGGCGCCGGTCACGTCCAGGCACAGCCCCGACTGGACGCCGGTGATCGTGCCGTTGGCGTTGAACTGCCACTGCTGGTTCGACTGGCTGTTGCAGCTCCAGGTGATCACCTTGGTGCCCGCGCTGGTGCCCTGGCCGTTGGCGTCCAGGCAGAGCGCCGCGCCGCCGACCGTCACGGTCAGCTGGTTCTCCGCGGTGCGCGTCCAGGACTGGTTGGCCTGGCCGGTGCAGGAACGGATCTGCAGCTGCGTGCCGGAACCCGCGCCGTCGAGGCACTTGCCGGCGCCGGTGGCGTGCAGCGGGCCGGCACCGGTGTTGCTGCCGAGGGCGTAGCCGGCGGCGGCGATGTTGGCCTGCACCGCGTCCTCGGTGGCGTTGGTCGGGTAGCCGGACGTCATCACGCCCTCGTAGAACGTGCCGGCGGAACCGATGCTGTTGTCGCCGCCGGTGCCGAGGATGATCGCGCCTTCCTTGCGCATCGGGTTGTACCCGTTGACGTTCGGGCGCTTGCCGTCGTAGTAGGTGGACAGGCCGCCGCTCTGCGCGTTGCCCGCCCGGATGGCCCAGTGGTTGGGCTCGCCCTTGATGATCGCGGTCAGGAACCGGTGGTTCACCGTCGGGTCGTTGGCGTTGTAACCGGCGTTGACGCCGGAGTACAGGCCGTTCTCCAGGTCGGCCATCACCCAGGGGCCGTTGCCCGTGCCGTAGCCCCAGACCTTGATGTTGCCGAAGTAGATGGCCTCCATCGTGCCGTTGCCGTTGTCCCGGCTGTTGCGCTCGGCGTTGCCGTAGTCGAAGCAGCAACCGCCGTTGTAGTGCGTGCCGTTGAAGACCGCGTACATGCCCTCCGGCTGGTCACCGGTCGCCGTGCCGGTGGCGTTGTTGTTGCGGTAGCCGGTTCCCGGGTTCACGAAGACGCCGTACGCCTTGTGCCCGCCGACCGTGATCGGCGCGGCGGCCGCGTTCGCCAGGTTGTCGTAACCACCCGGTGCCGGGCCGGGGAAGCCTCCGGGCGGTGCCTGGGTGAGGTGGTTGCCGCGGCCGGACTGGTCGTAGATGATCGTGATGAGGCAGGTCGTGTTGGCGCAGAAGGAATCCTGCGCCGCCGCGTCGGCCACGCCGCCCGCGGCCAGCAGGCCGATGTCGCGGGTCGTGTTGTCCGACGAACGGCGTACCTGGTACAGCGCACCGGCGTACGAGCCGTACAACGCTCTGGTCGTGCTGTGCGCGGCCACGCAAGGGGTGTTTCCGGCGGCGTAGATGTCGCACGGGCCTTGGGTGGCGGCTTGGGACGTGCCTGCCGTGGCGCCCGCGACCAGCGCGATCGACGCGCCCGCGCCGAGGAGCAGTCCGGTGAGCCGTGATGAGCGGGATGACATCGAGGAACTCCTTTGTTCACAGGGAGATCGCCCGTCCGTCCACAGCGGGACGAGGGGATCGAACGCAGACCTCGGCGCCGCGCCGGACGGGCGCGGTGTCGGTTTTCACCACGGAGTCGCGGGAGAGGGCAGGGAACTACCGCGACAGAAGGCGGATCTGGACGAGAACGCGTCTTCGCCTGCGCGGGTCTGGTCGTCCGGTGCGTTCGGTGGCGGACATGCGTCCCTCCCTCGATGCGTCAGTGCATCGGTTCAGTGCGATACATCACACCAAACACCGGGAAGTTTTGTAGCACACATCCGGAAGACGGGTCCAGGTCAGCCGAAGACGCGGCGCTGGATCTCCCGCCGGTAGTCCTCCAGCGTCCGGTCCACGTGCACGGCCGCCGCCGCGGCCGCCGCCTCCGGGTCGCCGTCGCGGATGGCCTGGTAGATCGCGGCGTGCTCCTGCACCGCCTCGGCGGCGTGGCTGCCGACCGCGCCGTGCAGGCCGATGACGTTGGACTGCCGCTGCAGCCGGCGGGCCTCGCGCACCGCGGCGAGCAGGAACTGGTTGTGCGACGCGGCCGCGACGGCGAGGTGGAAGTCGTCGTCGCCCTGGTCGAACAACGCCGCCCGCCCGCTCACGTGCCCCTCCCGGCACATCTCGGCGGCGAGCTCGACGGCGCGCAGCTCGGCCGGGGTCGCGCGGGTCGCGGCCTGGCTCGCGGCCGCGGTCTCCTGCACCCGGCGGAACTCGAACAGCATGTAGACGTGGTCGAGGTCGGTGGGCAGGAAGAACCCGCCCCAGCGCGACGAACCGAGCATGCCCTCGTCGTCGGCGACGTAGAGCCCGCGGCCCTTGTGCGCGCGGACCCGCCCGAGCGCGGAGAGGATCTTCACCGCCTCGCGCACCACGGTCCGGCTGGTGCCCATCCGGCCGGCCAGCTCGTTCTCGGTCGGCATGCGGTCGCCGGGCCGCAGCTCCAGCTCGGCGATGAGCTGCAGGATCCGCTCGGCCACCAGCTCGTAGCCGGGGCGGTAGGAGGCGGCCGGTACGACCGCGGCATCGGAGTCCACCGAGACGCCTCCCGTCATGTGTATGACTTTTCCGGTGCCGCAGAGCATACAGCCGCATCGAACGAGCAGGACAAGCCGTCGAACGAAAAATCGACAACGTCAACAACGCCGTCGAACGGCTGACGATCAGGCGTACAGGCACGTTCACCAGCCTTGACGCGACTTCGCGCCACTGCTCTCATTGGACGCGCCGCGCACCCACCGTGCTCGAACGGCTGCGATGAGTCGTACAAATCCCGGACCCGC
The DNA here is from genome assembly GCF_040609115.1 of Lentzea sp. NPDC004782. NCBI lineage: Bacteria > Bacillati > Actinomycetota > Actinomycetes > Pseudonocardiales > Pseudonocardiaceae > Lentzea > Lentzea sp. NPDC004782. Next base: position 35,407 of record NZ_JBEXJN010000057.1, read on the forward strand.
TGGGCGACGACCGGGCCTTCTGACGATCTCACACCCCCGCCGCAACGAACCAGAAGTGGAGCAGGACGTGAGTAGATGGAAAGCGCTTTCCGCGCTGTTGCTGCTCGTCGCGGGCCTGATGACCGCGATCTCCGGCGCGGCGCAGGCCTCGACGAGCCAGTTCCGGGGCGTCAACTGGGCCGACCAGAGGGACAACTTCGTCAACGGCGTGCTGTACCCGTCCGGGCTGGGCGCGTCGGACACCTACTCCTCGGCCGCCGCGGTCGCGGACCAGGTGGTCGGCGGGCTGTACTCGATCACCGGCGCCAACACCGTGCGGATCCCGATCAACGAACCGACCGTGGCGACGTACTGGAACACCTACACCGGCGCGATCGACGCCGCGCTCGGCAAGGGCGACGTGATCCTCGCGTACTGGGCCTACACCGGCGGCAGGCCGCAGAACGTCGGCGCGTTCAACCAGATGTGGGACAAGGTGATCGCGAAGTACGGCGGCAACCCGAACGCCTACTTCGAGGTGATCAACGAGCCGCACGGCTACAGCACCTCTGATCTCAACAACATGTACAACGGCTGGCTGTCCAGGTACTCGGGCGTGCCGCGCGGCAGGGTGATCCTCGACGGCGCGGGCCTCGCCCAGAACGTGCCCGCCGTCGGCAACGACCGCAGGCTCGACGGCACGCTGCTCGCCGTGCACGACTACTCGTTCTTCGCGGGGTACGAGAGCGAAACCCAGTGGGGCGACCACATCGCGAGCTACATCGGCTCCTACGCGAGCCGCACCATCGCCACCGAGTGGGGTGGCGCGATGGGGCCCGGCAGCAAGAACGGCGTGTACTTCGACCCCATCGACTACAGCATCCCGAGCGGGTCGTACATGGCCGACTACGTCCGCGGTGTCAGCGCGAAGCTGCGCAGCCTCGGCATGGGCAGCGTGTACTGGCCGGGTCTGCGCGACGGCGACTGGTACAGCATGACCACCCGCAGCGGGACCGCGCTGTCGTTGACCAACCCCACTGGCCTGCAACGGCTTCGCTACGCCTGGGGTGTGGGCGACGGCGGCACCACCACGGTCCGCATCCGCAACGTGGGCACCGGCCAGTTCGTCGACGGCCTCGGCCGCACCACCGACTCCGCGGTCGGCCAGACCGGCGGCACCGCCGCGAGCCAGCGGTGGGTCGTCGAGAACGACGGCGCCTACGTCCGGATCCGCAACGCCGCCACCGGCCTGCTGCTGGACGGCGCGGGCCGGACGGCCGGCGGTTCCGACGCGGCCCAGCGCGCCGGCACGACCGCGTCGAGCCAGCAGTGGACGGTGGTGACCGGCACCAGCAGGGGCAACGACGTCCGGATCAGGAACCGGGCGACCGGGCTCTACCTCGACGGCATGGGCCGCACGGCGGCCGGTGCGAACCTCGGCCAGTACGGCGACAGCACGAGCACCAACCAGCAGTGGCGGATCGTGGCGGGCTGACCGGGATCACCCGGTGGCGCAGGGCTGTCCGTTGAGGGTGAAGGCGCGCGGGGCGGTGTTGGTGCCGCCGCTGGTGCCGAGGAACCCCATCAGCTGCGACTCGCCGGGCGGGATGGTCTGGTTGTAGGACACGGCGGTGGCGGAGACGTCACCGCCGTTCTGCTGCTGCGTCGCGTTCCACATCTGCGAGATCGTCTGGCCGTCGGCGAACTTCCACCGCAACGTCCAGCCGTTGACCGCGGTGGTGCCGGTGTTGCGGATCGTCACGTCGGTGCGGAACCCGCCGGGCCAGGTGGTGGTGACCTGGTAGGTGACCGCGCAACCGGGTTTGGGAGCGGGGGCGGCGGTCGTGGCGGGCGCGGGGGCCGGTGGTGGCGTGGTGGTGGCGGGCTGCGTGCAGGGAGGGCCCCAGCGGCCGATCCGCTTCGCCGAGGCCGCCGCTTCCGCGTCCTTCAGCAGACGGTCGTCGGCGGACTCGTTGCGCACCATGCCGAGCTCGACGGCGAGGACCCCGTAGTCGGTGCCGTCCGAGAGCCGCAGCGTGCCGTCCGGGCCCGGCTCGACCGGCTTGTCGAGCAGCACGGACCGCGCGAACGTCGCGGCGGCGTCCGCCCAGCACGCGTCGGGCGCGGCGAGCCCCCTGACCGTGACCTCCTCACCGTCGGAGAGCTGGACGGTGCGCACGTCGACGACGCGCTGGACGGTCAGACCGGACCTCTTCGGCGGTTCGATGATCGACGGGGTGTCCGGGGGAGTGGTCTCGGGGGCCGGTGCCGCCTGCTCGCGGGCGCCTCCGCACGCGGCGGCCGCGCTGGTCGCGAGCACGGCGGCGACCAGCAGCCATCTCAGGGGGCCGGTTCTCAGCGCGCCCAGCAGTCGTCTCATCGTTCCTCTGCGGCAAGGGGTTCCCCCGAACGGCCCGACCTCGACTCGAAGGTTACGACCCCGTGGTCGAACGCGGAAGATCTTTCACGTAAATCGGGAGTGGGGGCGTTCGACGCCGTTCGAGTCGAATTCCGTCGAATGCCGAGAAGAGATCGTTTCAGTCGGTGTCGCCGAACGAGTCGGCGGACATCGACGGTTGTTCGTCGAAGTCGTCGAACAAATGCCATTTGCTTGACGTGTGAGTTTCGGTTGTGTCACATTCTGGAACCACGTTCGAAGCGCTTCGATTCGTTCGGGCCGGAGGTGTCGACGTGGTCACCATTGTGGACGTGGCGAAACACGCGGGTGTGGCTCCCAGCACGGTTTCCTACGTGCTGACGGGCAAACGCCCCGTTTCCGCCGGTACTCGTGTGAGGGTGCGGGAAAGCATCCAGCTGCTGGGCTACCAGCCGCACGCGGGTGCCCGTGCACTGGCGAGCAGCAGAACGAACGTGCTGGCGCTCGTGCTCCCGTTGCGGGAAGGCGTGCACCTCCCGGTCGTGATGAGGTTCGTGACCTCCGTCGTCATGGCGGCCCGCGCGCACGACATGGACGTCCTGCTGGTCACCGCGGACCAGGGCGCCGCCGGGCTGCGCCGGGTCGCGGGCGGCGCGCGGGTGGACGGGTTCCTCGTGATGGACGTGGCGCTGGACGACGAGCGGCTGCCGGTGCTGCGCGAGCTCGGCCGTCCCGCGGTCCTGCTCGGCCACCCCTCCGCGGTCAAGGGACTCACCTGCGTCGACCTGGACTTCGAGGCCGCCGGCGCGCGCTGCGTCGACCACCTCGCCGAACTGGGGCACCGCAGCATCGGGTTCCTCGGCGCGCCGAGCGCGGTCTACGCCCGCAGGACGGGTTTCGCGCAACGCACCCTCGCCGGGTTCAGCGCCGCCGCCATGCGCCGCGGCATCGCCTCGACCGCCCTGCCCGCCGAGCAGCGGTACGACTCCGTGCACGCCGTCGTCACGACGTTGCTGCGCGAGCTGCCGCGGATGTCGGCGCTGGTGGTGCACAACGAGGCCGTGCTGGGCTGGGTGGTGGACTGCCTGCGCGCCGAGGGCAGGCGGGTGCCCGACGACGTCGCCGTGGTGGCGATCTGCCCGGACGAGCTCGCCGAACAGCTGCGGCTCACGTCGGTGCAGCTGCCGGCCGACGTGCTGGGACGGCGCGCGGTCGAGCTGCTGATGGCCAAGCTCAACGGGCAGCAGCCGCCGCCGCTGACCCTGTTGCCGCCGAAGCTCTTCAGTCGTACCGGGCCGGTTGTGCCGATGCTGCCGGGGCAGCGGGTGCGGTTGGGGGAGCCGCCTCGGCGGGTGAGCTGACCGGCGGCCTACCATGGCCCGCCGGCACGCGGAGTCCGGCAGACGGGATGATCGACCGCATGACACCGTCCGAACTGGACGCACGCAGGGCCGAGCAGTGGTTTCGCCGCAGGGGGCTGCCCGCGGTGGTGCGCGGGCTGGAGCGCAACCTCGCGGTCCGCGTCGTGCCCGCGGTGACCTGGCTCGGGCTGTCCGATCTCCTCTACGTCGTGCTGACGGTCGCCGATGGTGACTCGGAGTTCGGGTCCAGGCTGGAGAACGCGCTCTTCCTGCTGTTCTACACCGCGGTGCTGGTCGGCTCGGTGGTGCTGCCGCTCGTCGGCGCGTGGTTCGCCGCGAACTGGGCCCGTGACCGCGCCCTGGACGACCGCGGGTTCGGGCCGGCGTCGGCGGTCATCGGCGCCTACGTGGTGCTGTGGCCGGTAGGGGAGAGCCTGCTCGAAGGCCCGTTCCGGTGGTCGGGGCTGGTGGCCTCGGTGTTCGCCAGCCTGGTCATCGTGGGACTGCTGCTCGCCCTGACCGCGGTCGGCATGGGCTCGGTCTTCGGATGGGCGCTGAGGGCGGCGGTGCGCCAGCTGCGCAGCGTCGGCACGATGACCAGCCGCTCGATGCCGTTGCTGTTGCTGGTGACGGTGTTCGGGTTCTACACGGCGGAGATCTGGCAGAGCGCGGGCCAGATCCCGCGCGACCGGATCTGGCTGGTGCTCGGGTTCTTCGCGGTCCTGAGCGGACTGTTCCTGCGCTCGGTGTTCGCCGCCGAGCTGCGCGCGCTGATCACCGGGTGGCGCGACCGTCTTCCCGCGCTGCCCGCCGACACGTTCGGCGACGCGGGCGACTCCGTGCACGGCAGCGCGCCGCCGTTCACCCGGCTGGAGCGCGCGAACCTGTTCCTGATCCTGCTGCTGACCCAGCTGCTGCAGGCGCTGGTGTTCGCGATGATCGTGTTCGTGGCCTTCGTCGTGCTGGGCGAGCTCACGGTGCCGGACAGCGCGATCAAGTCGTGGGTGGGCCACGACCCGAACCAGGGCGTGCTGTTCGGCGTCCAGGTGCCGCTGTCGAACGACCTGGTGCAGGTGTGCCTGTTCATCGCCGCGTTCTCGACGCTCTACTTCATCGCCACCATCGTCACCGACGCGGCCCACCGCAAGACGTTCTTCGACCCGGTGCTGGAACACCTGCAGGTGAGCCTCGCCGGACGCGCGGTGTACCTGGCCCGCTTCGGGCCGCGGTCAGCCGCACCTCCGGCCGCCCGTCGTGGTGGATGAAGGGCGCCTTCATCGACCTGGGGTGGATGAAGGCGCCCTTCATCGACGACCGGGCGACAGGGGTCAGCCCGCGTTGACCGGGAGTCGCAGCCGCAGCTGGAAACCGCCGTCCGGCGTCGGTCCGGTGTGGAGCTTCCCGTCCAGCAGTGCGGCCCGTTCCTGCAGTCCGACGAGTCCGTGGTGGGCGCTGGGCAGGGCGAGGTTGGGTCTGGTGGGCGCGGTGTTGGTGACGGTGACGGTCAGATCGGTGTCGTCGTGGCTGATCTCGATGGTGGCGCTCGCGCCGGGAGCGTGCTTGCGCACGTTGGTCAGCGCTTCCTGGATGGTGCGGTAGATGGCCCGCTGCACGGGCGGTTCGAGGTCCACCGGGGCGCTGCCGACGAGCCGTGCGTCGATCGCGCTGTTGTCGATGAGCCGCTGCAGATCGGTCAGCGTGGGCTGCGGGGTCAGTTCGGTCGACGGTGTGCCGGAGGCGCGCAGCAGGTTCACCATGTGCCGCAGCTCGTCGAGCGTGTTCACCGACAGCTGCCGCACGTTCTCGGCCGCCTGCTTGGCGTTCGGGTCGGTGGTGCTGACCATGAGCGCGCCGGCCTGCACCGCGATGAGGCTCACCTGGTGGGAGACGACGTCGTGCATCTCGCGGGCGAGCTGGTTGCGCTCCTTGGCGAGGATCGCCTCGGCGTCCAGGCGCCGTTCGTGCTCGCGTGCCTCCTTGACCTCTTCCAGCCGCAGAGCCAGCTCGCGCTGGGTGCGCAGGAACTGGCCGAGCAGGATCGGGGCGAGTGCCGTCATCGTGAAGTAGATGATGCCGAGCAGCACGTAGGAGTCGAGGTCGGTGGGCGCGAGGTCCGTTGTCGCGAGGTCCGATGTCGGGAAGACGAAGCTGCCCGCGGCGAGCAGCCCGCACCCGGCGAGCACCCACCAGTCGCGGTACCTGGTCGACACCGCGTACAGCGCGACGATCGCCGGGATGATCGCGCCGGGCCACAGCACGGCGGGCAGGGTCGCCAGGAAGGCCACCAGCGGCCAGCGGTCGCGCACGGCCAGCGCGAGCACGGCGACCACGACCGGGACCATCGCGAACGGCGACGGCTCGGTGATCGTGGTCAGCACTCCTTCGAGCACGGCGACCGCGAGCACGACGACGTCGACGATCCGAGCGGACGTCCCCGGCTTCATGCCCGTTCCCCGGCCTCGCCGAGCAGTCCGGCGCGCTGGGCCACCAGCGCGGCCTGCACCCTGCTGCCCACGCGCAGCTTGGTGAGGATGGCGCTCACGTGGTCCTTCACCGTGCCGACGCTGACGTGGATGCGGGCACCGATGTCGTTGTTGGACAGTCCCTCGGCGATCAGCACGAGCACCGCGCGTTCGCGTTCGGTGAGCAGGTCGACCTGTTCGGCGGCGGCGGAACCCGCGCCGGAGCCCAGATAGCCGTCGACGACGGTGCGGGTGACCTTGGGGGAGAGCACGACGCCGCCGCTGACGAGCGTGCGCACCATCTGGGCGAGCTGTTCCGGTCCGGTGTCCTTGAGGATGAAACCGGCCGCGCCCGACCGCAGCGCCATCGCGATGTACTCGTCGGAGTCGAACGTCGTGAGCATGGCGACGACGGGCGGGTTCTGCAGGCCCTGCAGCTGGCGCAGGATCGTGAGGCCGTCCACGTCCGGCATCCGGATGTCGAGCAGCACGACGTCCGGCTTGTGCAGGCTCACCTCGCGCACCGCCTGCGCGCCCGACGGCGTCGCGACGACCTCGATGTCCCCTGCCGCCTGGAGGATGAGGCGGAACCCCGTCCGCACCAGCTCCTCGTCGTCGACGACGACCACCCGAATCATGACACGCTCCTTTGTGGATCCCGCTCGCGTTCAGTCTGACCGGCGACCGCGTGTCCGGGCCATCCGGAACCCGGCAGGCGGCACCCGCCAGGTGACGGGTTTTCGCCATCCGATCGGCTGGCAGCCGCGTCCACGCTGGACCGCTTCGCCCACGAGATCAACTCCGAACGGCTGATTGAGCGCGGACAAGATCAGGATACGGTAGTAAAAGTTTCAACTAGGTGGGAGTCTCCGGTGGCGCGCAAGCACTTGATGGTGCTCATCATCCTGCTCACCACCGCCTGCGGCTCAGGTTCCGAGCCGCCCGCGCCGGCGCCGCTGCGGCCCTCCCCGCGGGCCACCGACCAGCGGCCGCCCGGCCTGCTGCTGAAGAGCGTCATCGACAGCCGCACGGTCGAGTTCCCGAACGGTGTGAAGGCGCGCATCTCACTGCTCGCCGCGCCCGCCGCGTGCTGGTCGGCGGCCGCGCTGGCGTTCGCGAGGACGACGCTGCTGAACAAGCCCGTCCGGTTCTCGAGCATCAACCCCGGCGAGGTCAACCTGGAGCTCGCGGACGGCACCGACTACGCGTTCCGCGCGGTGCGCCAGGGCGTGCTGCGGGCGCAGGGCGCGGCCGGTCCGCTCGCCGACGCCGAAACGGCCGCCGCGCGGGAGAAGCTCGGCCTGTGGGGACCGCCGTGCAACGGGCAGGACACCGCGGTGCCGACGGCGGGGGTGAACGGGTTCCGCTCGCCGCTGTCGAACCGAAAGATCCTCGCGTTCGACGGCGTTCGACGTCCCTCCGTCGATTCGCGTGAACACGTTGTGCCACAACGGCATCTGTGAACTGTGGGCGATTTTCGCTACGGTCGGCTGGAAGCTCGCCGGCTTCGCCATCCGTCCACAGTGGATGTACGGAGGAACTCCCGTGTACCGGACCAAGTCAGCGGCAGCAGCCGTCCTCACCGCGGCGCTGACCGCGGCTCTCACGACCATCGGCGCTCCGCAGGCCTCGGCCGCCACCGGGTGCCGCGTCTCCTACCAGGTGACGAACGAGTGGCAGGGCGGGTTCATCGCCTCGGTGGACGTCACGAACCTCGGTGACCCGATCAGCGGATGGCAGCTGACCTGGTCGTTCGGTGGCGGCCAGACCGTCACGCAGATGTGGAACGGCACCGTGCACCAGACCGGTGCGCAGGTCTCGGTCGACAACGTCAACTACAACGCCTCGCTCGGCACCGGCACGAGCGCCGGGATCGGTTTCGTCGTCAACGGCGCGACGAGCCCCGCCCCGACGGGCTTCGCGCTCAACGGCACGGCCTGCACGGGTGCCACGCCGCCGCCGCAGGACGTGCTGGCCCAGGCGCACACCGCCGGCCGCGTCACGAAGAACGGCCAGTACACCTGGCCCGGCGTCTACTTCGAGGGCCGGTTCCGCGGCACGGGCGTCGGGATCGTGCTGAACGACGCCAACAACGACTACGACGTGCAGATCGACGGCACCACCACCGCGTCGCTGGTGACGCCGGGCAAGACCACGTACTGGGTGAACGGCCTGAGCAACGCCGAGCACCGCGTCCGGCTGGTCAAGCGGACCGAGAGCCCGTGGGCGGCCGGGGAGTTCGGCGGGTTCGTGGCCGCGAACGGCGGTGCGATCCTCGCCAAGCCCGCCGCGCGCGCCCGGCAGATCGAGTTCATCGGCGACTCGCTGACCGCGGGCTACGGCAACCTGTCGACCACCCGTGACTGCTCGTCCAACGGCGGGGTCAACCGCAACACCAACACCGACATCAGCTTCGGGGCGCTGGCCGCCCGCTCGCTCAACGCCGACTACCAGGTCAACGCGTTCTCCGGGCGCGGCATGGTCCGCAACTACAACGGCGGCGAGCCGGGCACGAGCTACCGCACCTACTACGACCGCGCGTTGCTGAACGTCGACGGCGACGTGTGGCAGAACCCCGGCACCTGGCACCCGCAGGTGGTCCTCGTGGGCCTCGGCACCAACGACTTCTCCACCGCGCTCAAGCCCGGTGAGCAGTGGCCCACCACGGACAGCCTGGTCGCCGCGTACAAGTCCGCCTACCAGGGCTTCCTCGACAAGCTGCGCACCCGCTACGGCGCGGGCACGACCATCATCGTGGACGTCCCGCAGGCGTCCGGCACCTTCGCCGACGCCGCCCGGCAGGTCGTGCAGGACCGCACCAACTCCGGTGACAGCCGCGTCCGCTACTTCAACTTCGGCGACCTGCCGCTCGACCTGCTCGGCTGCGACTGGCACTTCTCGGCGCGCGACCACCGGCTGATCGCCGGCAAGCTCACCGACTACCTCTCCACCCTTTCCCTGAACTGGTGACGGAAACGAATGCGAAGACCACTGGCAAGGCCCGTCCACCTGGCGTTGATCGTGATCGCGGTGGCCGCGGTCGTGCCGCGGCTCTCCGGAGCCGAGCCCGGCGAGGCACATGACCACCACCATCTCGAACTCTCCGCCGCGGCGCTCGTTCCCGCGGCGGAGAAGCTGCCGAGGACGGGCTGGGTCGCGTCGGCGAGCGGCGAGGAGCCCGACAGCCCGGCCGCGAGCGTGCTGGACGGCGACCGGGCGACGATCTGGCACAGCAGGTGGCGGACGCCCACGCCGTTGCCCCAGTGGTTGACGATCGACCTGGGCACCGCCCGGCGGGTGTCCGGGCTGGTCTACACGCCGAGGGCGGACCGGGCCAACGGCCGGGTCGGGCGGTACGAGATCAGGCTGAGCACGGACGGCGTGACCTGGGGCGACCCGGTCGTCACCGGCACGCTGGCCGACGACGCCGGGGTCAAGACGATCGGGTTCGCGGTGAGCAGCACCCGGTACGTGCGGCTGGTGGCGTTGTCCGAGGCGGGCGGGCGCGGGTCGTGGGCGAGCGCGGCGGAGATCGACCTGCTGGGCGACCCCGGTCCGCGGCCTCCCGTCCAGGGTGACCCGAGCGTCGTGGGCGCGTGGGGACCGGCCGTGGGCTTCCCGATCGTCCCGGCCGCTTCCGCGGTGCTGCCGAACAACAAACTGCTCACGTGGTCGGCCTACGGCCTCACGAACTTCGGGGGCGCCAACGGCTACACGCAGACGGCCACCATGGACCTCGCCACCGGTGAGGTCAGCGGCCGCCGGGTCGACGACACCGGCCACGACATGTTCTGCCCCGGCACGTCGATGCTCGCCGACGGCCGCATCCTGGTGACGGGCGGCAGCAACGCGAAGAAGGCCAGCCTGTACGACCCGCGCACCGACGCGTGGACCAGCGCGGCGGACATGAACATCAGCCGCGGCTACCAGGGCCAGACCACGCTGTCCACCGGCGAGGCGTTCACCGTCGGCGGTTCGTGGTCAGGTGGCCGCGGCGGCAAGGCCGGCGAGGTCTACTCGCCGCGGGACAACAGCTGGCGGTCGTTGCCGGGCGTGCGGCCGGAGCCGTTCCTGACCGCCGACCCGGCCGGGGCCTACCGCGCGGACAACCACGCGTGGCTCTTCGCCGGCAGCGGCGGCCGGGTGTTCCACGCGGGGCCGAGCGCGCGGATGCACTGGGTCGACACCGCGGGCGCGGGCAAGGTCACCGAAGCGGGCGTGCGAGGTGAGGACGCGATGAACGGCAACGCCGTGATGTACGACATCAGCAAGATCCTCGCCCTCGGCGGTGCACCGGCGTACGAGAACGCCGACGCCACCAAAGCCGCGTACACGATCGACATCACCGGGCGTGCGCCGGTCGTGCGCCGAGTCGCCGACATGGCCGCCGCACGCGCGTACGTGAACAGCGTCGTGTTGCCGGACGGCACGGTGGTCGTCGTCGGCGGGCAGAGCCACCCGGTGCCGTTCTCCGACCAGACCTCGGTGCTGGAACCGGAGTTGTGGAACCCGGCGACCGGCCGGTTCACCGCGCTCGCGCCGATGGCGACGCCGCGCAACTACCACAGCGTCGCGAACCTGCTGCCCGACGGCACGGTGTTCTCCGGCGGTGGCGGGCTCTGCGGCGACTGCGCCACCAACCACCCGGACGGGCAGATCCTCGTGCCGCCGTACCTGCTGAACGCGGACGGGACCCGCAAGGCCCGCCCGGCGATCACCTCGGCGCCTTCCGCGGCCTCGTACGGCTCGACGATCACCCTCGGCACCGACCGGGTGGTCAAGGGCATCGCGCTGATGCGGATCGGCGCGGCCACCCACTCCGTGGACAACGACCAGCGGCGGGTCCCGCTGTCCGTGACGGCCGCGTCGCCGACGTCGTACCGGGCGGCGATCCCGTCCGATCCGGGGATCGCGCCGCCCGGCGACTACCTGCTGTTCGCTCTCGACGCCGCGGGCACGCCCAGCGTGTCGGTGCCGCTGCGGATCGGCTGACAAGGTGGATGAAGGGCGCCTTCATCCACGTCAGGTGGATGAAGTAGCCCGTAATCACCACAACTGCCCGGAAGGCGGGTTGCGGACGCTACTTCGGGTCCAGCACGAAGACCGGGATCTGACGGTCGGTCTTCGTCTGGTACTCGGCGTAGGCCGGGTAGGCCGCGACGGCGCGCTCCCACCACTCGGCGCGTTCGTCGCCGTCGACCTCGCGGGCGACGAACTGCTTCGTCTCGGTGCCGTCCTGCAGCGAGATCTCCGGGTGGGCCTGGATGTTGTGGTACCAGGTCGGGTGCTCCGGCGCGCCGCCCTTGGAGGCCACCACCGCGTACCGGCCGTCGTGCTCCACGCGCATGACGGGGGTGTAGCGCAGCTTGCCGCTCTTCGCGCCGCGCACGGTCAGCAGCACGATCGGCTTGCCGAGGACCAGGACGCCCTCGGTGGTCCCGGTCTCCAGGATCTTCTTGGTCTGGTCCTGCACCCAGTCGGTGGGGCTGAGCTCAACGGTCTCTTCTGCCATGTGCACGATCAACGTTTTGCGCGCCGCGCACATTCCTCAGTGCGCGGCGAACTGCACGTTCGTGGCTTGAGTGACGTCTGGCTTGACCGGCAGGGCGTTGACCACCAGACGTTCGCCGTAGAGGTCGGTGATCGCGACGGCCCCGCCGCAGCCCGCGCCGTTCTCGGAGAGGAAGTAGTTGTACTCGGCGCGCTTGAGCTGCCGCCACTGCCCGCCCGCCTGCACCTCCAGCCGGGCCACGGGGTTGCGGTGGTCGATGACCTGGATGCCGCACCAGTACTGGCTGGAGCCGGTCTTGTAGCGGAGCGCGACGTTCTTGTTCAGCGCGGGGCTCGCGAGCGTCCAGGTGATCGGGATCTCGCCCTGCACGGGTGGCGCGAGCTGGGCGAACGCCTGCGCGCTGAGGTCCAGCTGACCCACCCGGCACGGCGCCGGGCAGAGGTTCGTGATCCGCACCGTGATGCTCTTGCCGTTGGCCGCCTTGACCAGGACGTACGCGCCGCAGGCCGCGGAGTTCTCGTAGTCCGACCAGTTCATGGCGGCGGTCAGCGGGTCGGGGCTCTTGTCGTACGAGCACGCGCCGCTGCCGTCGGAGTCGTAGAACGTCGCCACGCCCGTGTGCGGCTCGCCGGGCCTGATCTTGCCGGCGAGCGAGGCGGGGGGGGGGCGGATGTGCGCCCCCCCCCCCCCGGTGGTTTTGGTGGGCGGGGGTGTGGGGGGGGGGTTCCGCAATGTGG
>NZ_JBEXJN010000057.1:47844-57954 GCF_040609115.1 Lentzea sp. NPDC004782
GTCTCCCACCGCCCCCCCCCCGGGGGGCGCCCCGCGGGCCCTTTTCGCCCCGGCGGGGGGGGGGGGGGGGCGCGTCTGCCCCCCCGCCGCCGCCGTGGTCGTAGTCGTCGACGGAGTGGTGGTGGTCGTCTCCGTCGTTGCGGTCGTAGTGGTGGTGGTCGCGGTGCTCGGAACGGTCGACTGACCGACGGGCACGCCCGCGATGCTCTCCTGGTGGCTCAACGCCACCACACCGATGACCACCACCAACAACACGACCGCTACTAGCGCGAGTGGGCCGGTACGTCTCACCGGCGCACCATAGTCCGCTGCACGGCGATGAACACCAGCAGCAGGACACCGATCACAATTTTCGTCCACCACGAACTGAGCGTGCCCTGGAACGAGATCAGCGTCTGGATCGTGCCGAGCACCAGCACACCGGCCAGCCCGCCGAGCACGTACCCGACACCGCCCGCCAGCAGCGTTCCGCCGATGACGACGGCGGCGATGGCGTCGAGCTCCATGCCGACCGCGTGCAGGCCGTAGCCGGACAGCATGTAGAGGCTGAACAGCAGACCCGCGAGCGCCGAGCAGAAGCCGCTGATCACGTAGACGCCGACCTTCACCCGTGCCGTCGGCAGACCCATCAGCAGCGCGGACGACTCGTTGCCGCCCACCGCGTACACCGTGCGGCCGAAACGCGTGCGGTGCAGCACGTACAGCGCGGCGACGACGACCAGCAGCGCGATCACGACGTTGTAGGTGATGGTCACGCCGCCGGGCAGCTCGATGGCGGCGGTGGCGACGTCGCGGAACGTCGGGTCCTTGATGGACACCGACTCCACGCTGATCACGAAGCACAGGCCGCGGGCGAGGAACATGCCCGCCAGCGTCACGATGAACGGCTGGATGTCGAACTTGTGGATCACCAGGCCCATCAGCAGACCCAGCGTGGAACCGATCACCAGCACGGTGAGGATCACCAGCGGGATCGGCCAGCCGGCCCGCAGTCCCGCAGCGGTGACCATTGTGGACAGTGCGACCACCGACCCGACGGACAGGTCGATGCCGCCGCTGAGGATCACGAACGTCATGCCGGCCGCGAGCACGATCAGGAAGGCGTTGTCGATGAACAGGTTCGCGATGACCTGCCCCGACGCGAAGCCGTCGTAGCGCACCGAACCGACGCCGAAGGCGAGCACGAACAGCGCGACGGTCGCGAGAACGGGGAGGAACCGCGACGGCACCCGTTGCGCGAGAGTCGTCATGAGACGGCCACCTTCCTCAGGCTCAGTGCGGCGCGGACCTTCGGCGCCTGGACCAGGCACACCGCGATGACGACGACCGCCTTGAACACGAGCGTCACCTCCGGCGCGACCCCGATCGTGTAGACGGTGGTGGTGAGGGTCTGGATGATCAACGCCCCGATCAGCGTGCCGGTGAGCGAGTACCGGCCGCCCGCGAGCGACGTGCCGCCGATGACGACCGCGAGGATCGCGTCCATCTCGATCCACAGCCCGGCGTTGTTGGCGTCGGCGGCGGAGACGTTCGAGCTGATCATCAGTCCGGCGATGCCCGCGCACACCGCGGCGAACACGTAGACCGTCCAGATGATCGTGCGCGACCGCACCCCGGCCAGCCGCGACGCCTCGGGGTTCACGCCGACCGCCTCGATCAGCATGCCGAGCGCGGTGCGCCGGGTCGCGAGCGCCACCAGCCCCAGCACCAGCAGGGCGATCAGGATCGAGATCGGCAGGAACAGGAACCCGGCGCCGACCTCGCGGTACGCGGCGTTGTTGACCGTGACGATCTGGCCTTCGGTCACCAGCATGGCGACACCGCGGCCCGCGGTCATCAGCACCAGCGTGGCGATGATGGGCTGGATGCCCAGCCCCGCCACCAGGAAACCGTTCCACAACCCGAGGACCGCGCACAGCACGAGCGCGATCGCCATGCCGGCGAACGCCGTCGAGGCGTCCCCGGACGTTCCGATGTGGACACACGTGACCGCGCCCGCGATCGCCGCCACCGCGCCGACCGAGAGGTCGATGCCGCGGGTGGCGATGACCAGCGTCATGCCGAGGGCGATCAGGAGGGTGGGGGCGCCGTTCTTCAGCACGTCGACCAGGCCGCCGTAGAGGTGGCCGTCCTGCATGCGCAGGGAGAAGAACGACGGGGTCACGGCCAGGTTGAGCAGCAACAGCGCGGCCAGGGCGAGCAGCGGCCAGAGCAGCCGGTTCTTCATGAGGTCACCTTCTCCGGTTCCGGTGCGGCCCCGCCCGCGATCAGCTCGACGACCTCGTCCACCCCGGTCGACGACCCGTCCAGCTCCGCGATCTTGCGGCGGTCCCGCAGCACCACGATCCGGTCCGCGATGCGCACGACCTCCTCCAGCTCGGCGGAGATGAACAGCACCGCGGTGCCCTCCGCCGCCAGCGTCGTGACGAGCTGCTGGATCTGGGCCTTCGCGCCGATGTCGATGCCGCGCGTCGGCTCGTCCAGGATCAGCAGCCGCGGTTCGGTGACGAGCCAGCGGGCCAGCAGGACCTTCTGCTGGTTGCCGCCGGACAGGGTGCGCACCAGCGCGTCCGGGTTCGCGGGGCGGATGTCCAGCGCCTTCAGGTACTTCTCGACCAGCTGGTCCTTGGTGCGGCGCGGCAGCGGGCGGCTCCAGCCGCGGGCCGCCTGCATCGCGAGGACCAGGTTGTCCCTGATCGACAGGTCCGCGACGAGGCCCTCGCCCTTGCGGTCCTCCGAGCTGAACGCGATGCCCGCCGCGATCGCCGAGCGCGGTCCGCGCAGGCGCAGGGGCTTGCCGTCCACCAGCACGCGGCCGGAGTCGGCGCGGTCGGCGCCGAAGAGCAGCCGGGCCATCTCGGTGCGGCCGGAGCCGAGCAGGCCCGCGAGGCCCACGACCTCGCCCGCGCGGATCTCCAGGTCGAACGGTTCGATCGCGCCGCGCCGGCCGAGACCGGAGGCCTGCACCAGCACCGGGCCGTCGGCCTGGCGCTTCTCGGCGGCGTCCTCGATGGCCTCCAGCGCGCCGAGGTCGCGGCCGATCATCTGGGAGATCAGGGTGCGCCGGTCGACGTCGGCGGTGAGGTGCTCGCCGACGAAGGTCCCGTTGCGCAGCACCGTCATCCGGTCCGAGATCTCGTAGACCTGGTCCAGGAAGTGCGACACGAACAGGATCGCGACGCCCTCGTCGCGCAGCACCCGCATGATCCGGAAGAGCTCCGCGACCTCGCCGGCGTCCAGGCTCGACGTCGGTTCGTCGAGGACGAGCACGCGGCAGTCGACGGCGATGGCACGGGCGATGGCGACCAGCTGCTGCACGGCGATCGGGTGCTCGCTCAGGCTCGACGCGGGGTCGATGTGCACGCCGATGCGGGAGAGCACCTCGGCGGCGCGGCGGCGCATCGCCGGGAAGTCGACGCCGCCCAGGCGCCGGGGTTCGCGGCCCAGCAGGATGTTCTCCGCGACCGTGAGGTTCGCGCAGAGGTTGACCTCCTGGTACACGGTGCTGATGCCGGCGTGCTGCGCCTCGCCGGGGGAGGAGAACGCGACGGCGTCGCCCGCCAGCAGCACGGAGCCGCTGTCCGGGGTGTGCACGCCGGTCAAAGTCTTGATCAGGGTGGACTTCCCGGCACCGTTCTCGCCCATCAGGGCGTGCACTTCGCCGGGGAACAACCGGAAGTCGACGTCCTGCAACGCCTTCACGCCGGGAAACGCGAGGCTGATGCCCCGCATCTCGACGACTGGCGGCGGTGACTCGGTCATGGCTCGAACCCTCGTCATTGGGGTGCGGGACCCGTCACCACTTGGGCGAAGTGACGGGTCCCGCAGTCTTGGGGTGGGCTCTTGATGAAGGGCTCCTCGCTCCACCTGAGGTGGATGAAGGAGCCCTTCATCGACCTCAGTACTGGCGGGTGGGGAGGGCGGCCTTGGCCTGCTCCTGGGTGAACGTGCCCTCCTCGGTCACGACCCGGGCCGGCACCTGCTCGCCCTTGACGACCTTCTTGGCGAGGTCCATCAGCTGCTTGCCCAGCAACGGGTTGCACTCGACGATGTAGTTGATCTCGCCGTTGGAGAGCGCGGTCATGCCGTCCTTCACCGCGTCCACGGTGATGATCTTGATGTCCTTGCCCGGCACCTTGCCGGCCGCCTTGATCGCCTCGATCGCGCCGAGACCCATGTCGTCGTTGTGCGCGTAGACGACGTCGATCTTCGGCTGGGACTTGAGGAACGCCTCCATGACCTGCTTGCCGCCGGAGCGGGTGAAGTCACCGGTCTGCGAGGCCACGATCTTGATGTCGGGCTTGGCGGCGATCTTCTCCTCGAAGCCCTTCTTGCGGTCGATCGCCGGTGCCGCACCGGTGGTGCCCTGCAGCTCGACGACGTTCGTCGGGCCGTTGGCGTTCTGCACCATCCACTCGCCGGCCTTGCGGCCCTCCTCGACGAAGTCCGAGCCGAGGAACGTCTTGTAGAGCGACTTGTCTTCCGAGTCGATGGCGCGGTCGGTGAGGATCACCGGGATGTTCGCGCGCTTGGCCTCCAGCAGCACCGTGTCCCAACCGGTCTCGACGACCGGGCTGAACGCGATCACCTTGACCTTCTGCTGGATGTAGGACCGGATCGCCTTGATCTGGTTCTCCTGCTTCTGCTGCGCGTCGGAGAACTTCAGGTCGATCCCGGCGGCCTTGGCCTCGTCCTGGATCGACTTGGTGTTCGCGGTGCGCCAACCGCTCTCGGCGCCCACCTGGGCGAAGCCCATCGTGATGGCGTCGCCGGAACCGGCGTTGTTCGAGCTGCCCGAACCGCCCGAGCCGCACGCGGTGAGCGCGGTCAGCACGACCACGGTCGCAGCTGTGGTGATCTTCTTCAACACTGGGATTCCTCCGAGTTGACGACGGTGTCGCGGAGCCCGACCGCGTGCCCGCGGCTGTCAGGTGGACAACAGTGAACGCTCACATCCAGCCCGTCAAGACCTTGCTTGTAACGAGTTCGCAGCCCTATGTTAGCGTTCACTTCCGACCGGGGGAGGCAATCCAGTGCCCCGTTTGCACCTGCTGTTGTCCGCCGTTGCGGCAACATTGCTGGTCGGCGTTCCGGGATCCGGCGCGGCCGCCGAGATCGACTACGCCATCAAGATCGACACCAGCCGTCAGGGCGCGTCGATCGACCGCACGATGTACGGCGTTTTTTTCGAGGACATCAACCGCGCTGCGGACGGCGGTCTCTACGCCGAACTCGTGCAGAACCGGTCGTTCGAGTACGACCCGGCCGACAACGCGAGCTACACCGGACTGACTGCGTGGGCACCACACAGCGGCACCGTAGACGTCGTCGACGACAACGGCCGGATGAACGAGCGCAACCGCCGTTACCTCAAGCTCGGCCTGCCCGCGGGTGTCATCAACTCGGGTTACAACTCGGGCATCGCCGTGCAGGACGGTCAGCGCTACGACTTCTCCGTCTGGGCGCGCACCGACCAGGCCGCGACCCCGCTCACCGCCACGATCACCGACCCCGCCGGCACCCCGCTGGGCGACCCGGTGCAGGTCCAGGTCCGCAGTGACGGGTGGGCCAAGTACACCGGCACGATCCGCGCGAGGAAGTCCACGACCACCGGCAGGCTTCTGGTCACCGGCGGCGGCACCGGCACCCTGCGGCTCGACATGGTGTCGCTGATGCCCCGCGACACCTTCAAGGGCCACGGCCTGCGCCGTGACCTCGCCGAGAAGGTCGCCGCCCTCAAGCCCGGTTTCGTCCGGTTCCCCGGCGGCTGCCTGGTCAACACCGGCAGCCACTACGGCTACGACGCGCCGAACTACGAGCGCCGCCGTTCGTACCAGTGGAAGGACACCGTCGGGCCGGTCGAGCAACGGGCCGCGAACTCGAACTTCTGGGGCTACAACCAGTCCTACGGGCTGGGCTACTTCGAGTACTTCCAGTTCTCCGAGGACATCGGCGCGATGCCGCTGCCCGTCGTCCCCGCGCTGGTCACGGGCTGCGGCCAGAACCGCGCCACGGACGACCCCGCGCTGCTGCGGCGGCACGTCCAGGACACGCTCGACCTGATCGAGTTCGCCAACGGCCCGGCCGACTCCACGTGGGGCCGCAAGCGCGCCGAGATGGGGCACCCCAAGCCGTTCAAGCTCACCCACGTCGAGGTCGGCAACGAGGAGAACCTGCCGGACGAGTTCTTCGCCCGCTTCTCCGAGTTCCGCAAGGCGGTCAACGCCAAGTACCCGGACGTCACGGTCATCGGCAACTCAGGCCCCGACGACAACGGCGGCACGTTCGACCGGCTCTGGCAGATGAACAAGCAAGCCGGCGTCAAGATGGTCGACGAGCACTACTACAACAGCCCGAGCTGGTTCCTGGAGAACAACGACCGCTACGACTCCTACGACCGCAACGGGCCGAAGGTGTTCCTCGGCGAGTACGCCTCGCAGGACAACAAGTTCGGCAACGCCCTGAGCGAAGCCGCGTTCATGACCGGCCTGGAACGCAACGCCGACGTCGTGAAGCTCGCCTCCTACGCGCCGTTGCTGTCCAACGAGGACTACGTGCAGTGGAAGCCGGACATGATCTGGTTCAACAACCACGCGTCGTGGGGCTCGGCGAACTACGAGATGCAGAAGCTCTTCATGACCAACGTGGGTGACCGCGTCGTGCCGAGCACCGCCACCGGCTCACCGGCCGCCCAGACGCCGATCACCGGCGCGATCGGGCTCTCCACCTGGGCGACCGCCGCCTCCTACGACGACGTGAGCGTCACCAGCGCGGCCGGTCAGCCGTTGTTCAGCGACGACTTCTCGGGCACCGACGCCAAGTGGACGAAGTCCGGCCGTGGCGCGTGGAACGTCGTGAACGGCGCCTACGTGCAGTCAGACGCCAACGCCGAGGACACGCTCGTCACGGCGGGCGACAAGAGCTGGCACGACTACACGCTGAACCTCAAGGCCACCAAGCAGTCCGGACGCGAGGGGTTCCTCGTCGCGTTCGGCGTGCAGGACACCGGCAACTACTACTGGTGGAACCTCGGCGGCTGGAACAACACCCAGTCGGCCGTGGAGAAGGCCGTCGGCGGCAGCAAGAACACGGTGCTGAGCAACGGCACCCGCATCGACACCGGCCGCGCCTACGACGTCCGGGTCGAGGTGCGCGGACGGCACGTGGCGCTGTTCCTCGACGGACAGAAGTGGGGCGAGTTCACCGACCGGGTCGCCGAGCCGTTCCGCCAGGTCGTCACCCGCGACCTCGCCACCGGCGAGCTGATCGTCAAGGTCGTCAACGCCCAGGACACCGCCGCCCGCACCCGCGTCGACCTCGGCGTCCCGGTGGCGCCGCTGGCTCGCGCGACCGTGCTGCAGGGCCGCCCGGACGACGTGAACACCGAGTTCACCCAGCCGATCAGGGCGCGCGCCGAGCAGATCCGGGTGGCGAGCTCGTTCACCCACACCTTCCCGCCGAACTCCGTCACGTTCCTCAGGATCAGGAGCCGCTCGTGATCGACCGCCGTTCACTGCTGCGCACGGGTGGCGTGCTGGCCGCGACCGGAGCGCTCGTCTCCGCCGCGCCCGCCGCTGGGTCCGACACCGGGGCCGCCCCGGTACCCGCCGCCGAGCTGCCTGCCCGCAACCCGCTCGTCGAGCAGCGCGCCGACCCGTTCATCACGCCGCCGACCGACGGCATGTACTACCTGACCGGGTCCGTGCCGGAGTACGACCGGATCGTCGTCCGCGGCGCGTCCACGCTGGACGGTCTGGCCTCCGCGCGGGAGCGGACGATCTGGCGCCGGCCGGACTCCGGGCGGATGGGCGGCTACATCTGGGCGCCTGAGCTGCACCGCATCGACGGCAAGTGGTACGTGTACTTCGCCGCGGGCGACAAGGACGAGCCGTTCCGCATCCGCACCTACGTGCTGGAGTCCGCCAACGCCGACCCGCGCGCGAGCGGCTGGGTGCTGCGCGGGCAGATGGTGACGGCGTGGGACACGTTCACCCTGGACTCGACCACGTTCGCGCACCGGGGGAAGCGCTACCTGCTGTGGGCGCAGTCGGAGCCGGGCATCGCCACCAACACCAACCTCTACATCGCCGAGATGGCCTCGCCGCTCGCGCTGAAGACCGCGCCGGTGCGGATCTCGACGCCCACGCTGCCGTGGGAGGTGCAGGGCTTCAAGGTGAACGAGGGCCCGGCGGTGCTGATCCGCAACGGCCGGGTGTTCGTCACGTTCTCCGCGAGCGCCACGGACGCGCGTTACTGCATGGGCCTGCTGACCGCCGACGAGAACGCGAACCTGCTGGACGCGCGGTCGTGGACGAAGTCGCCCGACCCGATCTTCGCGACCCATGCGCCGACATCGCAGTACGGGCCGGGACACAACTCGTTCACCACCGTCGGGTCGATGGACGTGCTGGTCTACCACGCCCGCGACTACCGCGACATCAACGGCGACCCGCTGTTCGACCCGAACCGGCACACCCGCGTGCAGCGGCTGCACTGGAACGCCGACGGCACGCCGTCGTTCGGCGTGCCGGTCGGCAAGGGCGGGCCGATCGTGCGGCTCTCCACGTTGGACGGGTTGTCCGTGCGGCACTACGAGTACCGGCTGCGCGTGGACGGCAACGTCCGCGAGCTCGGGGACACGCAGTTCCGGTTCGTGCCGGGCTTCCTCGGGGCCGGGACGACCGCGCTGCAGTCGGTCAACTTCCCCGACCGGTACGTGCGTGTGGACGGTGACTCGCTGCGCATCGACCCGTTCGAGGACACGGACGCCTACGGCCGCGCGGCGAGCTTCGTCCGGGTCCCGGGCCTCGCCGACAGCTCGGCGATTTCGTTGAATGTTGGAGCAGATTCTTATCTCATCCACGACCGGGGCAGACTGGTCGTCGGCCGACCGGGAAATGACCGCGACGCGCGCCGACGTGCGACGTTCCGGCTCGAATAGCGGTCACAATGGGTGCGCTGTACCAAGACCGACGGGTGTTATCGCTAACATCATCGGTCTAGACCAAGGATCGGAGACCGTTCGTGGAGCAGAAGACCACGCGTGACCCCGCCATGACCGACGTCGCACGACTCGCCGGGGTGTCGCATCAGACGGTCTCGCGCGTGCTCAACAACCACCCGAACGTCCGGGAGCAGACCAGGCTGCGGGTCCAGGCCGCGATCAAGGAGCTGGACTACCGCCCCAACCGCGCGGCCCGCGCCCTGGTCACGGGCAAGACGCAGCTCATCGGCGTGGTGGCGCAGAACTCGACCCTGTACGGACCGGCCTCGCTGCTGTCCGCCTTCGAGGAGGCGGCGGGGGAGGCCGGGTTCGCGGTGAGCGTGGGCCGGGTGAAGGTGCTGGACCGGGAGTCGATCGCCGCCGCCGTCGAACGGCACCGCGACCAGCGCGTCGCGGGCATCGTGGTGATCGCGCCGAACTCGTCGGCCGCCGACGCGCTGGCCGACGTGCCCGCCGGCGTGCCGCTGGTGACGGTGGACGGTGACCCGGACCGCCCGACGCCGCTGGTGACCGTCGACCAGGCGGCCGGCGCGTTCGACGCGACCTCGCACCTGCTGGAAGCGGGCCACCAGACGGTGTGGCACGTGTCCGGTCCCGCCGACTGGTTCGACGCGGCCGGGCGGGTGCAGGGCTGGCGGCGTGCGCTGGAGGCCGTCGGCGCCGAGGTGCCACCGGTCGTGACGGCTGATTGGAGTGCGGCGTCCGGCTACCGGGCCGGGCAGATGCTGGCGAGGATGCCCGAGGTCACGGCCGTGTTCTGCTCGAACGACCACCTCGCGCTCGGGTTGCTGCGGGCGCTCAGCGAGCGGGGCCGCAGGGTGCCGCACGACGTGAGCGTGGTCGGGTTCGACGACGTGCCGGAGGCCGCCTACTTCATCCCGCCGCTCACGACCGTGCGGCCGGATTTCGCGGCGGTGGCGCGGGAGACGCTCGGGCTGCTGTTGGAGCAGGTCAGCGACGGGGAGACCACCCGGCCGCGGCGGACGATCGCCCCGGCGCTGGTGCCGCGCGAAAGCGTGGCGCCGCCTTCGTAGGCCCCCGCACCCCACACGTTGTCGATGAAGGGCGCCTTCATCGATAAGTGGGGGAATTATGGGCCCGTCAAA